>DAOTWP010000286.1:0-96752 GCA_034435675.1 Anaerolineae bacterium
GGTTTATCAAGTTCGGGTCGCGCTTTGATGTGTTTCTGCCGCTGGACGCGCAGTTGCAGGTACAAATCGGGCAAAAGGTGCGCGGCGGCGAAACGCTGCTGGCACTGCTGGTCAATGCAGGCTGAGGCAGCGCCCGGCGGGTATACGCTGCCCGTGTGCAGAATGCGAGTGAAATGAACGATCTACTCAACGCTGCCGCCGGTGAGCAGGCAGAACCCCGCCGTCGTGTGGTGCTGATTCCCAACAGTATCACGGCGCTGGCGGTGTTCATGGGCTTTCTGGCGCTGACGCAGGTGCTGGACGGCATGTATACCACAGCGGCGGCGCTGCTGCTGCTGGCGGCACTGCTGGATATGCTCGACGGGCGGGCGGCGCGCATCTTCCACGCCACCAGCGAGTTCGGCGCGCAGTTCGACTCGCTGGCAGATGTGCTCAATTATGGGCTTGCCCCGGCGCTGCTGTTCTACCAGCTCTATTTCAGCGTGTGGGGTATGCCCGGCGTGCTGGTCAGTTTTCTGCCGGTGCTGTGCGCGGCGGTACGGCTGGCGCACTTCAACGTGCAGAATGACCCGCACGACAAAAAACCCTATTTTGTCGGGCTGCCCAGCACAGTTGCGGCGGCACTGCTCGCCAGCTATGTGATTTTCGCGGGCAATCTGTGGGATGATTACGGGGCAGCAGGCGCGGCGGCGGTGCTGGTTACGGGTGTATCCGTGCTGATGGTCAGCAAGGTGCGCTACGAGTCCAGCGCGATGCTGACGCAGGGAGCGCTGCGCATCTACAAGCTGGCGCTGTTCGGGGCGCTGGCGGGGCTGCTGATTGTGCTGAAAACCAGCGCGCTGTTTGTGGCGCTGTTTGTGTTCGTCTGCTGGGGGCTGCTGCGGGCGGTTGTGCAGCAGGTCACCGGCGTGGCAAGGATGGGAACGTGAAACGACAGTTTGTAGTGGGCGTGCTGGTTGGGCTGGCGGCGGGGTCGCTGCTGCGCCAGCGCAAGGTGCAGGGCGTGACGCAGGAACGGCTGGATCGTTACTACCAGCGGCGGGCGCAGAATTATAACCTGACCGATGTGCTGTTTTCGCCGCGTGTGGATATGCGCCGGGCGCTGCTGCGGCTGGCGGATTTGCAGCCGGGGATGCGGGTGCTGGATTTTGCCTGCGGGGCGGGAGCGAATTTCCCGCTGATTATGGAGCGGATTGGCGCGCAGGGACACCTGACCGGCACGGACTACAGCCCGGAAATGCTCGACGCGGCGCAGCAGGTCGTCCGCGCGGGCGGCTGGCAGAATGTGACGTTGGTGCAGTCCGACGCGGCGGAGATGGACTTTGACGGGCAGTTTGACGCGATCATCTGCACGATGGGGCTGGCGGTGATTCCGCGCTGGGAGCAGTCGCTGGAACGGGCGTGGGCGCTGCTCAAGCCGGGCGGTGTGCTTGCCATTGGGGACATTAGCGAGAGCACGCGCTGGTACGCGCGCCCGCTGGCATTCCTGATGGATCTGATTGACACGGCGATCATTGCGGACAGTTCGCGGCGTCCGTGGGAATGGCTGGAAACGCACGCGCAGGACTACCGGCGCGAGGAGGTCTTTCACGGCTTCTTCTATGCGGCAGTCGGGCGCAAACCTGCGGAGTAGGGCACGATCACCGGGATTGCGGGGCGGGTTGGGATCGCACACCCCGCCCGCCTGGTTTTGGGTTTACACAGCATTAACGCGAACAAGGGGATTAGTCCCCTTGTTCAGAAGTGTTCAGGAAAACAGGTTTACGGATAGGTGCACAGCTAATTCGTGTCGTGGTCTTCACTGCCGGGGGAGACCGGGGCAGGCTGTGGCGCGGGCTTCATGTCCGGCAGGTTGCCGCCATCGCGCAGCGCGAAGTGCTTCAGGTTCCCGTTGGCGCTGGAGTCCAGTCCCGCAATCTCGAACACGCGCTGCGCTTCGACCACTTCATCGGTCAGCAGTTCATTCGCCAGCGCGTCCAGCTTGTCCCGGTTGGCGCGCAGCAGTTCCAGCGTTTCCGTGTACAGCGCTTCGACCAGCGCCTTGACTTCCTCGTCAATTTTAGCGGCGGTTTCTTCGCTGTAGTGCCGTGTGTGCGAAAGTGCGTAACCGAGGAACGGCTGCGTTTCATCTTCGCCAAAGTTCAGCGGTCCGATACGCTCGCTCATGCCAAACTGCATCACCATGCGCCGCGCCAGATCGGTCACACGCTGCAAATCGTTCGACGCGCCGGTGGTCACATCTTCAAAAACGACCTTCTCCGCTGCCCGCCCGCCAAGCAGCACTTTCATGCGCCCCAGCAGATACTGCCGCGAGTAGTTGCGAATATCTTCAGTGGGGATCTGCGCCGTGACACCAAGCGCCTGCCCGCGCGGCACAATTGTTACCTTGAGTACCGGGTCAGCGCCGGGGGTCAGCGCGGCAACCATGGCGTGTCCAGCCTCATGATAGGCGACCACGCGCCGTTCCTGCTCGTTAGAAAGCGGCGGGCTTTCTGTGCCCAGTACAATCCGGTCAAACGCATCGGAGAAATCGCGTCCGCTGATGCGCTTGTGATTCTTGCGTGCAGCCGTCAGCGCTGCCTCGTTACACAGGTTCGCCAGATCAGCGCCGCTGAAGCCAATCGTGCCCCCGGCGAGCTGATCCAGATCAACATCTGGCCCGAGCGGCTTGCCGCGGGCGTGAATCTTGAGGATTGCCACCCGCCCCTTACGATCTGGCAGCCCCACCGTCACCTGACGGTCAAAGCGTCCTGGGCGCAGCAGCGCCGGGTCGAGCACATCCGGGCGGTTGGTCGCCGCCATGATGATCACGCTCTCGGTCTGTTCAAAGCCGTCCATTTCGGAAAGCATCTGGTTCAGTGTTTGTTCGCGTTCGTCGTGCCCGCCGCCCAACCCGGCACCGCGCTGGCGTCCAACAGCGTCGATCTCGTCAATAAACACAATGCTGGGCGCGTTTTGCTTGGCACGGCGGAACAGGTCGCGCACGCGGCTGGCGCCCACGCCGACGAACATCTCGACAAATTCGGACGCGGCAATGCTGAAGAACGACACTTTCGCCTCACCGGCGACAGCGCGCGCCAGCAGGGTTTTGCCCGTGCCGGGCGGACCAATCAGCAGCACCCCACGCGGCACACGCGCCCCGAGCGCAATATACTTCTCTGGCTCCTTGAGGAAATCCACAACTTCTTCGAGTTCCTGTTTGGCGGCATCCTGCCCGGCAACGTCGTCAAATGTCACCTGTGGACGTTCCACCTCGTGTTCGCGTGCCTGGGACTGCCCGAAGCCAAAAACCCCGGTCATCTGGTTCTGCGTGCGGCGTGCCATCCAGACAAAGAAGACAATCAGCAGCAGCAGTGGGGCAAAGTTGATCAGAATTGCCAGAAACGGGCTGATCTCGGTGCTGCGCACGCTGAACTGGACATTGTTGCTTTCCAGCCGGGGAATCAGATCGCCCAGGCTGGCATAGTTGTCCGGCAGAGTCACGCTGAAGGCGCTCACGTCCTGTTGGCGACCAGTGTCGTCTGTGTAAGTCTCCGCGTTGTTCAGCATGCCGGTGACTGTGCTGCCCTCAATGACGACCTCATCAACATTGCCGGCGTCGACCTGCCCCAGGAAAAAGGACATGCTGACTGTCACCGGGTTGCCCGCGAAACCGTCAAACATGCCGGGCAGTTGCAGCACCAGCCATGCCAGCAGCATAATCAGGATGGTGGGCCAGACCCAGCGCGGAAGCTGCGGCGATCCCGGTGGGGTTGGATTGGGTTTCTTTTCCGGGTTATTGGGTTCGTTGGAATTGCGATTGTTGAAAAACTGCATGAGACTGCATTCCCGTTACTGGACATTAAACTGACACCCACTATACAGCGAAAGTATAAGAATTGCCCTAAAATCCGCCAAACGCATGCAAAATAGCCGCAACTGCCCTGGTGTGGGTTCCGATAGCACAGCATGAATGCGCGGGCGATGCAGGGTTCGTCCCTACAGGTGAGATTTTTAAGCTCATGGGTCCGAGATTGCGCTGGTCTGCACCAGTGGCACAAGCAGGCGGCACCGTCGCGCGGCAAGACCCGTTCACACCCTTAAGCCAGCAGTGGTACGGTTTATCGCGGACATCGGGTACAATGGAAGCATAAGACTAACCGTTTCTGGATGACGGCATATTCCCGGCGAGGGCGATTGCGATGACAGGCAGCGATGACCTGCTCGATTTTGAGCACAGGACTAATGTGATGCGCAAAGCGGCGGAGTTGATTGAGGCGGGCGTCAGCCGTGATCCGACCCGCACACGCCCCAACACTGACTCGGTCAGCCGCGACGTGATCAGCGATCTTCGCGCGCCGTTGGGGGGCGTGCCGTGGACCCTGGAACAGTTCTTCAAGAATGAGATTGACCTCGACAGCGAACTGATCAACCGCTTTCCGAATATGCCTTTAATGACCGAGTTTAAAACGCGGCGTATGAAAGCCAGTGCCCCGCGCGGGGTGGCAAACCTTGCCAGTCAGGACGGCAGCGCGATGGTCGTTGTGGATGCCAGTGCCGAAACGCGCGTGGTGCAGTTTTCCTATACGTTCGGTTCAATGCTGACGCTGCGTTTTGTGCTGGACACGCTGAACGACATGGAACGCCGCCGCTGGCTGGATTTGATGCACCGCAAGAGCAGCGGGTACGGCATTGCCTTCCTGTGGGGGCAGGCACGCTGGCAGCACGATTATGTGATGACCATCCGCCGCAGCCAGTACACCACCCTGCTGGCGTATTCGCCGCGCAATCACGAGGCGGCGGTGCGCATGTCGCCGGGGGTCACGCGCAGTCTGGTACAATGGCTGGAAGGCTACTGGAAAGTGCCGCACCTGGCTAAACCACCTGCGGCGGGCGGTGCGCTGCCCGCTGGCGACACCGAGCCAATCGCGCCGATCACCGGCGATGAAACCCCGCCCCCGCTGCTGACGTGGTGAATATGTGATTTGACCAATAAAGTGGCTCAGGAAGATTCATGAATCGTCTGCAAAACGAGACCAGTCCGTATTTATTGCAGCACGCCGCTAACCCGGTGGCGTGGTATCCCTGGGGTGACGAGGCATTCACCACCGCAAAAGCCGAAGACAAGCCTGTGCTGCTGAGCGTGGGTTACAGCGCGTGCCACTGGTGTCATGTGATGGCGCACGAGAGCTTTGAGGACGACGACACCGCCGCGCTGATGAACCGGCTGTTTATCAACATCAAGGTTGACCGCGAAGAACGCCCCGACGTAGACGACATCTACATGCAGGCGGTGCAGGCGCTGACGCGCAGCGGCGGCTGGCCCATGACCGTCTTCCTGCTGCCCGATGGGCGTCCGTTTTACGGCGGCACTTATTACCCCAAGGAACCTGCTTTTGGCAGACCATCCTTCCGGCAAATTCTGGAAGGCGTTCATGACGCCTATACCAACCGCCGCGAGGAGGTCGAACGCGCAGCAGAGGCGCTGACCGGCACGCTGGGGCGCGATGTGCTGGGTATCGGCGGCAGTGCCGACGACCTGAACGCCGCGCTGCTCGACAGCGCCTACAAAGGCATTCTGCGCGGGTTTGACCGCGAGTGGGGCGGCTTTGGTAGTGCGCCCAAATTCCCACAGCCGATGAACCTCGAATTTCTGCTGCGGGCGTATCTGCGCACTGGCGATGACGCGGCGCTGCATGCGCTGGCGTTCACGCTGGACAAAATGGCGCAGGGCGGCATGTACGACCAGGTCGGCGGCGGATTCGCGCGCTACAGTGTGGATCGTTACTGGCTGGTGCCGCACTTCGAGAAAATGCTCTACGACAACGCGCAGCTCAGCCGCCTGTACCTGCACACATGGCAGGCGACGGCGAATCCATTCTACCGCCGCATCGCCGAGGAAATCTACGATTATGTGCTGCGCGAGATGACCGCGCCCGAAGGCGGTTTCTACAGTGCCACCGACGCTGACAGCGAGGGTGAGGAAGGCAAATTCTTCGTCTGGAGCAGGCAGGAACTCGAAGACCTGCTGGGCGAAGATGCCCCGGCAGCGATTGAATACTGGGGTGTCACGGCGCGCGGCAATTTCGAGGGGCACAACATCCTCTACGTGCCCAGTCCTGAACGCGTGGTGGCAGAGCGCCTGGGAGTCAGTGAGGCGGAATTACAGGCGACCATCGCGCGCTGCAAGGACAAACTCTACGCCCACCGGGCGCATCGTGTGCATCCGGGGCTGGATGACAAGATTCTGACCGGCTGGAACGGGTTGATGCTGGCGAGCCTGGCAGAAGCCGCGCGGGTGTTCAAGCGCGCCGATTATCAGGCGGCGGCAGTGCGGGCGGGCGAGTTCCTGCTGGCGGCAGTTGTCAGACCGGACGGGCGGCTGTACCGCACACACAAAGACGGCAGCAGCAAAATCAACGCTGTGCTGGAAGACTACGCTAACCTGATTGATGCGCTGCTCGAACTGTACCAAACGACGTTTGACGAGCGCTGGTTCACGACGGCGCGGCGGCTGGCGGATGTGGTGCTGGAGCGTTTCCCGGCTGCTGATGGCGGCTTCTACGACACCAGCGACGACCACGACGCGCTGATTGTGCGCCCGCGCAATGTGCAGGATAACGCCGTGCCATCGGGGAATGCGATGCTGGCGAAGCAGCTTTTGCGGCTGGCGGCATATACCGGCGACGGACGCTATGACGCGGCGGCGCGCGGGGTGCTGCGCCTGCTGACCGAAGCGCTGCGCCAGTTTCCACAAGCGTTTGGCGAGGCACTGAACGCGGTGGATATGCTGGTGCAGGGCATTGCGGAACTTGCCATTGTCGGCAGCCCACAGGATACAGCCACCCGCGACCTGCTGGACAGCGTAGTGCAGCATTACCAGCCCAACGCCGTTGTCGCATTATCAGCAAGTAATGTTGAAGGAGAGTCCGTAATCCCGCTGCTGAGCTACCGGACACTGCGTGCTGGACGCCCAACGGCGTATGTCTGCCGCAATTTTGTCTGCAAGCTGCCGGTGAATACACCCGAAGAAGTGCGCGAACTGCTCAAGGCAGCGCGGGAATAGGCGCAGGGGGAATCAGGCGAAAATCTGGCTCACTGCCAGCGTAAAGCCCGGCAGCACACCGCCGCCGTCCAGCATGCCGCCCATGCGAACGGTCTTAATCACGAGATCTTCGCCGTTTTCCGCCAGCGTGCAGACATCCACCGTCTGCGCAGGCACATAGCAGTTCCAGACGAGCCGCGAACCGGACTGAAGATACAAACGGGTTTTGTCCAGTACATCGCGGGGACTTTCGCTCGGCGAAATCACCTCGACAGCTAAGTCAGGCGCACCTACAAACAGCACACCCTCCAGAGTTGCCACACGTGCTTTGCTGATGAACTCTACATCCGGTTGGCGGGTATCGCGCGGTCCCGGTTAATAGCCGCCGTCTGCGCCAGTGGTGTAGCCGAGGTCGCGGTCATCGGTAAAGTTTCCGAGAAACCGCCCAATGCGCATGGCAACTACGGTATTGCGTTTGCTTGCAGGGGGCATCTCAACAGGCACTCCGGCGACCAGTTCAAGAAAGCGTTCGCGGTTTTCGGGCTGCTGCGTGAATTCGAGAAATTCCTCGACGCTCATCAGCTTTTGTGAAACAATCATGGCGGTTTCTACAACAGACGATGCTTTGATTGTACTGGAACCCGCTGGCAGCACGCTATCGGGATTTAATGAGGACTGCGTATGAGCGACATCATCGGATTTATCGGGCTGGGGATTATGGGGCGCGGCATGGCGCGCAACCTGCTCAGGGCGGGTTTTGAGCTATATGTGTGGAATCGCACCGCCAGTCGCATGGATGAGCTGGCGGCAGAGGGCGCAAAGACCGCCGCTGATCCTGCTGACCTCGCCCGGCACTGTGACATCATCATTACCTGCGTCAGTGATACGCCTGATGTAGTTGAAGTGGTCTGCGGCGCGAACGGCGTGATTCACGGGTTGAAACCGGGCGCGCTGGTGATTGACATGAGCACGATCAGCCCACAGGTGACGCTGGATGTCGCCCGGCAGGTGCAGGCGGCAGGCGGCACAATGCTGGATGCTCCAATCAGCGGCGGCAGTGAGGGCGCGGCAAAAGGCACCCTGAGCATTATGGTTGGCGGCGCAGAAGCGGATTTCGAGCGTGCGCTGCCTGCGTTTCAGGCGATGGGCAAGACGATCACACCCATGGGCGGGCAGGGTGCGGGGCAGATCACCAAGCTGGTTAATCAGGTGCTGGTCGTCGTCAACATGCTCGCCGTCGCTGAGGCGCTGAAGCTGGCGCGGGCGGGTGGATTGGATCTCAACAAGGCAATCACGGCGCTGGGCGGTGGCGCTGCCAGCAGTTGGATGTGGAACAACCGCGGTCCGCAGGCTGTGGCGAACGACTGGCGACCCGGTTTCACGATTGATTTGCAGCAGAAAGACCTGCGGCTGGTGCTGGAAGCGGCGGAGCAGTTGGGGGTGACTCTGGAAACCACGCGCAAAATCTCGGCGCTCTATAACCAGTTGCAGGCGCAGGGACTCGGCGGCGAAGGCAACCACGCGCTGATTAAAGCACTGGGCTGGTGAGTCGGGCGCGGCAGAGACAACTGCTGCGGGGCAGCACAGGCGCAGGCGGCAATCCGGTTGAAATTTAACACGACTGCCGCTACAGTCTTGCGGTCACCGTTTTGCCCGCTGTCTTCACGCAGCAGATAGGATACCGCATATGCCTGCCGATTTCTCCCTCCACACGACGGCAACCGAACTGGAAGCGCGCCTCCGCGCCTATCGCCCGCTGCAATTTGCGCCGGATTGGACGCAGGACTGGATTTTCCCGCATTTTCAGGGGCTGTCGCTGGTCAACCTGGCGCAGAGCATTCCACACCTGCTGGGCATTGCGCTGCCCGACGCCCGCCCGCTGGATGCCGCCGTCTGGGCGGGAGATGACCCTGCCGGGCGGGTGGATCGTGTGGTGTTGTTTCTGTCAGACGGTCTGGGCTACAAGCTGCTCCAGCAGTTCATGACAGATGACGCCGCCCTGCGCGGGCTGCTGGGTGACCTGACCGACGGGCGTGGGGCAGTGCCGCTGACCTCAATTTCACCCAGTACAACAGTTGCCGCGCTGACGACGCTGTGGACCGGGCGCGCCCCGATAGCACATGGTATCGTCGGTTTGGGTATGTTCCTGCGCGAATTCTCTATGCCCGTGTACATGCTCAGCCTGTCGCCGTACACGGTGCCGGTTGCGCCGGGGGCGTTTGTGCAGTGGGGCTTGGACCCGCAGACGTTTGTGCCCGTGCCGGGTTTGCCCGAACTGCTGGCAAAAGCAGGCATCCCGACGCATCTGCTGCTCGAAAAGTCCTTGATGGGCACCGGGCTGTCGCAAGTGCTGCATCGCGGTGTGCGCAAGGAACACCGCCACCGCCATGCCGGGATGAGCGATTTCTGGCTGCGCCTGCGCGATGTGCTGGCGCAGACACGCGGGCAGCGCTGTGCCGTACAGGTCTATTATCCCCCGTTTGATACGCTGGCACATGCTTACGGCGCGGATACCCCTTACACCCGCCACGAAGTCCACGAACAGTTCAGCCAGCTTAACACGCTGCTGGGCGATCCTGTCGTGCAGGATGGGCGCACGCTGTTTCTGTTCGCGGCAGATCACGGGCATTACAACGCCAGTCATGTAATTAACTTCAGCACTGACCCCCGCGCGCAGCCGCTGGTGGATGCGCTGCGCACCGTGGGCACGGGCGAGCCGCGCATGGCGTATCTCACCGCCCGCGATGGCATGCGCCAGCAGATTATCGGCACCCTGGAACGCGAATATGGCGATGAACTTGTCTGGGTGAACAGCGACGATGCCGTGCGCGCCGGGCTGTTCGGCAGCGAACCCGCCTATGCCGAAGCGCTGCATCGCCTGGGCGATGTGATTGTGTTCCCTCGTTTGGGCGGGTTGGTCACGGATCGTGATGATGGCCTGTCTTCGCTGGTGAGCTGGCACGGCGGGCTGGCGGACTGGGAGATGCTCATCCCGTTGATCTGGAAATGGCTCTAGACGGGTCAAGAAGGGTTGTGATAAATTAAATGTTGTGGAGAGATTTCTTTGAGGGTAGGGCAGTACCCTGCCAGCGAGAGCCAACGTAAGGATAGCATTGCATGGTGAAACAACTTTCGGGCGGGCTGGTGCTGCGCTCACTGGCAGAAGGCGCGCCGGGTGATCGTGAGGCGCTGCCGCAGTTTTTCTCGGATACATTCAGCGCTGCCGGGGACGAAGATGGTCCGCTGCTGGGGCAGTGGGTTGCGGCGTTGATTGCGGGCGATCACCCGGCAACCACCGCAGAGGATGTCTGGATGGTGGTGGATCCACAAAAAGACAACCGCATTGTATCGTCGCTGCTGCTTATTCCGCAGACATGGTCTTACGCCGGGATTGAACTGGGCGTGGGGCGCGTTGAACTGGTCGCCACTGACGCGGAATACCGCCGCCGGGGGCTGATCCGTGCGCTGATGAACGAGGCGCACGCCCGCAGCGCGGCGTTGGGACACACGATTCAGGTGATTACTGGCATTCCGCATTATTATCGCCAGTTTGGGTACACGATGGCGGTTCCGCTGGGTACAGGCGCGGTTGTGCCGCTTGATCTTGTACCGAAGCTGGCAGATGACCAGCAGCCGCAGTATACGCTGCGCCCGGCGACCGACGCGGACATCCCGCACCTGATGCGCTGGGATGCCTACAACGCGCCGCGCTATGCCCTGAGCAGCCAGCGCAGTGCCGCGCAGTGGTCCTATGAACTGCATGGGCGTGAGGCTAACCCGATCTGGAAGCTGGATTTAATGATGATTCAGGACAGCGCCGGGACGCCGCTAGGTTATATGGCGCTGCGCCAGCGTTTCAATGAATGGATCACCTGTATGGGCTATGTCGTTGGCGACCAGACTTCGTATCTGGCGACCTTTGATGATGTGCTGCGCGGCATACAGGCGCATGTGGCGGCAAAGTACGGCGCAGATGCGCCCCGTTATCTGCTGATTGACAGTACACACCCGCCGGGTCTGTTCACGCTGGTTGACCGCACTTTTGGCGCGTCGTTGCGTCCGCGTCTGTATGCCTGGTATATGCGCGCGGCAAGCCCGGCGCAGTTGATTCGCCAGATTGCGCCTGTGCTGGAACAGCGGCTGGTGGGGTCGGCGGCGCAGCGCTACAGCGGCGAACTGACGATTAATTTTCTTGATCTGACCGGACTGCGCATCGTATTTGAGAACGGCATTATCACCGACACGGAAGACACACGCCTGGTTAACCCGCAGGAGCAGGATGCCACTGATGCGCGCTTCCCGTGGTATACGTTCCTCAATCAGGTGTTTGGACACCGCACACACGAGGAACTGGATGACGTGCTGCCGGAAATCAATGTCGGCAAGAAAGCGGCGGTGCTGCTGGATGCCCTGTTCCCCAAGATGCCTTCGCGCCTGATGGGGCTGGCGTAATGCGGGGCGCTGCGATGCAAGGCGGGTCTAGCAGGGAGGCGACAGAAAGGGGCGCGGACATGCTCAGGCGTGACTATATGCTGGTGGTGGATGTCGAGGCGACCTGCTGGAAAGACGGTCCGCCGCCGGGTGAACAGAGCGAAATCATCGAGATTGGCGTCTGTTTGCTTGACCTGCAAACGGGCGCACCTGGCAGCGCACACAGCCTGATGGTCAACCCGGCACGTTCGCGCGTCAGCCCTTTTTGCACCAGCCTCACCAGCATTACACCAGAGATGGTCGAACAGGGCAACTCCTTTGCCGACGCCTGCGCTGTGCTGCGGCAGGAATACCTGAGCGACCAGCGCCTGTGGGGCAGTTGGGGCAATTATGACCGGCGCATGTTTGAATGGCAGGCGCAGTCCTATGCCGTGCCCTATCCCTTCGGCGCGCAGCATGTCAACATCAAGGCATTGTTTGCCGAGACCTTCAACCGGCAGGGGAAACGCGCGCGGCAGGTAGGCATGGCGCAGGCGCTGGCACAGGCGGGGCTGACGCTGGTCGGCACGCATCATCGCGGGGGCGATGACGCCGCGAACATCGCCCGGCTGATGCAGGCGATTCTCAACCGGCGGGGCACAGCGCTGCTGGCGGTGTATCTGGAGAAAGAGCCGGTCTGATGGACAACGTGTTTGAACAGCGCCAGCCCGCGCAGGACTTCTTCCGTTCAATGCTGCTGACGGTGCTGGGGCAGGCATACACGGCGGCGGGTTATGGGCTGGAACCGCGTCCGGTGCAGTGGGCGGGCGGGCTGTTTCGCTTCGCCCGTGTGCTGGACAGCGGCGTGCAGGTCGCTATCGAGTACCAGCACCTGGTTTATACGGACAGCCAGTACAGCGCGGGCATGCCCTCGCGCTTTCGTGTGACGCTGACTCGCAGCGAGGCTGCCGGGACTGTGCGCAAAACGCTGAGTGAGCTGGTCGTCACCGACTTTGGCGTGGCGATTTTGCCCTCTGCCGACCACTGGTGGGTTTACCACACACCGCAGGAACTGGGACACGCGCTGGCAGAAGCCGGACATCTTAGCGTTGGCTATGGTATGCCTTGGCTGGCAGGCGATTTGCAGCCGCCGGAGCGTGACAGCGAATCAGCATAAGCGCCGGGTTAGCGGCGGGAAACCGTCATTGACACGCACGCCGCAGCCATTTACCCTCTCCCCATAAAGTCAACTTCCAGGATGACAGTGCTGCCGGAGGCATAACGGCACGCATCGTTGTGCGATCTGTATCCGGTGACTGCTGAGGGGACAAAAGCTATTGATGGTGATTTTGAAGCTGTTTAAAACAACGCTGACCAGTGCCGCGTTCTTTAGTGGACTGCTGGTATTTCTGCTCAGCGCCTGCACGGGCGCGAACAGTGGTCCGGTGTATATCATCGTCACGGGCGACCCGTCTGCGGCGACAGCACACGCACCCGTAGGCGGGCAGTCCACCACCCCGCTGCCGCCCACGCCCGCGCCCACCCCAACCACGCCTCCGGACATTCTGCTCCAGCTTGGCGACCGCTACCTGATCAACGGTTATTACGAGAATGCCGCTGCCAGTTATCAGGCGATTCTGGAACAGGGCGACGCCGCTCCGCCGGAAACCCGTGCGGCGGCAATGTTCACGCTGGGGCAGGCGGCAGTGCGCGAAGGCTTGTACAGCGAGGCAGTCACGGTGCTGACCGAGTTTATCACCGTGTTTCCGCAGGACGCGCGGGCACCGCAGGCGTATTTCATGCGGGGCGATGCCTATCTGGGGCTGTCGCGCTGGAGCGAGGCGATTGCCGATTTCCAGACTTACCTCACACTGCGCCCCGGTCTTGTAGACAGCTACGCCTATGAACGCATCGGCGATGCCCAGTTGGCGCTGGGGCAGACGGATGCTGCGCTGGGCAGCTATGCGCTGGCGATTGACGCTGGGCGCACGCGCGTGCCGCAGGTGGCACTGCGCGAACGGCTTGCGCTGCGGTATCGCAGTGTCGGTCGCTATGCCGAAGCGCTGGCGCAGTACGAGGCGATTTTGCAGGTTTCGGAAAACCGTGCCTACCGCGCACAGGTTGAACTGCTGGCGGCACAAACCCTGTTGGACAGTGGCGACAGCACCAACGGTTATGCGCGGATGCAGCGGGTATTTAACGACTACAGCGGCACGAATGCCAGTTACGAGGCGATGAATGTGCTGCTGACCGCCGGGTTTGAACTTGACGGTTTCCGCGTGGGGCAGGCACGCTACTTCTACGGCGATTATCCCGGCGCGATCGAGGCGCTGACGGCGTACAGCACGTCGGTGCCGCTGGCAGCGATTCCGGCAGAACTGCATATGCTGCTGGGACGTGCCTACCGCGAAGTGGGCAACAGCGCGGCGGCGGATACGTCGTTCCGCACGGTGATTGAGCAGTATCCCCAGGACGCGCTGTTTGGCGAGGCGCTGCTGGAACGCGGGCGCACGCGCTTTTTGGCGGGCGACATTCCCGGCGCAATTGATTTCTATCTGTTTATTGCTGATAACTACGGTTATCTGGCGGCAACGGCGGCGCAGGCGTTGTGGCGTGTGGGCTATCTTTATGGTGTGGGCGGCGACCCGGTGCAGTCGCGCACATATTTTATCCGGTTGGCAGACAGCTATCCCGAAAGTGAAGAGGCAGCCAGCGGTTTGTTTATCGCGGCGTCGGCGGCTTACAACGCGGGCGAGTTCACCGTAGCGGAGCAGCTTTACGCACGCATTGCGGCGACCACGACGGGCGAGACGCAGGCGTCGGCGTATATGTGGGTCGGGCGGCTGGCGCTGGGGCGCGGCGATCAGGCACGGGCAGACGAAGTGTTCGCGCTGGGCGCTGCCGCTGCGCCGGAGAGTTATTACAGCGTGCGGGCACAGGACATCCGTGCAGGTATTGTGCCGTTCACGCCCCCGGTGGGCTACCGCTTCGAGTTTGATGATGCGGCAGACCTTGCGGTGGCAGAGGCATGGCTGCGGACGACCTTCAGCATCACACAGGCGGGCGACCTGTGGCGCATGTCCCCGGAACTGGACGCGAACCCGAACATGGTGCGCGGGCGTGAACTGTGGGCGCTGGGCGCGTTTGATCAGGCGGCAGACGAATTCTTCGAGGCAATTAACGCCAACGATACCAATGCGCTGGCGTCCTACCAGCTTGCCGTCTATCTGCGCGGCATCGGCGCGTACTACCCGTCGATCTTCGCGGCGGCAAACGTGATCCGTACTGCCGGGGTGAACACCCTGGATGCCCCGGCGTTTATCGCTCGCATGCGCTACCCGATTTACTACCTTGATGCGGCGCTGGCAGCAACTTCACAGTACGCGATGGACCCGCTGCTGCTGTTTGCGCTCATCCGGCACGAAAGCCTGTTTAACACTTACGCGGTGGGGGCAGCGGCGGAACACGGACTGACACAGGTCATCCCCAGCACAGCGGAATACATTGCTGCGCAAATTGGCTGGGAGAATTATCAGCACAGTGATCTGTTCCGCCCTTATGCAGGCGTGGAGTTTGGGGCGTTTTTCCTCGCGGAGCAGTTGGGGCGTTTTGATGGCAATGTCTATGCGGCGCTGGCGGGGTATAACGCGGGACCGGGCAGGGCGATTGACTGGCTGGCGCTGTCGGGGGGCGATCCTGACCTGTTCATGACCACCATCACCATCGAGTCGACACAGCTTTATATTCAATCCATCTATCGGAATTACGCGATTTACCGGGTATTGTACGGGACCCCCTGAGCAGCAAACAATCGTTCGCCGTCGTCAACACGGGCGACGGCGAATGCTGTGAGGTCGAAAAACACTGGCGATGGCATCGCGCCATGTGGCGGCGCAATTACCGCACTTGCTGTGTTCAGGCGTTGTTGTTGACCTGCGCCAGCATGGTGCGTACCTTCGCCACCAGGTCATGGTGCAGGATCGGTTTGGGCAGATAGTCATCTGCACCGGCTTCCATGCCGCGCATAATACTGTCTGCATCCCCTCTTGCAGAGAGGATCAGCACCGGGACATGCGCGGTGTCCTGGCGTTTGCGAATCAGACCGCACAGCTCGATACCGTTCATCCCCGGCATCATTACGTCCAGAATAATCAGATCCGGGATGTCCTTATCAAGCACCGCCAACGCTGACTCTGCATCTTTAGCCTTGAGCACGCTAAAACCGCCACGCTCCAACATGATGCCGATCAGAGTTAGTGCGCCGATTTCGTCATCTACCACCAGGATATGTTTTTTCATCGATGACCTCACTCCGCAACCCTGCCGTCTATACAGGGGAAAATGCTCCGCAAATGAAACCTAGTCCACAATTCGTAAACAATCCCAGTTTACCATTTAATAGCATCGAGATTCAATCAACGTTTTCAAGAAAACCTCAATACTTGGTTGGAATTAAGCTGATATTGCAGGGATTGCATCATGCGCTCACATTTACCACTTTAAAAGCGACGCTTTGCAGTAAACTAAAAACAAACTTTCAGAAATTTTAGGTATTTCTGCTGTTGCCCTGTAACTACAGTTTATCATCGCTTCGGTTGCGTGTATCATAAATCTTGCGCATTGTCACCGTGCTTTCCTGTTTTGATGAGATCATTAGGTATGGCTTGTATTATCATCTGTAGGCAGTTTTACCGCAACCACCTGCTGAAGCGCGGACTGCTGCAGGCGCTGCTGTGCTGCGTTCTGCTGTCCGGCGTGCGCGGCTACGCTCAGCAAGAGTATACCATCCCGGCAGACCCGCCAGGGATGAATCGTGACGAAATTGTAGCAACGGTTGGGGATATCACGATTACGCTGGGGGAGTTCCGCGCGCGGGTGCGTTACGAGCGCTGGCGGCTGCTGCTGCCATTGGCGCGGCTCGTTGAAGAATACGGCGTCGACGTACTGGATGTCAGCAGACCGGAAAACCCGTTTGTGGTCATAGTGCAGAACACCACCCGGCTGTTGAGCACGCCGCTGGAGCTGGGACGCTTTGTGTATGACCGCATGGTGCTGGAAGCGCTGTACCGCCATGAACTCCGTGCGCGGGGGTTAGAGATTGCCGATTGCACTACAAACGCGCTGTGGCAGGAGGTGCTGTGGCTGCGCGTGCTGCCGAGCTGCCAGACGCCAGCGGGGCTGGATGCGGCGATTGACGGCTATATCGCGCAGGCGGCGGTGTATTCAGGCATGTCGGGCGAGGCAATTGCGCAGACTGTGCTCGACAGCGCGGCATTTGGTATTGTCCAGGATGCCCTGGCGGCGGAACTGGTTTCATCCGATCCGATTCCGCTGGTGCGCACGCGGCATATTCGTGTGACCAGCCGTGCCGCTGCCGATGTGGTGATGACGCGGATTGCGTCCGGCGAGGCGTTTTATGACGTGCTGTTGGACACGACCGAAGACCCAAATGCTGCCGGAACAGATGGCGATCTGGGTTATTTCACCGCTGACCAGACGCTGCCGCGCTTTGCCGAGGCGGTCTTTGGCGCGCAGGTGGGCGACATTGTTGGACCTGTGCGCACTGCCGCCGGGTTTCATGTTGTTGAAGTGCTGGATCGCACTGGCGCGGCGCAGTTCGACCAGATGATCCTGCCGACCGAAGCGCAGGCGGCGCAGCTGCTGGCGCGGTTGCAAGCCGGTGAGGATTTTGCCGCGCTTGCTGCCCGCGAAGGATTAATTGTCACCAGTTATTTGCCCGCCAATATTGAGATTACCGCGCTGAAAACAGCCATCTACAGCGCCGATGTCGGTGAAATTGTCGGACCCATCCAGACAGAAGCCGGTTACCATCTGGTGCTGATACGTGGGTTTAATCCCGATATTGTGGTGATGCGTGCGCGGCATATTCTGCTGCGCACCGAAGGGCAGGCTTATGCTGTGCTGCAGCGACTGCAAGCAGGCGAAGATTTTGTCACACTGGTACACGAACTATCGCTGGATATAGTGACAGCAGGGCACGGGGGGGATACACTGCTGCTGGCAACCGGCGGGGAAGATCGCGGGTACTATACCCAGTCGCGGATGATCCCGGAGATTGCCGACCCGGCGTTCGCCGCGCAGGTAGGGGACATCCTCGGTCCGATTGAGATTCAGGGCAATTATTTCATCGTTGAGGTGCTGGATCGCCAGTTTCGCCCGCCAACGCTGGAAGAAATGCAGCGCGCCCGCAGCGATGCGATTCTGCAATGGCAGAATGCGCAGGTATTGGGGGCAGAGGTTGTGCTCACTACGGCATGGCTGCCCTATGTGCCGGAAGATCCACGTCCGAGCGATGTGTCCCCGCTGCTGACGGCGCTGGAAGAACGCCTGCCGAGATAATTGGTGCTGGCGGGGCAGGGCTGTATGCTTGCAGCCCTGGCAGTGACCTTGCTGCGGACTGGTAAACGATTTCATGAAGGTTTCACAATCTTTACAAAATCCTATACTTTTTTGAGAAGCCGCAAGGATGTGTCCACAGTGCGTGCAAGGTTTGAATCCCCCAATATCAGGGTGCTTCCTCATTGCCAGGCGTGATAAGCTTTAGAAGGTGTGGTGCGCAACCCTGAACAGCGCCGCACGTATATTCAAATGGGGAAAACTTCAGCAGGTTCACAGCCCAGCAGCCTTAACGTGTTGCCCGCACTGGTGCGGGTTTTGTCTATGTCGGCAGCTAAACCTGCTGGCTGGCGGTGACGCTGAACAACATAAGAAAGGGCAATCAATGAGTACTCCGGCAGTCATTTCTGTACACGATATCTCCAAGCGCTACGGCGATTTTCAAGCAGTGAAAGCGCTGTCCTTTGACGTATATCAGGGAGAGATTTTCGCGCTGCTGGGACCTAATGGCTCCGGCAAGACCACCAGCATCCGCATGATTCTGGACATTCTGCGTCCCGACAGCGGCAGTATCAGCGTGCTGGGTGGCAAGATTGACGATGCCGTTAAAGACCGCATCGGCTACCTGCCCGAAGAACGCGGGCTGTACCGCAATGTGCGGGTGTTGGAAATGATGACCTACCTCGGCACACTAAAAGGCATGTCCGGCGCAGACGCCAAACGCCGCAGCAGCGACCTGCTGGAACGTGTTGGGCTGGCGGAGAATGCGAAGAACAAGGTCAGCGAACTGAGCAAGGGGATGCAGCAGAAGGTGCAGTTTGCCGTGACGATTCTGCATCGCCCCGATCTGATCATCATTGACGAGCCGTTTTCTGGTCTGGACCCGGTGAACACGCTGGCATTGAAGGATCTGGTCATTGATTACGCGCGTGACGGCGGCACGGTGGTGATGAGCACGCACCAGATGTGGCAGGTTGAAGAAATGGCGCAGCGTCTGGTGATGATTCACAAGGGCGAGCGGAAACTTTACGGACCGGTGAACGACATCCGTAAGCAGTACGCAGCGCATGCCATTGTCGTAGAAGGAACCGGCGATTGGGCGTCTTTGCCAGGCGTGCAGCGCGTAGAAGTGATGCGCAACAATGGGCGCAGCGGCACGCTGCTCTATCTGGACGAGAACGTTAAGTCCGATAGTGTGCTGGAGGCGATTGCCCATTCTGACGCGATGACGATTGAGCGCTTTGAACTTGCCGTCCCCAGCCTGAATGACATCTTTATTCAGGTGGTGGAAGGAGCGAACCAGTCATGAACAAAACGCTGCTTGTAGCCCGGCGCGAATTCCTCTACAACCTGCGCCGCCCGGCATTCCTGTTCGCTATGTTCGGCACGCCGCTGCTGGTGCTGGTGATTATGTTTGTCAGCATCAGCTTCGCGTCCAACGACAGCATCGGCGCGGATGTGCGCATTGGTTATGTGGATCAGTCGGGTGTGCTGGCAAACGCCGCCAGCCTGGATGACCCGCGCTATACCGTGTTCGTGCCCTACGCCAGCGAGGATGCCGCGCGCGCTGCGCTGGATGCAGATGAAGTGAGCGCCTATATGGTGCTGGCGGAGGATTACCGCCAGAACGGGCAGATCAACATCTATAACTATGCGCCGGTCTCTGATGCCGTGCGCGATTTGATCAGTACGTTCCTGCGGGCGAATCTGCTGCAAGGGGTTGAGTCAACACTGCCGTTGGATGTGGTGGACGATCCCTCTGGCGAATTGTCGCTGCATATTCTGGACAGCAATCGCACACTGAACAGCGATTCGGTGCTTGGCTTGTTTCTCGTCCCGTTCCTGTTCGTCATGGTCTTCATGCTTTCGACCCAGACGGTCAGCGGTTTCCTGATGTCCGGTGTGGTGGAAGAAAAGTCCAACCGCATTATGGAAGTGCTGGTGACCAGTATCACGCCGATGCAGATGCTGGCGGGCAAGATTCTCGGTCTGGGGGCGTTGGGACTGCTGCAAATCCTGCTGTGGATTGTCGTCGGGGTGATTACCATCAGTATCGGCAGCGGGCAGGCGAGCGGCATTCTCAGCGGGCTGGAAATCCCGGTAGACATGCTGATCCTGTTCGTCATTTACTTCCTGCTGACCTATTTCCTGCTGGCGACGCTGATGGCGGGTCTGGGCGCGGTGGTCGGCTCGGAACAGGAAAGCCGCCAATACGCGGGGATTCTGTCGCTGGTGCTGGTCATCCCGTTCTTCTTCTTCATCCAGATTCTGGATGATCCGAACGGCAGCGTGTCTGTGCTGCTGACCCTGATTCCGTTCACCGCGCCGATCACCGTGCTGCTGCGGGTCAGCCTTGCGTCGGTGCCGTTCTGGCAGGTCGCGCTGAGTCTGGGCATTCTGCTGGTGACTACGGTGATGATTGCCTGGGCATCCGCCAGGATCTTCCGCTGGGCACTGCTGCGGTACGGCAAACGGCTGCGGCTGCGCGAGGTGCTGCCGGTGATCTTCCGGCGCGCGCCGCGCATGGAGACCACTGCCACGCAGGAAATGAAAGAGGTGACGCTGTGATTCACAGACATACATTGACAGTTCTGCTCTACGAGCTGCGACGCAATTTCCTGCGCAAAGGCTATCTGTTTGCGACCTTTGGACTGCCGCTGCTTGGGATAGTGGCACTGGTGGTGGTGCGGGCGATCACTGCGCAAAATGCTGCCAGCGGCGCGCCTGCGGAAGTGCCCGATCCACTGGAAATGCGCAGCATCAACCATGCCGGCATTGTGGATTATGCCGGCGTTTACAGCAGTCTGGAAGCGACGCCGGACTGGATTCTGTTCTACCCGGACGAGGCGGCTGCCGATGCCGCGCTGGCAGACGGCGCGATTGACGTGTACTACATTGTTCCGGCGGACTACCTGCAAAGCCATCAGGTAACGCTGGTGCTGCCGGAACTGTCATTTAACCAGATTGATGACAGCCCCATCTATGAGCTGCGCGATACACGACTGGCACAGGATATACAGGATCCGCTGCTGCTGATGCGGCTGC
The DNA here is from genome assembly GCA_034435675.1 of Anaerolineae bacterium. GTDB lineage: Bacteria > Chloroflexota > Anaerolineae > Aggregatilineales > Phototrophicaceae > DAOTWP01. The sequence continues at coordinate 20,837 of DAOTWP010000286.1, forward strand.
AAAACCCGGCGAATATCCGCGAAACCAATCTGGAGCGCGCCGTGCCGGAAGGCGTAGATCGCAGTCAGGAGGGTTCGCTGGGTGCGGTGTATATCTTCGCCATCGTGTTTATGCTCAGCATCTTCCTGACCAATGGCTACCTGATGCAGAGTGTCATCGAGGAGAAAGAAACCCGCTTGATTGAGATTCTGCTGTCCAGCGTGCGCCCGGTGCAGATTCTGGCGGGCAAGGTGCTGGCACTGGGGGTGCTGGGGCTGCTGCAAGTAGTGATCTGGCTGGTGACGGTAATTGTGCTGGCGAACATGGCGCTGGGGGAGACCGTCGGGATTCTGGCGACAGTTGCCAACCTGTATATTCCGGTGCAGCTTGTGCCGCTGATGGTGGTCTACTTCATCTTCGGCTATCTGTTCCTTGCGGCGGCGTTTGGCGCGGTGGGCGCAATCTCCAACTCGATGCAGGAAGGACCGCAGTATGCGGTGATCTTCGTCATTCCGCTGGCGATTCCGTTCTACCTGTTCACCACGTTCACCACGACGCCCAATGCGGGACTGCCGGTGTTCCTGAGCATCTTCCCGCTGACTTCGCCGCTGGCGATGGTGCAGCGCCTGGTGGTCACGCAGGTTCCTGCCGCTGAACTGCTGCTGAGCATCGCGCTGCTGGTTGTGACCTGCGCTGGCATGTTCTGGCTGGCGGGGCGGTTGTTCCGTGTGCAGACGCTGCTGGCGGGGCAGGTGCCCAAACCGCGCGAGTTGATTCGGCTGCTGCGCGGCTAAAGTGAACAAATAGGGGCGACCTCCAATCAGGCAGGTCGCCCCTTTCCCTTGGCTGGTGTTTATGCCCAGGTGATAAAGCCGGGGATAAACGGTGTCGGCAGGAAATCGTGTTTGGGCAGCACGCGCACAGAAATGCCTCGCGTGCCCGTATCGTCATAGGCAACAGTTGCCGTGAAGGTGAAATTGCCACCGCTGCCCGCATCAACCGCGTGCATGTCAACGGCAGTGCCACCCATATTTAGTTCTCCGTGTGAATCCATCGCCCCATAATAGAGCTGGACACGCACATCATCGGGCGTTAACTGTCCCAGATAAACGTTTGCCGAAACGTTCATTTCCGACCCAACTTTAATCTGCGCCTGTGGTATGTCTACCCGGTTGACTTTGACGTAGCGCCACGCTTTATTCAGGTTCTGTCGCCAGGTCACATACGCCAGCCCTTTGCTCAGATCCCCGTTGGCGTTCATCATTTCCACGCGCGCATACAGCGGCATGTAATAGTGCTGCGTGTATTCCTGCACCATGCGGCGGGTGCTGAAGTAGGGTGCCAATTTGATCATGGCATGTTTGACTTTGGCGATCCATTCACGCGGCAAGCCATCGCGCCCGCGATTGTAGAACAGCGGCACGATGTCGTTTTCCAGAATGTTATACAGCGCCAGACTCTCGACGTGATCCTGATGCGCGCTTTCGGTTTCGGGGTATTCCTCGCCGCTGCCAATTGCCCAGCCGACATCGGTGCTGTAAGCCTCTGCCCACCAGCCATCGAGAATGCTGCAATTCAGCCCGCCGTTGTAGATGACCTTCATACCGCTGGTGCCGCTTGCTTCTTTGGGGCGGCGCGGGTTATTCAGCCACACATCCACCCCCTGTACCAGATAGCGCGCAATCAGCATGTCATAGTTTTCGAGGAACACCAGGGAATGACGGAATTCGGGGTCACGGGCGATGTTGACAATCTCACGGATGAACGCCTTGCCGCCTTCGTCGTGCGGGTGTGCCTTACCTGCGAAGATGAACTGTACGGGGCGATCCTGGCTGTGCAGCAGCTTGCGCAGGCGCTCAATATCCTGCATGAACAGGGTGGCGCGTTTGTAGGTGGCGAAGCGGCGGGCAAAGCCGATTGTCAGCGCATCCGGATTGAGGACTTCTTCGGCGCTTTCGATTTCACTGCGCGAAACCCCCCGGCGTTCCAACTGCATCGCCAGGCGCTGGCGGGCAAACGCGACCAACCGTTCGCGGCGGCGTTGGTGCGTACTCCACAGCTCGGCATCGGGGATTTTGTCCACATCCGCCCAGATTTCCGGTTTTTCTTCGTTCATGCGCCAGTCAGGATTCAGGTAGCGATCCAGCAGACCGCCCATTTCGTTGCTGACCCAGCTTTGCACATGGATACCGTTGGTCACTGAGCCAATCGGCACTTCATTTTCGGGCACATTGGGGTACATCCACTGCCACATTGTGCGCGACACATCGCCATGTAGTTTGGCGACGCCGTTAGCGCCGGAAGACATCTTCAGCGCCAGCACCGGCATAGAGAATAGGTCATAGGCGCCCATGCTTTCGCGTCCAAGGTCGTGGAACTGTTCGCGGGTCAGCCCCAGGGCGCTCCAGTATTCCTTGAAGTGCTCGTCAATCAGGTCATAGCCGAAGCGTTCCAGCCCGGCGGGCACTGGTGTATGCGTGGTGAACACATTGCTGGCGGCGGTGATATGCAGCGCCTGCTCAAAAGTCAGATCTTTTTTCAGCATCAGCAGGCGGATCCGTTCCAGCGCCAGAAATGCCGAATGCCCCTCGTTCATGTGGCAAATCGTCGGGTGAATGCCCATCGCTTCCAGCGCGCGGATACCGCCAATGCCCATCAGGATTTCCTGACGGATGCGCGTGCGGCGGTCGCCGCCATACAGCCGGTCAGTCAGGTCGCGGTCTTCTGCCAGCGCGTTGGCGCTGATATTCGTGTCCAGCAGATACAACGGTATACGCCCAACCTGCACCTTCCAGATTTGGGCGATCAAATCGCGCCCCGGCAGCGGCACGGTGATCGTGATTGGTTTGCCGCTGGCATCCGTTTGCAGCGTCACTGGCTGGTTAGCGTAATCATTCAGCGGGTAAAGTTCCTGCTGGTAGCCATCCGCGTTGAGATACTGCTGGAAGTAGCCTTCCTGATAGAGCAGCCCCACGCCAACCATTGGCAAGCCCAGATCGCTGGCGCTCTTGAGATGATCGCCGCTGAGAATCCCCAGACCGCCGGAGTAATTGTGCAGGCATTCCGTGATACCAAATTCGGTAGAGAAGTAGGCGATGACCGGTTTTTCCGCCAACTGCCCATAATGGTCTTTATACCATGTATTCTGTGCTGCCATATAGTCGTCGAATGCGGCGGTCGCACGGTGCAGATGTGCCAGAAACGAGGGATCTGCGCTGAGGGCTTGCAGCCGTTCCTGACTGACCAGCCCCAACATCCAGACGGGGTTGCGCTCGGTAGTTAGCCAGAGGTCGGGGTCCAGGCGGCGGAACAGCATGATTGTTTCATGATCCCACGCCCAGCGTAAATTGTAAGCGAGTTCCTGAAGTCGTTCCAGCGCCGGAGGCAGGTTAGGAACGACGTTGATCGTGCTTACTGGTTTCACCATGCGGTATGCTCCAGAGTGATTGTCGGTATCGGATCGCGCGCGTTTATCCCGGCTGCGTCGCCTGGCTTGCGCGTGCCAACCCAATCATAGCGCGTTCCTGATCCGCTTGGCAACCGAAGACCGCCGGGCAGCGCTGCGCTGTTTGTGCATTTTGCTGCCGGGCAGGCTTGCCTGTGCCCTGTTCCCTGCTACAATCAGGTTAAGAACACTGCGCAGGGGCTGCTATACAGCCCTGTGTGCGAACAGGTTCTGTGTGTACCGACGTGTTGAACTCGCCGGAACTTCAAAAGGAGTCGCCGCCATGTTGACCAAGAAACCGCTCAAGAATGGTAAGGCGTGCAATGTCACGTTTTACACCCATGCGCTTCCGGAAGTCGAAACCGTCTATCTGGTCGGGGATTTTAACAACTGGGATGAACACAATCTGCCGATGGAAAAGCTGAAGGACGGGCGCTTTAAGGTGACTGTCAAGCTGGATGCCGGGCAGGAATACCAGTTCCGTTATCACATAGACGGCAAGGAATGGCATAACGATTGGGACGCAGACAAGTATGTGCCCAATCCCTTTAGTGGAGACAATTCAGTTGTCATTGTGTGAAACGCGGGGAATCGGGCATTTTGCCGACTAGAATGGCGGGGTTTGTCGCTTAGCGGCAGCCGGACATCTGGACCTATGCCGCCGAACACCTTAATAGAAAGTCAACACCCGGCACAGTCTTAAATTGGGCTGCGCCGGGTGTTCTTTGTTAAGCGCCGAGCCGCGCCGAGCCGCGCTAAGCCGCCGGGCAGCCTGTGGGGTTAGCGCTTGCCGGCTTCATACCCCAGATGCGTGCCGTCAGGAATTGTCTTGTCGCTGAATTCGGTGAAGTCCTCTTCGCTCAAATCCACGCCGACAATCACATTTCGCCCGATGCTAAACCCGGCAGGGATATGCGTGCCTTTGCCGATCAGCGTAATGCCCAGATCGCCCACATTCTGTAACCTGCCCACGCGCGCTTTCTGCCCGATAACAGCGACTTTGTCCACGATGCTGCGTTCGACAGATGCACCTGCCTCAATGTAAGCGTCGGTGAGAATCACACAGTCACGGACGACCGCGTTAGGACCCACGTAGACACCCGGCGACAGCACCGAGTTTTCGATCAGCGCACCTTCGGCAATCACCGAACCGTCGGTAATCAGGCTGTTGCGGATTGTCGCGCCGCTGTTGATGCGCACCGGCGGACGCTCTTCGCTGCGGGTGTGGATCACCCACGTGCGGTCATTCAGGTTGAGCGAGGGGGGTGAAGCGAGCAAATCCATGTGCGCCTCCCAATAGGCGTCCACAGTGCCCACGTCAATCCAGTAGCCGCCATAAGGGTAGGCGAAGACGCGCTTTTGCTCTTTGATCATGCGCGGAATGATATCTTTGCCGAAATCGTGCGCCGAAGTTTTCTGGACTTTGTCGCTAATCAGCATTTCTTCCAGCACTTCGTAATTGAAGACATAGACACCCATGTTGGCCAGGTTGCTGGGCGGGTTCTTCGGTTTTTCCAGAAAGCGCGTAATGGCATAATTTTCGTCAACATCTACAATCCCGTAGCGGCTCGCTTCGTCCATGGGCACCTGAATTGTCGCCAGAGTCAGGTCTGCCTTGCGATCCCGGTGGAATTGGATCATGACATCGTAATCCATCTGGTAGATATGATCACCGGAGAGGATCAGGACGTATTCCGGGCGTCCACGCCGCACAAAATTGATGTTCTGCGCAACAGCGTCAGCAGTTCCGGCGTACCAGTCGGTATCATAGCGTCCCTTGTACGGCTGGAGAATCTGCACCCCCCCGGTAAAGGAGCGGTCAAGATCCCAGGGACGCCCCCGCCCGATATGATCGTTCAGACTGTGCGGGCGGTACTGTGTCAGCACCAGCACGTCAAAGATCCCGCTGTTGACACAGTTGCTCAGCGTGAAATCAATAATGCGGTATTTGCCCGCGAAAGGAACCGCCGGTTTGGCGCGTTTGCCGGTGAGCGTCGCCAGTCGTGTGCCTTCGCCGCCTGCCAGAATAATCGCCTTTACTCTCATACGCCTGCCACCCTTCCGTGTTTGTCCAGTGCCTTGAGATACAGATCAACATAATGCCGTGCGCTTGCCGTCCAGCTAAAATCAAGCTGCATGGCGCGTGCTTGCATTCGCTGCCATTCCTCTTTCCGGTAGGTATAGGTGTCGATTGCCCAGCGCAGGGTGTTCAGCACCGCGTCTGCTTCTTCCCAGCTAAAGACAAAGCCTGTCCCACGTTCCGCAGGTCCGTTATCATAGTTTTCTACCGTGTCTGCCAGCCCGCCAGTTTCGCGCACCAGCGGCAGCGCGCCATAACGCATTGCCAGCATCTGCCCGATGCCACAGGGTTCATAGCGACTGGGCATCAGGAACACATCGCACCCGGCATAAATGCGCTGTGCCAGCGCGGCATTGTATTCCAGAAATGCGCGCATCTTCCAGCCAAAGTCCCACGCCAGCCGCGCCAGCGCAAAGCTGAGGTCCGGGTCGCCTGCGCCCAGTGCCACCACCTGCACATCGCGGTCTACCAGTAGCTGCCGCAGCGCCGGAATGGCAAGGTCAATGCCTTTTTGGGCGACGATGCGCGTGACGATGCCGATTACCGGGACATCTTCGCGCACGGGCAGCCCGGCGTCCGCCTGAAGCTGGTGCTTATTGGGCGGGCGCTTTTCGACGAAGTTTTCGGCGTTAAACCTGGAAACGATGTACGGATCGGTTTCCGGGTTCCACAGGCGGGTGTCAATGCCGTTGAGTACGCCGTACAGATCGGCGGCGCGTGCGCGGATCAGTCCGTCCAGCCCTTCGCCCATGTGCGGATAGCGGATTTCCACTGAGTAGCGCGGGCTGACTGTGGTCACAATATCCGCATAAGCGATGGCAATCGCCAGCAGGTTATCGGTCAAATCCTGATAAACGAGATCGGGCTGCTGCCGCCCCGGAATGCCCGCTTCAAACAACCAGCCGCCCCCGTAGCCGCCCTGATACGCCATGTTGTGAATTGTCAGCACCGTGCCGATGCCCTGCCATTCAGGATTGCCGCGATTATTGGCGACCAGGAACGGCACCAGCCCGGTGTGCCAGTCGTGGACATGCACAATGTCAGGAAACCAGCCCAAACGCTGTTTGAGTTCCCAGATCGCCGCCATCACCATCTGGTTAAAGAAGATGAAGCGCGGCATATCCCAGTTCCATTCTGTGTAGACGCTGTTTTCCTGCCCAAAGTAGGGCCACGCCTCCAGAAAGTAGTACGGGATGGTCTGCTGCACTGCCGTGTGCAGATGCGTGTCTGCCGTGCCAAGGCGGTGTGTAAACGGGAAGCTGAACATGTGGTTGATATTGTGCTTGCCGCGTAACTGCCCGTAGAAAGGCATCATCACGCGCACATCGTGCCCCAGTTCTTGCAGCGCAGTGGGCAGCGACCCGACCACATCCGCCAGCCCGCCAACCTTGGCATAGGGGACTGCCTCAGCACTGACAAAGAGAATGTTCATCGTCGTCCCTCAGCGTTAGGCGCTGAACCACTTGTAGTCAATGTCCGGAAACACCTTGTCCAGTTCCCATAATTCGTCTGCCAGTTCGCGGTTAGGTCTACCCGCGTCGAGGCTGTCCGCCAGCTTTTTGAAGCGCTCGACATGCTGGCTGAAGCGCTGAATGGCATATTCACGTGCCTGCCCGGTGGTCACCAAAAAGGGCCAGTCAGATGCTTGCAGCAGCAGCAGTTCGCGAGCGGTCTGGTTCAGCACGGCGCGGTCGTCGTCGTCGGGATTGTTGTAGCGTGCTGCCAGCGCTTCCATGCGGCTTTCCGCTTCGTGAATTGGCCGCCACATCCAGTTGGTTTCACCGTTATCCCAGGTAAAGTGCGTGCCGCCTGCGCCCCACGAGCTTTCGGGAATATGCAGCACATCCTGCGGCGGGTGCTCGGTTACATAGCGCGTGGCGGTGCTCAGCTCAATATCCGGGTTCTGTGCCAGATGCCGCAGCACTTTGCCAATCCAGGTGATGCCTTCAAACCACCAGTGCCCGAACAATTCTGTGTCATAGTTGGAGGAGATCAACCCGAACTCGCCGGTCTTGTTGTGGTAATCGCGCAGCAGGTCGCCAACCAGATGGGCGAAGTGTTCCGCGTGCTGCTCCACCTTGAATTCTGCCCATTCGGGGTGATAGTAATCCTTGTGTGCCAGATCGGTTTTTGCGCCGGTCACGCGCCAGTATTGCAGCCCGCTGGTGCCCGCTTTTTTGTGGAACTCACGGTAATCAAAATCGCCGGGGTAGCCCCAGTCCGCGCTCCACACCTGCTGCCCGCTGCGGTTGTTACGACCGATGACTGCCACGCCGGAATGCGACTCGGCGTCGGGTCCTGCTACCGTCTCGCTGACATAATAGGCGCGGAAGGTACTTGCCTGGCGTTCCGGCATGGTGGTCGCTGCCGGGATGACGTAGCGCCGCTTGATTTCGCCGTATGGTCCAATCACATCGCCCGCCGCCACACCTACCGGCTGCCCCCCGGTGATCGTGTGGGTTTCGCTGAAGAACACTTTCAAGCCATTCTGGGCGAGAAATGTCTCGATGCCTGGGCGCTTTTGTCCGTCTGCGGCGATATACGCCGGGCGGTAAGCGCATTCTGGCAGCCAGATGCCGGTGGGTTCGCGGTTGAACATGCGCCGGTAGCTGGTCACGCCGGTTTTGATCTGCCCGCGAATCGAACTGTCGCGGCTGAGCAGCGGCAGGTAGCCGTGAGTCGCGGCAGAGGTCGTAACTTCGAGATAGCCTTCGTCCTGCAGGTGTTTGAATGCGCCGATGATATCCCGCTGAAAACGGACATCGAAAGCGTGTTTAATCTGCTCGAACCAGGTTTTGTACCACTCCGCCAGAAAACGCAGGTGCGGTTCGGCGGTTGCTTCGGCAGAGAAATAGGCAATGTCGCGGCTGGCAGCTTCGATCTTTTCATCAAGATATTGGTCAAAATGATCGAGTACCATCGGGTCGGCAAGCTGCTCGCCGAGAATCGGGGTAATGCCCAGTGTTAGTTTATACTGTATGCCTTCTTCTTTTAGATCATAAAGGGTTTGCAACAAGGGGATGTAGGTTTCGCTGGCAGCTTCATGGATCCACTCTTCGCCATGAGGCCAGCGCCCTGCCAGCCGCGCATATGGCAGATGGCTGTGCAGCACGAACGTAAATGCGCCTAACGCGGTCACGAAAATTGCTCCTGATATTTTGTGCGGGTCGACCAATGTCAGGGATTTTAGCGTTTTGGCGCGCTGTGGACAACTATCCGTGTGGATTGAGCTGCATTACAATGCAATAAATCACGAATAGCTATTATGAGCGTTTACGATGAACTGGATACGGGCTTGGTTGGCTGTTCCCGCTTTCGACGATGATTTCCAGGCGTTCACGTTCCGGGTGCTGCACTATGCGCTGCTGATTCTGATCGCGGTTGCGGCTGGTTTTCCGCTTTTTGCTACATCTACTGCGCAATTGATTTTCCTGCCTGTGTTGCTCTTTCTGTTGGGGGGGTGCTACTGGCTGCTGCACACAGGACGCCAGCAGCTTGCCAGCATTTTGTTTCTTTGCGGGTTGTGGCTCATCATCACTATCGCCTCGTACTCAATCAACGGCATCCGTAATGCAAGTTTCCCGACTTATGTTGTCATCATTATCTTTTCAGCGCTGCTGGTTTCCAGCCGTGCCGTGTTGTTTGCGACCAGTATCAGCATCGCCTCGGCGGTTGTGCTGGTGCTGGGTGAGCTGGCAAGTGTGCTGCCACTGCGCACAACAGAGTTGTTCATCGCCGACCGGCTGTTTCAGAGTATTGCTCTGTTTGCGACTGCTGGCGTCCTGCTGTATGGCGCTTCGCAGGTCATCCGCAGCGGGATTGCCCGCATTCGCGAACATGAACAGACCTTGATTGAGCGCAACCGGGAACTGGAAGTTGAGATCGCTGAACGACATCGGATTGAGGATGTGCTGCGCGCCAGCGAGGAGCGCTATCGGATCCTGTTTGAGAACACCAGTCTGATGTGTGCAGTGTATGATCGTGATGGCACAATTCAGCTCGCCAATCGCGCAGCAGCCGAGTTTTTCGGTACTACAGCGCAAGCATTGCAGGGTCAGCCAGCCGAGGCGCTGCTGTCCGAGGCGGACACCGAACGGCTGCTGCGGCGGCATTCCCGGGTGTTGGACAGCGGACAGATGGAAACCTCTGAAGGTCAGACGATTCTGCGCAATGGACGTGAGATCTACTATCTGCGCCAGGTTGTTCCACTGCCACCCGCAGATGAAGATCAACCGGCGTCACAGGTGCTGGTCATCACCTCTGACCTGACCGAGCAGAAACGCATGGCGCAGCGTGAACACGAACTGGCGCTGGCGCAGGAGAAAAATGCCTTTCTCACGGATTTTCTCAGCACGATTTCGCATGATCTCAAAACGCCACTCACAGTGATAATGACCAGCCTTGAGTTGTTGGAACGCAGCCCGGACGAGGGCTATCGCGAGAAGAAGATAGAGCAGCTTAAGTGGCAGGCGCTGCTGTTGGATAAGTATATTCAGGATATGCTGACTATCTCGCGCCTGGAACACCTGCCCGTCCTGGATGCGCAGCCGCTTAACCTGAATGCGCTGATTGAAGAGGTGCTCCAATCCCTGCGCCCGCGTGCCGAAAACAAGCAGATCATCTGCCACTTCAACCCCCAGCCCGATCTGCCGCCGATTGTGGCGGATGATGAACAAATCCGGCGGATGCTGACCAATCTGATCGAGAACGCGATTAATTACACCCCGGCGCAGGGACAGGTCGCAGTGGCGACACGTTTTGACGCCGGGCGCGTGCTGGTCGAAATTGCCGACAGCGGCATTGGGATCAAAGTGGAGGATATTCCACACATCTTTGATCGCTTCTATCGCGCTAAGGACGCGCGCAGCTTTGCGCGAAGCGGGACCGGCCTGGGACTGGCGATTGTCAAAAAGATCGTGGAGATGCATGCGGGCCGGATTGACGTGGTCAGCGCGCCGGGAAAGGGCACGACGTTCCGCGTGCTGCTGCCGGATCAGCCTGTTGTGAACGGATCCTGAGCCAACCTGGTGCCGGCTGGTGCCGGGCTTATGTCGCGCCCGGCAAAATCACCGTGAAGATGCTGCCTGCCCCCGGAGTGCTTTCCACACGCACATAGCCCTTGTGCGCTTCGATAACGGTGCGCGCCACAAACAAACCCTGTCCCAGCCCGCGCGGGTCCAGCAGGGTGCCACTTTTGGTGCGCGCCTCACCCCGGTAAAAGCGCTCGAAAACGTGCGGCAGGTCTTTTTCGGAGATGCCCACGCCGGTGTCCACCACCTGGATCGAAACTTCGTTTCTGGCGGTCAGCGACAGGCTGATGACGATATAGCCACCCGGCTCAGTGTAGCGTATAGCATTTTGCACGATATGCCCCAGTGCCCAGCGCAGTCGCTGGTCATCGCCGGTGACGTACAACCGCCCAACTTCGCGTACCATGCAGGAAATTTCCAGCCGTGCGCGCACCAGTTCCGGTTCCATACCGCGAATCACCACCCAGATCAGGTCTTCGATGTTCAGGCGATCCTGACGGATGCTGAATGTGCCCGCGCCCATTTCGGAAATATCCAGCAGTTCAACCACCATGCGATCCAGAATATCCACATTGCGTCCCAGTTTTTCGAGAAAACGGCGGTTGGCAGGCTGGTCTTCGGGCTGGCTGGCGAGCAGTTCGGCAGCCGTTTTGATGACCATCATCGGGGTCTTGAGTTCGTGCGAAATGCCGGTGATGAACTGGTTCTTCAGCCGGTCGCCCAGCGCGTCGCGCGTGACATCGCGCAGCACAATCATCGTGCCCAGCCGCGCACCGTCTTCCGCGGCGACAGCCGCAAGCTGTGCTCCCACCACGCGGTTGTTGACCTGCACGCGGGTCGGTTCACCCAGCGGCACAATCTCGGTATCCAGGCTGCTGACATCGCGGTAGGCGTCGAACAATGTGCCCAGTTCTGTTTCCCAGATTGCTTTCTGGCTGCCCAGCAGGTCACGGGCGGCGCGGTTGATATAGACAATGCGCCCTTCGTTGTCCTGCATGATAATGCCTTCGTCAATGTTGGCGAGAATCCCTTGCAGCCGTTCCAGTTCCACTTCGCGCTTGCGTAGGAAATTCTTGATCTGCTGGTTGCGTTCGCTAATGCGCTGCGCCTTTTCGATTTCCATTTGCAGGCGTGAGCGGCGCGAAAAACCACCATAGAGGCGGCTGAACAAGCGCTCGGTTGCCGCTCCCAGCCGGTTAACGCGGCGCAGCATACCCCGGTATTCCTGCGGGCTGGGAACGGTCATACCCGTGGTTTCGACTTCGGGAGGAAGCTGTTCATTCATAGAAACATCGCCTGTCTACCTGCCCAGCGTCATAATCAGCCGGAACGTTCGTGAATGATATTGTGCAGCAGAACGCGCAGTTCTTCAAAATCAGGCAGCGGCTTGGTGATAATAAAATCAGCGCCGTTGGTGGTCAGGTCAGCATATTCGCTGGCGCTGAGGGCATATGCTGTCATCAGGACAATCGGAATATGCTGCAACCGCGATGTCTTGCGTATCCGCTTGGCAACATCGCTGCCATATTTGCCCGGCATACGAATATCCATCAGGGCGAACTCTGGCAGTACCCCCTGGTATTCGCCGCTGTCAACCTTGTCCAGCCAGTCCCAGACTTTGCCCCCACTTTCAAACGCCATGACCTGGTGTCCCCAGACGGTACACATCATCGACACGAGGTTGCGTATATCGGCTTCATCTTCTGCAATTAACCAGTTCAACGTCAATTCTCCATCGCCCGGATGCGTCTGCTGCCGTGCCATCTGCCAGATTGTCAATTGCTGCGCCACACTACTGAAATGGTGCTGTTCAGCATGTATACTGTAAGAGCGTTCACTCCTTTTAGTATACTTGATGTTTTCAGGGTAAGCTGAAATGGTGAAAATGTTTGCTTATTTCCCGTAAGAAACCTATTATAATGCGGTAGGGATAATACCCGTGTTAGGTCGTGATCAGGCAAAAAGAGCGAGGTGAGCACCTTGTCTACCTGGATGGTGGTTGAAGACGAACCCGATATTTACGAAGTCCTGCTGGCAATGTTTGAGATGTGGGGCATCGAAGGCGTCGCCTTTGTGGACGGCGAAGAAGCGGCGGCATGGATTGAAGATGTGGACAGCGGGCGCTTCCAGGGTGAACTGCCAGAACTGGCGCTGCTGGACATTCGCCTGCCTGGCACCATTAGTGGTCCCATGGTGGGTGGGCGGCTGCGCAAAAGCAAGGTGCTGGGCGAGATTGCCATCGTGTTGAGTACCGCCTACAAGCTGACCATGGATGAGGAAAAGCAGGTGATTGAGCAGGCGGGCGCAGACAAACTGATGTACAAACCGCTGCCCAAGTTCAATGAATTGCAGCGCACGCTGGAAGATGTCATCGCCCAGCGCCGTGCGGCGCGCAAAGCCGCTGTTGATGCTGCCAATTCCAAATCGCATAACTAGGAGAACCCGACTATGCATAATGTCGCACCGACACTGGCGCTGGCGCGCCGGGCGCGGCAAATGTTGATTCTAGCGTTTTTTGCCGGGGCGCTGGGACTGTTCCTGAGCGTACTCGCGCTGTCCATGTTTGTCATCCGGCTGGCAATTGAAGGCACTGCCGCCGGGGATCTATACAACTTCGTTCGCACGGTGCTGTTGGTCATCGGCGTTGGCATTGTACTGGTCGGGGTCGGGTTGGCGCTGCGGGCGATCACCTGGAAAACTGATAACAGTCTGGCGATCAAAACCGGCGAACGACTGGCGCCTTACCTCGACGAACGCTTCACCTTTGTTCGCAATGTGAGCAAATTCGGGCTGGGATATATTGACGCCGTGCTGGTGGGTCCCCCGGGGGCGCTGGTCTTCCGTATTGTGGACAAAACCGGGCACTACCTGAACGAACACGGCAACTGGCTGGTGCGCGATAAACAGGGCGGTTGGTCGCCTGCCACGATGCTCAACCCGACTCGCGACACCACCACCGATATTGATGCGCTGCGCAAATTTCTGGCAAAGCGTAACCTGGATGCCGTGCCGGTCTTTGGTGTGGTTGTGTTTACCCGCAGCCCTAACAGTGTTTTTGTAGAAACCCGCAGCCCGGTAGTGCCGGTAGCGCTGCTGGATAACCTGCTGCCAGTGCTCCAGCAGCAGTATTTGACGCAGGATCGCATCACGGCGGAACAGGCAGACGCGGTTGTGCGTAAACTGTATACCCCGCACTAAGTTGAAGGATTCGCAGTGGTGACTACTGAACTGCTGCTCGCCCCCGCCGGGGCGGGCAAGACCCACGCCGCCCTGCGCCGTCTGATCGCCCAGCAGCAGGCAAAGGTATTTGCGCGCATCTGGGTGCTGCTCGCCAGCAGCCGTCAGGAAGATGCCTTCCGGCAGCGTCTGCTGGACCTGGGCGGGGGAAGTATCTATTTCAATATAGAGTTTTTTGGCTTTTATGACCTCTATGCGCACCTGCTGAATCTGGCGCAGGAGCCGCCGCGCCGCCTGCACGATGTCGCCCAGCGCGATACCGGGCGCTACAGCCTGCTGCGGGCGCTGGCGGAGCAGCTTCGCTTACGCGGGGAACTGGCAGTCTATGCGCCGATTGCCCACACCAACGGGTTTATCAAGATCGTTGCGGACTTCATCTACGAGCTAAAGCAGAACCTGATCACGCCGGAAGAATTCTCGCTGATTGCCTCGTCAGATAAAGATGATGATCTTGCTCAACTTTACAGCGCCTATCAGGAAAAACTGATTCAGAAAAATGTCGTGGATCAGCCCGGCGAGGGCTGGCTGGCGCAGGCAACCGTCGCCGATGAGCCATATCTGGGGCAGGATGTTGACCTGCTGATTGTGGATGGCTTTGACCAGTTCACGCCGCTTCAGGCGGCTATCGTAGCGCTGCTGGCAGGGCGTGCGCGCCAAACACTGGTTACCCTGACGGCGTTTCCACTGTTGGCAGGCGGCCGCCCGGACGACCGGCGTGGCACTGTCGGCAGGCGTTTTGTACAGGCACTGGATGAGCTGCAACGCGCCGGGCTGCGCGCCGAGCAGCACTGGTTGACCCCCGCGCCAGAAGGCAGCGCCCGGCACAGCAGCCTACAGCAGCTTGCGGACCGGCTTTTCCGGCTGGATGTAGCTGTCTCGGCAGATGCCGCGCCCGGCACGCTGAGCCTGCTGGAAGCGCCCACGCCCGAAAGTGAGGCAGCGCTGGTGCTGCGCCGGGTGAAGCGCCTGCTGCTCGACACGGGTACACAGCCGGATGATGTGCTGGTGGTGCTGCGTGACTGGCAGCGTTATGGCGCGCCGCTGATGCGCTATGGCGATGAATATCGCCTGCCATTGGCGCTGCACTACGGCGAACCCCTGGCGGAGAACCCGTTGATGATTGCGCTGCTGAATCTGCTGGAGCTGCCTGCCAGCGGGTTCGCGCGTGTGCCGCTGCTGGAAACGCTGCGTTCGCCCTATTTTGCTGTGCCCGGTCTGCAAAGTGAACATCTGGACTTACTGGAACGCCTAAGCCGCCGGTTGCTCGTCACTGAAGGGCTGAAGGCATGGCGCGAGGCACTTGCCACCGCCCCGCAGACGCCGCTGAGCGAATGGGATGACCCCGATGCCGTGCTGGACGGCGATGCTGAGCCGCTGCTGGACGGCGCGCTTGCCGGGCATATTGACGAACACCTGATGAACTTCTTCGAGGCAATTACCCCGCCGGAAGTCAATACGGTAGGCGAATATGTCCACTGGATTGAAGGGCTGATTGGACCGGACACCGGCGGTACAGCGGGGGCGGGTGGTGACCCTGACGACGACAGCCCGCAGATTGGCGCGGCGGGTTATTCGCTGCACGTGGCGCGGTGTTTGCGTCAGCCTGCCGGGAAAGCCGGTGTTGCTGAGCGTGATGCCGCCGCCATGCAGGAATTTAAGCGCGTGCTGCGTTCGCTGCTCTCCGCGCGCGATTTGCTGCGCACGCTGGATGAAGATGACCAACTGAACTGGGAGACGTTCTACAGCGATCTGAAAGCCGCTGTCGAGCACGCCTCGATTGACGCTCGCCCGCCGCGTACCGGGCGCGTCCTGGTGACGACAGCGGCAGATGCGCGCGGTCTCGCGCACCGGCATGTGTTTGTGCTGGGGCTGTCGGAGGGCATTTTCCCGGCACCCACGCCCCAAGACCCGCTGTATCTGGACAGTGAGCGTCGCGTGCTGGCGGACGCGCTGCGCCAGTACGGCAAAATGCTGCGCACCCGCGCCGAACAGGCGGCGGACGATGGGCTGTTTTACGAACTGGTCAGCCTTGCGCATGACTCGCTGGTGCTTTCGCGTCCCTATGTGCAGGACGGCGCGCCGCTTCCGCCCAGCCATTTGTGGCGCGCGGTGCAGGCTGTCTACCCCGCGCAGGCGGTGGAACGGCTGCCGGTGGGCAGTGTGGTTTCGCCGGCTGATGTGGCGTCACGCGGCGAAGCGGCAGTCGCTGTAGCGCGTGGGCTGAATGTTCCACCTGCCCAACTGACCCCGGAAACCCGCCGCTTGCACGACTGGCTGGCGGCGCGCAGCGCGGCATTCTGGGTGCATGTGCTGCACGGGCGCAGCATTGAACGGCGGCGCATGTCGCGTAGTGCCGCATTCGACCCGTACAGCGGGCTGCTGCTGCATCCTGCGCTGGTGGCACGGGTGGCAGCGCTGCTGGGCGCGGAACGCCGCTGGAGCGCTTCGCAGTTGAGCGATTACGGCAAGTGCCCATTCCGCTTTTTTGCCAGATACCTGCTGCGGTTGGAAGCGCTGCAAGAACCGGAAGCGGGCATGGATGCCTTGCAGTTGGGTTCGCTGAACCACAAAATTCTGGAAAACACCTATCGTCGTATACGGACGGAAAAGCTGGCGATTGTGCCGCAGAATGCTGACGCTGCCGATGCGATTCTGCGTGAGACGGCGCAGGAGGTGTTCGCCAGCGCGCCGCAGGAGTTCGGTTTTCGCGAGGGCGGCTTGTGGCAGCAGGAGCAGGCGGTGCTGCTGCGCCGTCTGGCTGCGCTGGTGCAGCAGGACTTCAAGGACAGTCCGGTGGACAAAGACTTCGGCGGTGCGCCGCGTCTGCCATATCTGCTGGAGCAGCGTTTTGGGGCGGGTGACGGCAGCGACACGTTGGAACTGGGCGACGGGCTGCGCATTCGTGTGCGTGGGGTGATTGACCGCGTGGATTTGCAGGGAGATCGCGCCATCATCATTGATTATAAGACGGGCAGCACGAGCATTGATCTGAAGGAAATGCAGGAGGGGCGCAATTTCCAGATGATGGTCTACCTGCTGGCGGCAGATCAACTGCTGCGTCAGCCCGTTGCAGGTGGTCTGTTCTGGCATATCGGCACGCGCAAAACCAGCGGCGTCACCCGGCGCGGTGACGGTGAGCACGAGGCAGCGCTGGATACGGCACGCCAGCAGATTGCCGATAATATCGCCGCCGGGCGCGCAGGCGATTTCAGCGTGCAGCCGAACACCCCACGCGGGCGCGGTCCGTGCGCCACATATTGCGAATACCAGCAGTTCTGCCGCCACAGCATCACTGGAAAGAAGCGCTGAAACCTATGCAGCTTACGACACAGCAGCAGCAGGCAATTTATACGCATGATAAGAATCTCGTCGTTGTTGCCGGGGCGGGATCGGGCAAAACGCGCGTGCTGGTTGAACGCTATGTGGCGCTGCTGGAGGCAAACCCTGACTGGCAGCCCGGTGCACTGGTGGCGGTTACGTTTACGCGCAAGGCAGCGGGCGAAATGCGGGATCGCGTGCGCCAACGCCTGGAAGACCGCCTGCGCGCTGCCGATTCTGCCAGTGTGCCGCGCTGGGCGGAGCTGGTCGCCAGCATGGATAGCGCGCGCATCACGACGATTCACGGCTTGTGCGCCGATATTCTGCGGGCGAACGCGGCGCTGGCGGGCATTGACCCCACGTTTGAGATCCTCGACGAAACGCAGGCGGCAGTGCTGCTGGAAACGACGCTGACCGACGCGCTGGACCGGTTGACGATGGAAGGGCATCCGGCGGTGACGCTGTTCCGGCAGTATGACCGCCGGGTGGTGCAAGCCGCCCTCACCCGCCTGATCGCCGCCGATGTACGCCCGTTGGATGCTGACCTGTTTGCCGTGTGGACAGAAGAATGGCACGCCGACGCGCAGGCGCAGCTTGAAGCGCTGCCCGCAGTGCCTGCATTTGCTGACGCGCTGGCATGGCTGGCGGATGTCCAGCCGCCCATGGGCGACAAACTGGGCGCAGTGGTCGAAACTGCACGCGGTCTGTGGGCACAGGTCGAACGCGGTACAGTGCCGGAACGGTTGGTGGCGCTGGGCGACTTTGCCGATGCCATCAAGCTGAATGTCGGCAGCGCGGCAGCGTGGGGGGGCAAAGACCTGCTGCAAACGGCGAAAGACCTGCTCAAGTGCCTGCGCGAAGGCGCGAAAGCCGTTTCTGAAGGGGTGGGGTCAGCGCCCGGCGTGCTGGATCGCCTCGCGGCGGATTTGCTGCCGTATTGGGCGGCGCTGCTGACCTATGCCCGCGAGCAGTACCGGCGTGCCAGGACCGCGCTGAATGCGCTCGATTTTGACGACCTCGAAGCGCTGACCCGCGACCTGTTGCAAACCTCACTCGCAGTGCGCGCGCGTTATCACCGCGAATTCCGGCATCTGCTGGTGGACGAATTTCAGGATACCAACGGCAGGCAGTGGGACATCATCAAAGCGCTGGCAGACCCGGCGCGGGCAGGCGCGCTGTTTGTCGTCGGCGATCCCAAGCAGTCCATCTATGCCTTTCGTGGGGCGGATGTTTCCGTGTTCGGTATGGTGCAGCGCATCCTGACCGACCCGCATACCCCCGCGCCCGGTGTGGCTGTCCCGCTGGCAGAGTCGTTCCGCACGCATACGCCGCTGGTGGACGCCTTCAACCAGATTTTTAGCGGGCTGATGACGCAGGATAAAAGCAGCCCTACCGCGCGTTATGAGGTGGTCTATGGTGAGGCGATGCGCGCCAGCCGCCAGCCGCCAGGGGCATTCCCCGCGCTGAATCTGCTGCTGTTGGGGGCGCAGAGCGACAAACTTAACGCTGAAGAGGGGCGTTTGTGGGAAGCGCAGGAAATTGGCACGTGGATTACGCGCGCGGTAGAGCAGGAGCGCCTGCCAGTCTGGGATCGGTCAAGCGGGCAGGTTCGCCCCGCGGGTTACGGCGATGTGGCGCTGTTGTTTCGTTCGATGACCAGTGTGAACAGCTATGAAGAAGCGTTCAAGCAGGCAAGCATTCCGTTTGTGACTGTTGCCGGGCGCGGCTATTACAGCCGTCAGGAAGTCTGGGATTTGCTCAACCTGCTCACGGCGCTGCACAATCCTGCCGACCATCTGGCGCTGGCGGCTGCGCTGCGTTCGCCGCTGTTCGCCCTCAGCGACGAGGCGCTGTTGGCGCTGCGGCTGGTGCGGGTGGAAGGCGGCAGCGACCCACTGCCGCTGTGGCAGGCACTGGGGCTGGCAGATGTGCCTGATCTTCCGGCAGAAGAACAGGCACGGGTAACCTTTGCCCACCGGACGTTTTCCGAACTGCGCGCGCTTGCCGGGCGCGTGACTATCTCCGAACTGCTGCGCGAGGCGCTGGATCGTACCGGCTATCTGGCAGTGCTGACCGGCTTGCCAGACGGCGACCGGCGGCGCGGCAATGTCGAAAAACTGCTGGAAAAAGCGCACAGCAGCGGTTACGTCACGCTCGGTACGTTTGCGCAGTATTTGCGCGATATGACCGAACGCGAAGTGCGCGAGGGCGAGGCGCTGCTGGATGTGCGCGACGCCGTTACGCTGATGACCGTGCATGCCAGCAAGGGGCTGGAATTCCCCGTGGTGGTGCTGGTGGATACGTCCGCGGCGGTGGGACGCACGGAACGTGACGTGCTGCTGAACGACCCGGCGTATGGGCTGGCGTGCCGCGTGTATGATGAAGAGAAAGCGCAGCTCAGCGATACGTATGTGTACCGCCGGGCACAGCGCTTTGCCACCCTGCGCGAAACTGCGGAGCGCAAACGCCTGCTGTATGTCGCGGCGACGCGCGCGCAGGACTACCTGCTGGTCAGCGGCAGCCTGAAGACGCGCAGTTTTGGCGAAAGCTGGCTCGGTTGGCTGCTGGCGGCGCTGAAGCTTGACCCTGACACGCTGCCCGGCGCTGCTGCATTTGACCTGCCCTATGCCTGGGGCACGCTGCGAGTGATGCAGCCCGCAGCGCCGCCCGACCCCGCACCGGACACAGGCGGGAAGTTCACGATGATTGACGAACAGACGGCATGGGAGCGTCCCCCAGGCACAGCGGACGTGCTGCCGCCCGCGCTGCTGCGCCCGGTGCGCGTGGACAGAACGCTTTACGCGCGGCATCTGACCGCCACGCAGATTGCCAGCCTGGGCAGCGATGACCCGTATCACCAGCAGCAGTTTCGCCGCACGGTGCTGCGTGATCGCGGGGCGGCAGGCGTTATCCCTACAGTCAGCGAAAAGGTGAGCCGACCCACCGGCAAGCAGATGGGCGAGATTGTCCACGAGGCGCTGCGCTGGTGGCTTATTCCCGACCCTGACGATGAAGATCTGGTACAGGCGCTGGAACGTTATGCCTGGGAGCAGGGGGTGACGCATCCGCGCGCGCGCGCGCAGGCGGTGGCAACAGCGCGCGACTGGCTGACGAACATCATCCACAGCGATGTCTTCGAGTGGATCGCCGACGCCCGCCAGACCTTCCGCGAACTGCCGTTTATCTACCGGACCGAAAAACGCCTGATTCACGGCGTGATTGACATGCTGCTCCAGCGCGATGACGGATCGTGGGTCGTGGTGGACTACAAGAGCAGTTTCGTTGATGGCGCGAACCACAATAAGAAAACATTGCCCCTGCTGGAACAGCATGCTGCGCGTTATCATCTGCAACTGGGGGTCTACGCGGCTGCCGTGCGCGAACAGCTTGGCGGGGTTACGCCGCAGACGTGTATCCACTACATTCGCTACCAGCGCACGGTGCATGTGCCCACTGCACAGTGGGTAAGCGCGTTGGAGAGATTGGAAGACCGGATTGGTAATCTGATGTGGGAAGATTTCGACTCATGATGCGCCTGATTTCGTCGCAACTGCCGCTGTGGGCACGCCCCGGCAATCCGGTGCTGCGCTATGAACTCGGCAAAGCACAACCGCTGGAACGCCGCGCCCGTGTGCTGCGCGCGCTGGGGATTGTGCTGGTCGGCATTCTGCTGCTGCTGGTCGGCTATTTTGCAGGCTCGCGCGAAGTGCAGCCCGAAACACTGGACACGCTGCCGCACACCCAGGCGGCGCTGGCAGTGTTATTTGTGCCCGCGCTGGTACTGCAAGCGATTTTGCACGTCGCGGCAATTCTGCTGACAGCGACGGCGGTGGAAGACGAAAAACGCCGCCAGACATGGGACAACCTGCGCGCAACGGAAAGCGGCGCGGCGATGGCGTTCCGGGCACGCTGGGCAGCGGTGTTCTACCGCACACGCGGGCTGCTGGGCGTGGTGCTGGCGCTGCGGGTACTGTTCATTTTTGGTATGTTGTTTGACCTGACTGCCTTTCGCGGCGCCTATCTTGATCGGCTGATTAACGGCATTACGCCGGAAGTGTCGGTCATCGCAGCAGTGCCGCTGCTGGCGGTGTTCATGGCGGCGACGCTGCTGCTGCCGCTGACCGGGCTGGGGCTGGATGCCGCCGTGGGCTTGTTCTGTTCCACGCTCTCGCGCCAGCGGCTTTACAGTTCGGTGATTCAAATTCTGGTGATTATGTTCCGCCTGCTGGGGGTGCTGCTGCTGGTGCTGGGACTGCGCCAGTACCTGCTGGGCGAACTGCCTGCCGCTGCGGAAACAGGCGCATGGGCGCTGATGATCGCCAATGCGGCGCTGGGTGACTGGGGCTTCCGGTTGATGCAGTTAGGCGTGCTCAGCCAGGTCTGGGCACTCGTCCCATTTGCCATCTTCCTCGGCGTGTTTCTACTGGGTGCGGCGCTGCTGCAAGCATTCCTCGCCGATGTGGTGCTGAGTCTGGCGATCCGCCGCGCTGAACGCCACGAATAGCCCGATTTTCCACCGGGCAGGCTGCTCCTGTGCTGACCTGCCCATGCTTCTTCCGCTGAATACCCCATTTGCACAAACCAGCATGCATGAACCAGCAGCCCCCGTTGTTGGTGTTTATTGCATTGAGGCGCTCTACGAGATATTTGTGATTTCTCTATAGTAACGTCCTGGTGCTCGCTGTTTCGTGATAAATTCACGAAATCTCAATTAATGTTCAGTAATTATCCGTGTATGGTGTAAACATAACTCCAACCAAACCACTGCATTTGCATGATTCATGTTATTCGCAATGTCAGTGGAGCATAACAGAAACGGACTGCATACACCTATGACACGTCGCGCTATCCTGGTAACCCTTCTGATGCTCTTCGCAGCCGCCCTGTTTGTCGGCGCTTCGTTTGCAGACGAACTCACCGAGACCCCGCCTGCACCCGAAGCAACTGAAGTTCTGATAACCGATCCCGCCAGCATTGACCCAACGCCCGAAATGCAGCCTACAGCAGAGGCTACTGAGGCGCAGCCTTTACCGGTAGACTCGACTCCCGCGCAGCCTCCCGAAACCGCGCTGCCTGTCACCGAGGAAGTGCCCACTGAGCCAGTGCCCGCCGAACAGACTCCTGAGCCGCTGCCGGTGCTGCCGCCTGATACCGAGCGCGGTATGGGTGACGCGGGACTGCTGGGTACGCAAACATTCTGCCAGTTGAGTATTGATGATCTGGGCGACAGCAATCCGTTCACTTACCAGTTCGCGGCGGTGAACACGTCCAATATCGTCAGTTATGCCTGGACCATTGACGGTGCCAGTGTTTCTACTGCGCAGAGTTTTTCGCACACCTTTGGCTCGACCGGTACATTCACTATTGAGCTGACCTGCGTGCCCACCAGCGGCAGCAATCTCGTGCTGACGGGCAGCATCAGCGTGTTCAGCATGCCGGTTGCCAATTTCAGCGTCAGCCCGGCGACCACCGGGTTTGCCCCGTTTGCTGTGACGCTCACCAACACGAGCACTGGCGAAGGGCTGAGCTACCTGTGGGAAGTGATTGATATGCCCGGCGGCGCGGGTCCGTTTGCGCCGCTGACCAGCGAACATGCCGCGTACAGTTTTACTGTTCCGGGGATTTACCGGGTACGCCTGACCGTGACCGACGCCATCGGCACCGGCTCTGTGGTGCAGCAGGACATCGCGGTGAATGCGCCCCCGCCGCAGGCAGACTTTACCCTGACTCCCGCCAGCGGTGCAGCCGTGCTGAATGTCACCGTTGAGGGTGTGGATGAAGGCATGGGTCCGATTGATACGTGGTCGTGGGACTTCGATTACACCAGCGGCGCGCCGGATGTTGACGCGACCGGACAGGGTCCGCATTATCCGTCCTATGTCGTCGAAGGCATCTACAGCATTCGCATGGACTACAGCGGTCCCGGCGGCAGCGGCTATGTCATCAAGCAGGTGGGTGTGTTCCCCGCAGCCGGGGCGCTGACGGCAGAATTCACTGTCGAATCGCGCACGCCCAGCGGTGGGAATGTGGAAGTGTGCTTCCGCAATATCAGCACGGGTCCAATCGCCCACAATTACTGGGATTTTGACGTTAACGACGCCAACCCGCCGGTTGAGAACAATGCCGAAATCGTCTGCTATGTCTACCCGGCTAACCAGACATTCCGCGTGCGTTTGCGTGTCGAGAACGCCGCAGGAGATGCCAGCGCCGAACGTGAGCAGGATGTCACCGTGATTGGTTCGCCAGTGGCGGGTTTCACTGCGTCCACCTACACGCTAACGTGGGGCGGGACGATTGACTTCACCAATACGAGCAGCGGCATCATTGACACCTATTCGTGGGACTTCAACGGGGACGGTGTTGAAGACAGCAGCGCGGAAAACCCCGGCGGCATCGCCATCGGCAATATTGGCGGCGTCATGCAACTGGGTCCCAACCCCGTGCGCCTGACC
This sequence comes from Anaerolineae bacterium, assembly GCA_034435675.1. Taxonomy (GTDB): domain Bacteria; phylum Chloroflexota; class Anaerolineae; order Aggregatilineales; family Phototrophicaceae; genus DAOTWP01. The sequence continues at coordinate 44,378 of DAOTWP010000286.1, forward strand.
GTCACCGGACCGGGCGGCACGTCGTATGTTGAGGCGATCATCGTCGTCGAACGGCTGGCGCTGTCCTGCGATTTCAGCGGCAGCACGTTTGTCACGCCCGGTTCCGGCGCGCAGACCTACAGTGAACTGGTGGACGAAGGTGGGCGCACGGTCAGCTACCAGTGGACCGTTACCGGTATCAGCCCTGACCCAAGTGGTCCTTCGTTCAGCACCACCTGGAGCGCCCCCGGCAGCTATACCGTCACGCTGAACGCGACCAGCCTCACTGATGGCGCGAGCTGCTCGGAAACAAAGGTTGTCACGGTATCGTATCCGCCGCTGGTCTGCAATCTGTCCGGCAGTGCGGCAGTGCTGCCCAACGGCAGTTCCTATACCTATGATGCCAATGTCACCCCGGCGAGCCTTGCCGGGCGCACGATCAGCGACTATTCGTGGTATGTGGACGGCAACCCGGTTGCCGCGCAGACCGGCTTGAGCGACCTGTTCTCCTATAGCTGGAACACGCATGGCACAACAACAGCCATCCGCTATGTAGCAACCGCCAGTGACGGCTCTAGCTGTGATGAAAGCATCACGGTCACGGCGGAGTGGTCGCCGCTGACATGCAGCATCACCGGTGGCAGCGACACCCCGCGTCCTGGCATGCCCAACGACCCCGGTGGCATGCTGAATTACACCTACAATGCGTCGGTGGGTGGTGACAACAGCCGCAGCCTGACCTATGCGTGGACGATCCGCGATGGGGGCGGCGCGATTGTGTCAAGTGGCAGCGGAACCTCGATCAGCTTTGGCTGGGACTGGACGCAGGTTGGCGACAATTACACGGTTGACCTGAACGTTTCAACCAATGAGGGCGGCTATGCGGCGAACTGTAACGCGACAACGCGCAACCTGACCGTGACCCTGCCGACCCTGGAATGCCGCGCACCGATTGGCGATGCCACCCCGGTGCTGAACGAAATCGTGAATTACGCGCGCGATCTGCGCAATGACTTCGGGCGTCCCTGGGAATTCCCCCTGGGCGCAGGCACCAGCACGGACTCGACCTTCTGGGATTTCCAGCAGGCGGACGGCACGGGCGGCTGGATTGACATTGCCAGCGATGTCGCCGGCGACACCATGCCCTACCAGTTCCTGCTGCCGGGCGAAACCTACCGCGTGCGCTACCGCGCGTTTGTGATCAATCCGGACGAAGACTGTGAGTCCGGATGGAAGACCATCACGGTGGCAGGGACAGGCAGCAACTTCACCTGCGACGGCTGGGGCACGACCGTTAACCCGACCAACCCTGCTGCGTCGTATACCTACAGCGTGAATGTAGACAACACCAACCGTATTCTGCTGAATTATCACTGGGAACTGGTGGGCGAAGGCGCTTCGATTGATCTGGGCAGCACACAGTGGGATTTGGACAACGCTGTGACCAGTCCCGCGTTCAGCGGCGTACAGTTGGGTCCCAATGGGCTGGGCAACTACACCCTGCGTGTAACGGTTTCGGCGGTAGACCCGTTTGACAGCACGCATGTTTGTGACATGAGCAGCAATCTCACGGTAGGCACGTTTGCGGTGAACTACAGCTATACCGGCGACGCCAACGCGATTGAGGTCGGGCAGCAGATTTGCCTCGACAACCTTTCGACCAACAGCTTCGCCAGCATTGACGGGTTGAATTACACCTGGGACTTTGGCACGGCGGGCAACAGTCTGGGCAGCCAGACCAGCAATGCCGAAGAACCCGGCTGCCTGAGCTTCAATGCGCAGGGGACCTATGTCATTCGCCTGACGGGCAGCAACGACTCCGGCTCACGCAGCGCGTTCCGTGAGTACACCTTCCGCGTCTGGAATACGCAAAGTGTGCTGATCAGCCGTAATGACAGCTTTGTCTATGCGGGCAACACGCTCAGCTTCAGCGCCAGCGGTGTGAACATCAACACCTACACATGGAATTTCTACAACCGTGATACGGGCGTGCGCGTTGGGGCGCTGAACCGCACGGGCGCCAGCATGACGCAGTTCTTCGGCACTGCCGGGCGCTACCGCGCGGAAGTGGTCGGCACGGGACCGCTGGGCAATACCACAGCGACCTACGAGTTTGAACTGCTTTCGACCAACGACATCCGCGCGGCGTTCACGCCCTCGCGTTATGCGGGCATCGCCGAAATGGAGGTCTGTTTCACCGATAACAGCCTGGGCACGAACCTGCGCCAGTGGACGTGGAACTTCGGCAATGGGCAGACGCTGACCTATGACCACCTGCATATTCCGGCGAGCATCTGCACGACCTATACCACGCCAGCGCAGATGTATACCGTGGAGCTGGCGGTGACGAATGCCAGCGGGATCACGGCACGGGCGACGAATGTCGTGCGCACGTACTCGCCGCTGGAAAGCAGCGCCACGTTCACGATTACGCCGCAGAGTTCTTCACGCTTCTGCTATACGGCAGTGCTGCCCGGCGGTGTGACGCTGGTGGGCTGGGACTTTGGCGATGGGCAGACGGGCACACCGCAGAATACGATCTGCCACAGCTACGGCGCATCCGGCACGTATGTCGTCAGCATGACTATTGAGGACGGCAGCGGCAATACCGGGGTGGTGGTGCGTACAGTCATCGTCAATACAGGCGGCGGCGGAGTCCCGACATTTCGCGTGACGCCGCTGTGCAGTGCTGACCGCACGGCGACATTCTTCGTCGAAAACATCAGCGCGGTCGCGATGACCACGCCGGACGAAGTCATTATCCGCAACAACGCCGGGGACATCATCGTGATGGATACCCTGCTGCTGGGCGCAGGGCAGTCGCGCACTTTCACTGTGCCGAACCAGTCCGGGCGGGTAAGCTTCAGCACGGTGGATTTCATGCTCTTTGCCGAAACCACCTGCGAATATCCCCCGGCGATCAGCGTGAATGCCGCGTGCAGCAGCAGCGGCAGCAGCGTGATCTTCACAATCAGCAATGCCGACGGACCGATGATCACGCCGCAGAACTACGAAGTGCGCGACTCCGGCGGTGCGGTGGTAACCAGCGGCAGCTTCCAGCTTGCGCGCGGTGCAGCGCCGGTTGACGTGACTGTGCCTAACAGCGATCCGTATGAAACCTATACCTTCAGCAGCAGCGGCGCAGCAGGCAGTTTCAATGTGTCGCACCGCTGCGGTGTGCGCCCGGTGCTGACCGTGACCTCGCTGTGCAGCGATCCAATCACGTTCACCATCAGCAACAGCGGCGGTGACATGCTTGTCCCGCAGACATTCACGATTGTGGATGGCAGCAGTGTGGACGTGACGCCGGGGGCGAACAGCTTCCAGTTGGCGAACGGCGCATCCACCACAGTCACACTGACCGGGTTAGACCCCTATGCCGGGTACACGCTGAGCACCAGCGGCTTCGCCGGGGCGACCAGCCATACGCAGGACTGCACGCGCCCGCAGTTGGTCGTGACATCGGGGTGCAGCGATCCGCTGATGTTTACGATCACCAATAACGGCGCGCCGATGCTGTCGCCGCAGGGTTTCACGATTGTCAACACGGCTGGGCAGGATGTCACCCCCGCGCCGGGTACGTTCCAGCTTGCGGGCGGCGGCGCATCAATAACTATCACGCTGACCGGGTTAGACCCCTATGCAGGCTACACCCTGAGCAGCAGCGATTACGCGGGCACGCTGAACATGACACAGAACTGCGCACGCCCGGCGCTGCGTATCAGCGGCGACTGCACCAACCCGGTTGCCTTCACAATCGTCAATCTGGGCGGGGATATGCTGGCAGAGCAGCCGTTCACGGTGCTGAACAGCGGCGGCAGCAATGTCACCCCCGCGCCGGGCACCTTCCAGCTTTCAGCGGGCGCATCAGTGCTGATCCCGTTGGTGGGGCAGCGCCCGGAGGCAGATTACGTGTTCAGCAGCAGCGGTTACTCCGGCACGCTCAGTCTGACGCAGGCGTGCGATCCCGGTGCGGCGGCGGTTGCCACCCCCGGCGGCACGACGGGCGCAGTCAGCGGCATTGACGGCGTGACGGTGGACTGGGCGAGTGTGCCGGTCTGCGGACGCGGCTGCCCGACCTTCCGCCTGTACCACACAGACGAAACCGGCGACTGGGAAATTTTCCGGCTGGATGGCGCGGACCAGGCAGCCCGCACGTCTGACCGCACGAATCTGTCGCTGGGCGAAGGCGCAGGTGTGGACGACATGGCACCGAGCCTGTCGCCGAACAACGAGTGGATTGTGTTCACCAGCAACCGCGCCACCGAACCGGGTGGACCCGAAAACTGGGAAATCTATGTCGCGCCGACCAGCGGCGAAAATCCTGCTGCTGTGCAGCGCGTGACCTACAACCATCACGCGATTGATACCGACCCCATCTGGGGACCGAACAACTACGTGGTCTTTGAGACATCCCGCAATGGCAACTGGGATTTGTACGCGGTGGACATGAGCACCGGCGCAGAATTCCAGTTGACGGACAGCCCGGCAGATGACATCAATCCCTTCTGGTCGTCTGACGGCAGCAAACTGGTCTTCCAGAGTGACCGTGACGGCTTCTGGCAGATTTATGAACTGGACCTGCGCACGATGCAGGTGACGAAGCTCAGCGACGGCACCCGTATTGATGTGGATCCGCAGTATGCACCGGACGACAGCCGCATCGTCTTCCGGACCTACCTGGTCGAAGACGGCAGCAGCATTATCGCGCTGATGGATGTCGATGGGCGCAACGTTACCGCAGTGACCACCAGTGACGAGGACGCGACCAACCCTGCTTTCTCGCCAGATGGCGCGCTGATCGCCTATCAATCGGATCTGGACGGTGATCTGGATGTCTATGTATTCGAAGTAAGCACAATGCGTATCCGCAAGCTGACCGACAACGACATTCCCGACTATGCGCCAACCTGGTTGTGCGCGGATCAGCGCGTGGTGTTCACGTCGGACATCAACGGCAACCCGGACATCTATGAGGCGAATGCCACCCCGATTGCCGACCCGGCGCTGCGGGTGGAACTGGACGCCGACCAGATGACGTTCGAGAACTTCAACGACATCTACCCGCAGAACAGCCCTTACGAAGAAAACGCCAGCCGCGAAGGGCGCACCGCGCTGGGCGTGTGGGGTGAACAGACCGTGTTCCTGCAGCCCGATGTGCGCAGTACCGAGGCGGATCTGTCGCTGGACGGCATCCAGCGCGAAGACTGGCAGCCGCTTGAAGCCTGCCCGCCGGCAGATGCAGTGGTCAGCGGCGGATAAGCACCACGCAGGGCATACGAACCGGTGCCCGGCACCGGCAGGGGCGGGGCTGAACGCATCAGCCTCGCCCGTTCAGGCTCAGTGATCCATCTGGCGCTCGCGGTAGGCATCTACGGTTGCCATCGGCGGGCGCTCTACGTCTCCGATTTCGACAATTTCCAGCGCCAGCCGTTCCAATTCCTGATGCACCAGTTTCATGCTGCGGTTGGTCTTGTCCAGCAGTTGCAAGCCGTAGCGCTTTTCGATGCGCGCGATGAACACCTGCAAAATGGCAAAGGACATTTTGCTCAGATTGACCAGCGGTTGGTTGTGATGCACGCGCACTTCCAGATCGCTTTGTGCAATCGCCTCCAGTCCATACAGCTCCAGCAAGTCAATCAATAAGCCTGTTTCCACACCGTAGCCGCTGAAGAAGGGCACCTGCTCCAGCGCGGAGCGCCTGCCCGCGTATTCACCGGAAAGCGGCTGAATCAAGCCGGAAAGTTCGGGGTAGAACAGGGTTAGCAGGGGACGCGCTACCAGTTCTGTTACCCGCCCGCCGCCGAATGCCTGAATCTTTTCGCCGACCTGAATGGGGCGCGCGTAGTAGCCCTTTACGTACTGGATGCGCGGGTACTTGAGCAGTGGACCCAGAATGCCGTAGATGAAGCGCGGGTGAATGTTGACGATGTCGGTATCCACCCACGCGATGATGTCCCCGTGCGTGACATGCAGGCTTTTCCACAGTGCTTCGCCTTTGCCGCGTACACTGCCCACACTGTCTGTGAGAATTTCGGGATGGCGGAAGGCGGGAACGCCCAGACTCTCGGCAATGCCGACGGTGTTATCGTCGGAATTGCTGTCAATCAGCACGATTTCGTCTACCAGCGGCAGTTCATCCATCAGCGCGGTTTTGAGTGTGTGGATCACGCTGCCTACCGTCGCTTCTTCGTTCAGCGCGGGCAGGGCAAGGCTGATCGTCACCCCTTGTTTTTCTTTGAGTGCCAGCAGCGTTTGCAGGTTGCTGAATTCGTCACTGTGAAATGTGTTTTCGGCAAACCAGCGGTCAACGCGTGTGGAGAGCAGTTCTTGCTGCCACAACAGCGGGCGCGGCAGATGAAATTCCAGCGCTTCCTGCTGCGCGCCGCGCACCAGCACGATGGGCAGCCCGGTTTTCTGGTGAACCTGCGCAAAAATCGGTTCGTCAACAGGTTTGTGCGCTTCGGGTTTGCGGAAACTCGCCCCCATCACAACCACACTGTGCCCGCGCGCCTCGCGGGTGATGCCTTCGGTGATGCCCGTGACCGCGCTGACTGTGCGCCCGATTTGCGGGACGGCATGCATGATGAGTTCGAGGTCGGGGGCGCTGCGGCGGTGGTCGGCAGCGTGGAACAGTGTGATCGCATGGTCGCGGGCGAGCGCCTGTGCCACGCGCACCCCCAGCGAGATATTCGGACCGCCACGCAGCGAGAGCAGCACATCGCCATCAATGCGGGCAGGGTCAGTCCCGATGAGCGCGGTATCGCACGGCGCTTCGGTGAACAGGTCGTCCAGCGAGACGCCGCCTACCTGCGCGTGGGTGATGTCCCACTGCACCAGCAGCAGGTCTGCACCGAGCGTCATGCTGTCCTTGAGCACCTGCTGATAGGGCTGGTAGTCTACATGGACAAGCGCCTGGTCGTGAACTGCCGGATGATCGAGTGCCGCCTGAGCGAGCGCATCGCGCCAGACACGCGCGCTCAGCGTACCTTCGCTCAGCGATTGTTCAGCCGGGATCGTTATCATCCCGCGCAGATGAATACTGCCGCCAGCAGGCAGTATCCGTTCGGCAAGTTGAATCCAGGGTTCCAGCGCGGTGTTTTCCGTCAGTACCAGCACGAGGTTGTAGACGTTCAATCTGCCTCCAGTAAGGGCATCAACTTGCTGCTGATGAGGGTATCCCAGCGGTACTGCTGGCGCACCCGCACCCGCAGGCGATAACTGTGCGACTGACCCAGCGTGCGCAGCATTTGCTGTGCGATAAACTCCGGTGTGCTGTGCAGCGGGTCAAAGTAATGCGCGTCGTCCTGCCCGGTGTGGCGCAGCGGCGGGATGTCCGCACAGAAGACCGGCACCCCAGCCAACCCCGCCTCCAGCACCGGAATGCCAAAACCTTCCTGAATGCTGGGGAACAGCAGCGCGTCTGCCAGTTGGTACAGGTTTGCCAGCGTGGCGTCGTCAGGGATCAGCGGCGGTTCTGCCAGTTCGTACAGGAAGTGCGCGCAGCCTTCCAGCCCAAGTTTACGCCGCAGGTCGAGCAGTTCGCCCAGGTAACCGGGATTCGCCGGATTGTGCGGACCGGGCGGACCGCTGATGACCAGCCGGAAATCACGCCCACTTTGCGCCCGCAGTACCGCCAGCACGTGCAGCGCCAGCGCGATATTCTTGCGCCGGGTCAGGCGGGCGGGCAGCAGCACAATGCCGTCTGCATCCAGCAGGTTAAGCCGCTGCTGGATAAACTGCATGGTATTGGTCCAGCCGAAGAACGCCCCCGGGTCTACGCCCGGTTCGATGACCTGCACTGCCTCCGGCGGAATGCCCAGCAGCTTTGCCAGTTCTGCGCGGCGCGGCTCCGACACGGTGACATAGCGTGTATTTGCCCACGCCGTGCGCAGCAAGTCCCAGGGGTAGCCGGGGTGCAGTTCCGGCTGGTACTGCGGGTTTGTCCAAGCCAGATCATGACACCACGCGATACAGCGCACGCCTTCGAGCCGTGCCAGCGCTGCCGTCAGGGGCAGATTCTTGTTAAGGCTGTGGACGTTATGCACGATGCAGACAGCGGTGTCTGCCAGCGCCGCTTGCAAGGCGCTGTGCTGCTGCTTGACCAGTGTTTCAAACGCGGCGGTCACGCTGCCGCTGTCCAGCTCGCGTTTGACCGCCAGCACAGCATGCGCCCGCGAGCCGAGCAGCTCGTTTAAGACCAGCTCCACGCGCGCATCAAACACCGCGCCGCTGCCTGCCAGCACGCGCACAGTGTAACCCGCATCAGCTAAGCCGCGAGCATGATAAGCAATGGTGGACTCGACACCGCCAACGGTGGGGGGGGCAGCGTAGTGCAGCATGGCAATCCGTTTCGCCAATCGCTTGTCACCTTTCGTTAAGGTGTGCCGTAATGTTGAGGTCAAAAAAACGCTGTGGGTGGCGCAGCCGTCTACGGGCACATCCGAACAACCGCTCATCTGGAACAAACGCTATGGTAGCGGCAAACAGCGCCATTCTCAAGCAATTCTGACCCAGTGTGCGAAAGGATAATGATATGTTAATGATATAAGCCTGCCTGCTGTGTTAACAGGGTGTCTCCTGGGGCAGTCTGCATTAAGGTCAAGCCGACAAATGACACCTATTTCGGTGACACACGGCGCTGAACCTCACCGGGCATTAAGGACTAGAATAGAAGATAGTTGCGTAGTGATTCTGTTCAAACAGAGATAATACGCCACAGGGTATTTAACACGAAGGATAGGATTACACATGCCTGAATTGGACCCGCGTATTGTAGAACTGCGCGCGCTGCGAGAACAAGCGCGGCAGGGCGGCGGCGCGGCGCGTATTCAACGCCAGCATCAAAAAGGAAAACTTACCCCTTACGAGCGGCTGGAACTGCTGCTCGATCCCGGCACATTCAATGAACTTGAGCCATTTATCACCCATCAGAATGCCGACAACAGCGAAATCTACCTGGGCGAAGGTGTCGTCACCGGCACCGGGCAGATTGACGGGCGCACCGTGTATGTATATGCGCAGGACTTCACGGTGCAGGGCGGCACGCTCAGCGAGATGCAGAGCGAAAAAATCTGCCGCGTGATGGATCTCGCCGTCCACAGCGGGTCGCCAATCATCGGACTGATCGACTCCGGCGGTGCGCGCATCCAGGAGGGCATCAAGAGTCTTGCCGGTTATGCCGAAATTTTTCGACGTAACGCGCTCTATTCTGGCGTCGTGCCGCAGATCAGCCTGATGCTGGGACCATGTGCCGGTGGGGCAGCGTATTCCCCGGCGCTGACCGATCTGATTCTGATGTCACAAAATGCCTATATGTTTATTACCGGACCGGAGGTCATCAAGACGGTCACGGGGGAACAGATTGATGTCGAGCGTCTGGGCGGCGCCCAGGTTCACGCGGCAATCAGCGGCACAGCGCATCTGGTCGGCACGGACGAAAGAGCGACACTGGAATTGTGCCGCAAGGTGCTGGGCTATCTGCCCTCGAACAATGTCGAGAATCCGCCGTTCATGGCACCGGAGGATGACCCCTTCCGCATGGACGAGGCGCTGAATGCGCTGGTGCCGCTTGACCCCGGCAGCCCATACAGCATGCATGCCGCGCTGGAGCGCATTGTGGACCGTGGTTCCCTGCTGGAATTGCAGCCGCTGTATGCGCAGAATGCGATTATCGGTTTCGCGCGCATTGGCGGGCACAGCGTCGGTATTGTCGCGCAGGAACCATCGGTGATGGCGGGATCGATTGATATTGAGGCTGCCGACAAAATCGCGCGTTTCGTGCGCCTGTGCGACTGCTTCAACCTGCCCATCGTTACCTTTGTGGATTCGCCAGGCTTTTTGCCGGGGGTGGATCAGGAGTATCGCGGCATCATCCGGCACGGCGCAAAAGTGCTCTATGCCTATTCCGAAGCAACAGTGCCCAAAATCAGCGTGATTACGCGCAAGGCATATGGCGGCGCGTATGTGGTCATGAGCAGCAAGTATCTGGGCACGGATCTCAATTATGCCTGGCCCAGCGCGGAAATCGCCGTGATGGGCGCAGAAGGCGCGGTGAATATCATCTACAAGGATGAAATCGCCGCCGCCGCCGACCCTGCCGCCGCCCGCCGCGAACTCAGCGAAATGTACCGGCTCAAGTTTAACAGTCCCTATCTGGCTGCCAATGCCGGCTATGTGGACGACATTATCGAACCGCGCGAAACACGCCCCAAGCTGTACCAGGCGCTCAGTGCGCTGCGCGATAAGTATTCGACCAACCCGCCGCGCAAGCACGGCAATATCCCTTTGTGAGGAGCGCTGACCATGCCGGATATGAGCAACGCGGTACTCATCACGGTGATCGGGATGGGATTGGTTTTTGGCGCGATTGTGCTGCTGTGGCTGCTGCTGTGGACGCTGGTGCGCTTCACCGGGGACACCACCGATGTTCCCACGCCCGCCGCAGGGGACGCAGCGCCAGGCGACGAGGCTGTGGTCAGTCCGGCTGCCCTTAGCCCGGTGGAACTGCTGGCGCTCAAGCAGCGCGCGGCGGCAGTGGCGGTAGCCATTGCGCTGGCGCAGCATAACCGGCAGGGACGCCCGGTTGTGCCACCCATGCGGCTTGTCAGCGCGTGGCAGATCGTTATGCGCACGCACCAGTATGGAGAACGCATCAGTCGAGGCAGACCGCAATGAAATATCGTGTCACGGTAGAAAACCAGACGTTTGAAATCGAAATCCATGACCTTGATGCCCGCCCGGTCATAGCTTACATTGACGGGCAGCCGTTCGAGGTTCATGTGGAAGAAGCTATTCCGGCACTGACCGCAGCCCCCGACCCTGACCGGCAGACACCTTCGGCAGCGGCGCGGGTTTACGGCACGCACTCTACGCCGGTATCGTCTTCAGATGGTGGGGCGGGCAAGAATCTGGGGATGGTACAGGCGCCGATTCCTGGGGTGATTGTGTCGATTGCTGTGCAGCCGGGGGCGCAGGTGCAGCCCGGCGATGAACTGCTGGTGCTGGAAGCGATGAAGATGAAAAATGTGATTCGCGCCACCCGCATCGGGACAATCGCAGCCGTGCATGTCAGCCCTGGGCAGCAGGTCAAACACCATGATCCGCTGATCAGCTACACAGGGTAGCGGGGGCGATCAATGGAAACAATCCTGCAAGAACTGACGCGCGGAATTGGCGCGTTTTCGCTCGGCAATCTGGTGATGCTGACCGTCGGCGCGATTCTGATCACGCTGGCAGTTGTCAAGGAATATGAACCGGTGCTGCTGCTGCCGATTGGCTTTGGCTGCATTCTGGCGAATATTCCGCTGACCGGCATGACCGATGGCGATGGCTTGTTCGGGGTGCTTTACGCGGCGGGAATCGGCAATGAATTGTTCCCGCTGCTGATCTTTGTCGGCGTCGGGGCGATGATTGACTTCAGCCCACTGCTGGCAATGCCGCGTATGGTGCTGTTGGGTGCGGCGGGGCAGTTTGGCATTTTTGGCACGCTGCTGCTGGCGACTCTGCTAGGCTTCCCGCTGAATCAGGCAGCGTCCATCGGGGTGATCGGGGCGATAGACGGACCAACGTCGATCTTTGTGGCGACGCAGCTTGCGCCGGAACTGCTCGCGCCGATTGCCGTTGCCGCCTATTCGTACATGAGCCTGATTCCGATTATCCAGCCGCCGCTGATGCGCCTGTTGACCACGCGCGCCGAACGGCGTATCCGCATGGAATATGCGCCGCGTCCGGTGTCGCACCGTGCGCTGGTGCTGTTCCCGGTGTTGATCACGGTGGTTGTCGGGCTGCTCGTGCCGGACGCCACGCCGCTGATCAGCATGCTGATGCTGGGCAACCTGCTGCGCGAAAGCCGCGTGGTAGAGCGGCTGAACAAGGCAGCACAGAACGAAATTATCAACATCGCCACGCTGTTTCTGGGGCTGGCGATTGGCTCAACGATGATCGCGGACAGCTTCCTGAACTGGGCGACGATCCAGATTTTGCTGCTGGGACTGCTGGCGTTTGTGCTGGACACCGTTGCCGGACTGTTGTTTGGCAAGCTGCTCTCGCGCCTCAGCGGGGGCAAGATCAACCCGCTGATCGGGGCGGCTGGCATCAGCGCGTTTCCAATGGCGGGGCGACTGGCGGCGCAGATCGCGCAGGACGAAGACTACGAAAACTTTATCCTGATGCACGCGATGGGGGCGAACACTGCCGGGCAACTGGGCAGTGTGATGGCAGGCGGCATTTTGCTGGCGCTGGTTTCGGGCATGGTGTGAGCTGACGAATTATCAATGCATCAATCCATCAATCCTGTCTTGCTGAACAAGGGGATTATGCCGGTCATAGATTTAATCGGATGACGCTTTTCGCAGGGTTGAAGCATGCTTCAACCCTACCGGAGACTACCGCAGACCCGATTATTTTCTGGAAGAGCAGCATCCCTTTGTCCGCGCTTATCGATAGAAACAAAGGCAAATGGCAGTATGGCACTCAATTATGTTCATGCAGACATTGAACAAACGCTGCAAGACCTGCACAGCACGGCGGACAGCGGGCTGAGCTTCGCGGATGCTGCTGCCCGGCTGGAGAAGTTCGGGCGTAATGCGCTGCCCAGCGACGAGGGCACCAAATGGCTGGCGCTGATTCTGGGTCAGTTCACTGACCTGATGGTGGTAATTCTGCTGGCAGCAGCGGTCATTTCTGCGTTGCTGGGCGACAGCAAGGATGTCATCGTCATTATGGCGATTGTCGTCCTGAATGCCGTGATTGGCATTTATCAGGAATATAAGGCGGAACGCGCGCTGGCAGCGCTGAACGCGATGCAGGTCTCGCAAGTGCGTGTGCGGCGCGACGGCGAGGTGCGCCAGATCAGCGCGGACGAGCTTGTTCCCGGCGATGTCGTGCTGCTGGGCGAGGGCGACCGTGTGCCTGCGGACGGGCGCGTGATCGAAAGTATCAACCTGCAGGTGGAAGAGGCGGCGCTGACCGGTGAGTCGCTGCCTGTCGAAAAGAACATCTTCGTCATCCCTGGCAGCGATGATGTGCCGCTGGGTGACCGGCATAACATGGTCTTTATGGGCACAACGGTCAATTACGGGCGCGGCGAAATGGCGGTCACGCGCACCGGGCTGGATACCGAACTCGGTCATATCGCTAAGATGCTGATGCAGGTCGAGCAGGGCACGACGCCGCTGGAACGCCGCCTCGACCGGCTGGCGAAAATCCTGGCGCTGGGCGCGGGTGTGGTGGTTGCCATCGTGTTTGTGGCGGGCGTGCTGCGCGGCATTCCCGTGCAGTCCATGTTCCTGACGGCGATCAGCCTGGCGGTTGCTGCTGTCCCGGAAGGGCTGCCCGCCTTGATTACCATCAGCCTGTCGTTGGGCGGGGCGCGGATGATCAAACGCAATGCGCTGATCCGCCGCCTGCCTGCGGTGGAGACGCTTGGTTCGGTGTCGGTAATTTGCTCGGACAAAACGGGTACGCTGACCAAAAACGAGATGACCGTAACGCAGGTGCAGCTTCCTGGCGCGGACGGCGTGCGTGTGGGCGGCTCTGGCTATGCGCCGAAGGGCGATTTCCTGCGCGGCGAACAGCCGGTGGATGCCGGACGTGACCTGCCCCTGCGACGGCTGCTGCAAACCAGCGCCCTGTGTACCAACGCCTTTTTACAGCAGGACGAACGACGTTACAGCATCGTCGGCGATACCACCGAGGGTGCGCTGATTGTCGCGGCGCAGAAAGCCGGCTGGACGCGCGAACATCTGGAAGATACGTTCCCGCGGGTGGCGGAACTGCCCTTCAGCAGTGAACGCAAGGCGATGACCACCGTGCATCGTGTGACCGAGGCAAGCGACGGTTTGCTGCCAGAGGCACGGTCCTATTTTGCGATCACCAAAGGCGCGCCCGATCAGGTGGTCGAGTGGGCAGCGCGTGAACTGCTGCCCGATGGTCCTGTAGCGCTGACGCCAGAGCGCCGCGCAGCATGGCAGCAGACCATTGACGGCATGGCGGGGCAGGGGCTGCGTGTGCTGGGGGTGGCTTATCGCCCGCTGGAACTAGTGCCGCAGCCAATGACGCCTGATGTTGAGCGTGAACTGATTTTTCTGGGGCTGCTGGGTATTCTTGATCCGCCGCGCCCCGAAGCCCGCGACGCTGTGCAAACCGCGCGGGCGGCAGGCATTCGCACGATCATGATTACGGGCGACCACCTGCTGACGGCGGAGACGATTGCTCGTCAACTGACCATTCTGCCAGGTGACCAGCGCGCTGTGACCGGAACACAGCTTGATACGCTGGACGATGCCGGACTGGTGGATGCACTGGGTAAGACCTCGACCTTTGCGCGGGTTTCGCCGGAACACAAGCTGCGGCTGGTGCGGGCGCTGCAAGCGCAGCAGCATATTGCCGCGATGACCGGCGACGGAGTCAACGATGCGCCCGCGCTGAAACAGGCGGACATCGGCGTGGCGATGGGCATCACCGGTACGGATGTGAGCAAAGGCGCGGCAGCGATGGTGCTGACCGACGACAACTTCGCCTCGATTGTCGCGGCGGTTGAAGAAGGACGCATCATCTATGACAACATCCGCAAATTCATCAAATACCTGCTCAGCTCGAATGTTGCCGAAATTCTGGTGATGTTCATTGCGCTGATGGTCGGCTTAAAGATCCCGATGCTGGCAATCCAGATTCTGTGGATTAACCTGGTCACGGACGGACTGCCGGCGATTGCGCTGGGGTTTGAGCGTGCCGAACGCGATATCATGCAGCGCAAACCGCGCCCGATCAACGAGAGTATCTTTGCCGACGGCATGGGCGTCTACATCATCTGGGTGGCGCTGCTGCTCACCGTTCTTACGCTGGGCAGTTATGTCCTCGGTTATACCGGACACGGCATGGATCCACTCAGCACAACCCTGGGGATTGAGCAGTTGGAGCGCGCGAAGGTCGTGTCACTCTCCGACGAAGCGCTCGTCCCGGCGGACTGGGACACGCTGACGCCGGAAGCGCGCACCGACGTGCTGCTGGAACATGAAAACGATGCGGGCGGACTGGAAGCAGCCAGCGGCGGCATCATCGGCGCGGCAGAGCGCATCCCGCGCACGATTGCATTCACCGTGCTGGGGCTGGGGCAAATCTTTCAGGTGATGGCAATTCACGGCGGCGCCAAAGAATCGTTCTTCCGCATTGGCTTTAAAGGCAACCGTGTGCTGCTGCTGGCGGTGGTTGCGGCGTTTGGCTTGCAGCTTGCCGTGATCTATCTGCCGTTTATGCAGGCGATTTTCGAGACGGCGGCGCTGAGCGTCGGTGAACTGGTGCTGACGTTTGGGCTGGCATCGTTAATGCTGTTCGGGGTGGAGTTCTCCAAACTGTTCCGCCTGGGGAATTGACGCGCTTGCGTATTGTGCGCCGAATTGCGCTGAACAATCAGGTTCGACTGAAGCACAGACAGAGCCAGCGCTGCGTGTGGGCTGGCTCTGGTGTTGTATTTGGGCAGGTTATTCCTGCCAGGGCATGGTCTGTTTCATCTGGATCGCTGCAAACATCGCCCCGGTAGGATCACTGATGACCGCAAAGCGACCCGCAGAGGTATCATCAATGCCACTGAGGATTTTGCCACCCAGGGCGGGCACGCGCCCGGCAACCGCGTCAATATCGCTGACGGCGAAGTAAACCTGCCAGTGCGGCGGCATATCGCCCCATTGTGCATCCATCTGGAGGATACCGCCGTTCATGCGTCCCCTGTTATGGATGTAATGGTAGAACGGCACTTCTCCCTGCTCAAACGTCCAGCCCAGCACTTCGGCAAAGAAGGCTTTTGCTTTTTCGGCGTCGCGTGTCGCCAGTTCGTTCCAGACCATCGCGCCGGGGGTGTTGACGATGTAGGCACCGATGTGTGTTTTGGGCTGCCAGAAGCTGATTGTCGCGCCGGTTGGATCCTGAATGACCATCATTCTGCCGTTGTCAAAGACATCAAACGGTGGTGCGATGACAGTGCCACCTGCCGCCGTGACTTTCTCAGGCAGGGAGTCCACATTGTCTACCGTGACGTACGTATTCCAGTGCGAAGGAACCCCCTGCGACTGCATCTCCGGCTGCATCGGGCTGATTGCGGCGGCGGTGTGCCCGTCCTTTTTGAGGAAGCTGTACATCTGGTCATTGCCCATTGGCACTTCTTCCACCGTCCAGCCCAACAGCTCGGTGTAGAAGGGACGCGCCCGATCCACGTCGGTAGAGGCGCAGTCTGCCCAGGAAAATGTGCCGTGCGGGTACTTTGTAACCGTATACATCATTAGCCCTCTTTCGCTTTTTGAATCAATGGAATCGGAACATATGTTCCATGAACAGTGTAACATAGATTTACTGCAATGCCTGTTAAATTCTCTTCAAATTTTTTGTTTGGAATGGATGATGCCTGCGTTGGGTTGCTGCCCGTCAAGACAGGACGGGTCAGGATTGTGTTATCTGCGGTTTCGGCAGAATTTACGTGCTGCCTTCGCCCAGCAGACCGGCGGCGCGCGCCCTGACGATTGCCTGCGCACGGCTGCTGACCGCCAGCTTGCCGTAAATGTGATTGATGTGCTGCTTGACTGTACCTGTGCTGATATACAGCCGCTGCGCAATTTCGGGGTTGCTTAAGCCTTCAGCGACCAGGCGCAGGACATCCACCTCCCGTTCGCTGAGCGGCTCTGCCAGCGGTGAGGCGGCGACCAGCGGGCGCGGCGTGCTGACTCCTGCCGCTTCCAGCAACCGGAGGACGAATGCAGGCGCTGCACTCCGCACGGCGGGCAGCAGCCCGATGATGTCGGCATCTTCATCCAGAAACAGGCGCAGATAGTTCTCTGGCGCGGCAAGCTGCACAGCTTCGGCAAGTGTCTGCTGTGCACGAGGCAGGTCGTCCAGCCGTGCTGCCGCCAGCGCTTGCAGGATATGCACGGTAATCAGCGGGCGGCGCAGCCCTTCGTTGCGGGTGAACTGTTCCAGTTCGGTCAGGCGCGCTTGCGCTGCGTCAAGCTGTCCCTGCGCCAGCAGCAGGCGGGCGCGCATCAGGTGGCTTTGAATGCGTGAATAGTGCAAGGGTTCATGTTGTTCAGACTGGGTTTCAAACACTATGCCGCCACTGTGCTGCTGGTAGTCCCCGCGCCGCAGCCGCAAGAACGCCGCCATCGCCTGGTACCATTCTGCATCGCCGGGTCCGCCATGCCGTGACTGCTGGGCTGCCTGTTCCAATGCCTGAAGCGCCGCCTCGGTATTGCCCTGCGCAAACGTCGTCTGTGCCGCCAGCGCTGCCGTCACAACGCGATAGGCATCGATACCAAGCTGTGCGCTGAGTGCTGCCGCCTGCGCGTGGCACTGTGCGGACAGGTCGAGGTCGCCGGCATCATAATGCAGAATGCCCAGTTCGCTGAAATGCACCGCTGCCCCCGGCGAGACGCGCCCCTGCGTGTCGGTCAGGCGGGCGATGCCTTCTTCGCAGACGGCGATGGCGGCGCGGCGCTGCCCCTGGTAATTGAGCGCGATTGCCAGCGAAATCTCAATCGCAGCGGTGAAGAGCAGATTGTCGATCGCCAGCCCGCTTTGCCGCGCCGCCTGGAACGCAAGAATCGCGTCATGCAGCCTGCCTGTGTGTTCCAGCGACTCTGCCTGTGCCCACAGCGCCATGATGCGCCAGTTGACCTCGGTCTCGTCCAATTCACGCAGTGCCTCAGTCGCCAGGACTACACCTTGCGCATAGTCATGATCACCAAAGATGGCAAGCAGACTCTTTGTGGTCAACCACGCACCGCGCAGTTCCACAGGAGGCGCTGCCAGCAGCAGCGGCGCGATCTCGCGCATACTGCCGTTCATGATCAGTGCCAGTGCTTTAAGCAGTGCCAGCAGCGGCAGCGCCTGCACACGCTCTGGCGGTAGGGTTTCCAGCCATATCCCCAGCGTTGCCATGCCACCCTTAAAAAACAGACTTTCGCCAATGTCCAGCAGCAGTCGCTCAGCCAGCACCCATTCGCCGGACAGTGCCCCGGCGGACAATGCGTGCTGCACAGCGGGAACCCATGCGCCCTGCTCAACATACCATGCCGAGGCACGCTCATGCAGCCGCGCGAAAGTATCGTCGGGCAGGTGCGTGCGCAGGAAAGCGGCGAACAAATGGTGATAGCGATACCACTCACGGCGGTGATCCAGCGGGATGACGAACAGATTCGCCCGATCAAGCTGTTCCAGCAGCTCTCGACTGTCCGACCGCCCGGTGATGCTGTCACAGAGCGCCGCGTTGAAACGTTCCAGAACAGCCGTCTGCTGCAAGAATGCGCGGATTTCCGGCGGCTGGTGATCGAGCACTTCGCTGACCAGATAGTCAATCACATAACGGTCGTCGCCGGTGAACTGCGCAACGAAGGCTTCAGGATCACCAGCATGTTCGTGCAATGCCAGCGCCGCAAGCTGCAAACCGGCAATCCAGCCTTCGGTGCGTCCTGCCAGCGCCTCGACCGCTGCCGGGGAGAGCGACAGGTGCATGGATTGCATCAGGAAATCCTGTGTTTCCTGCAGCGAAAAACGCAGATCGCGTTCGCGCAGTTCGGTCAATTGTCCACGTGCGCGCAGCCGTGCACGCGAAAACGGCGGATCCTCACGAGTGAGCAGCACCAGGTGCAGCGTGGGCGGCAGATTGTCGAGCAGAAATTCGACACCCTGATGAATGGCAGGCGCTGTGATGGTGTGGTAATCGTCCAGCACAAGGACAGCGTCTGTTCCCAGCGCGGCGAGGTCATTCACCAGCAGAGCGACAACACTCTGTAGTGGCGGAAGCTGCGGCGCTTGCAGCAGCCGTGCGGCGGCAGCGCCAATATCATTGTGAAGCTGCTGCAGCGCAGCGATGAGCAGGGTGAGAAAACTGGTTGGGTCGTTATCGGCAGTGTCAAGCAGCACCCATGCGGCGGGATGCGCGCCGTTCGTCAGCCATGCGCTGACCAGCGTGGTTTTGCCAAAGCCTGCGGGGGCGGAAATCAGGGTTAAGCGCCGCCGCTGCTGCAAGCCCTCGTCCAGCCGGGCGAGCAGGTGTGGGCGTGGGATTTCCCCGGCGCGCGGCGGTGGCATGAACAGCTTGGTCGCCAGCAGCGGTCGAAACATGGAACAGCATTCCCCAGTTCATTCGATGACACATAAAGGTATTGTGCCATACGTGCTGCGGCGGGGCAAAGTTGCGGGAGTACTGGTATGAAAGAGGGTGCGCAGCCTGACGCATCCTGCAAAAGAATTGCGGCGTGAAGACAGCCTCTAAGTACACTAACAAGGCTAAGTTGACTACTCCGGTACAGCCCTCACCCCCGCAGTCCCCCGCTTCCCAACGCTGCTTCGCGGTTGGGCGAGGGGGAGGGGAAATCCCCGGCAATTGGGTTGCTTCCCGCTCCTGGTGCCAAAGGCACGGTCGGGAGCGGGGTTGGGGGTGAGGGCTAGACAAAGGCAGCGGGTGTCATGCTCATCTTGTCGCTGCACTAGACTGTGATGCGGTTGACCGAGATCAGCGGCAGGGCGAGATCGCGCAGGCGCGCCAGCACACCGTACAGCGCTGCCTGATCAATCAGTGTACCGCGCAGCACCGTTTCGCCGTTTGCCTCGCTGATGATGCTCATAGAGTCGAACCAGTGACTCCAATGATTGCCAACCAGCTTGCCCTGCACCCGAATCTCATAGACCAGCGAGTGCGTGTGCGGGTTTGCGCCGTTCGGGTAGGGGGTCATTTGTGGACGCATGGTTGCACCTTTCTCATTGTGTGCGTGAGGCAGTCAGGGACAAATGGGTGAGGCAGCCCTCACCCCTTTGTATGTGTACGTTTGCTGATGAACCCTCAGATGCCGGGGAACTCGGCGGTGTCGTGCATGTTGACCGGCGCTGCCTGTGTGCTGCTGATCCGGGCGGCGCTTTCACGGCTCAGGCGCATGATGCGCGCCATCAGCGCCTCGGTCTGCTGCACAACCTGCTCACGTTCCTCCACGCTGCCGCGCATCTGCACAGGTGCGCCGACGGTCACGGCATAGGGTCCCCGCGCGTAAACTCGTGCAATCTCCGGTTCCCCGAGCGCGTTGCGAATGCCCGTATCAATGAACTTGATACGGCTCCAATCCAGCGCGATACCCATCGGCACAATGGGCACCCCTGCCAGCAGTGCCAGTCGCACGGTACCCGTATGCGGGTGGGCGGGTACATGCTCGGCAGTGCTCAGCGCACCTTCCGGGGCGACCAGCAGGGTTTCCCCGGCGCGCAGCAGGTCGAGTGCGGCATCGAAGGCGCTGCGCCCGCTGCCGGTGATGACCGGGATGTGCCCGCTGCGGCGCAGGTAGGCACCGAAAAGCGGCACTTTGAACGCCGACTCCGTCACCAGAATATGCACCCGCTGCGGAATGACTGCGACGCTGACGAATGGATCGAGCGTCGTCGGATGGTTGATGGCGATGATCTTTGCCCCATCCGGCAGATGGCGATTGAACTGGATATCCAGATCGAGCAGCAGCTTTCCGTACAGTTTGACGACTTGTTTTCCCGCAGTGTAGAGCAGATGGCGCTTCATGAGACTTGCCTTGCTTGTGTGCGAACGTTATGCCTTTACATTCGCATCTCTGGGGGTGTAAAGTCGCCTAACCGGGGGGTATATTCGCGGTTATAGTGGGGGTGTAGTGCACTATGCAGATTGCATTTTACGGCGACAGCCTGACAGCGGGTTTTCCCGGTGTGTCCTATTTTCGTCTGCTGCAAGCGCGCCTGCCGGAGGATCGCCTGCTGAACTTTGGTAAGCCGGGCGACACCGCGTTGAACCTGTACACCCGGTTGCAACGGCGCGGCACCCTCCCACAGGTAGATGTGGCATTCCTCTGGATCGGTGGCAATGACCTGCTGGTGCGCCGATCCGCGCTGATGACACGGGTTCGACAGCAGCGGGCAAAAACGCCGCAGGACTTTGAAACCCAGTATCGCGCATTACTGGCAATGCTTACGCCCCGCGCGGAGCACGTATTCGCCGTTTCGCTGCCGCTGATTGGCGAGGATGTGCCGAACGAGTGGGATGCACTCATTGCGGAATACTCGCAGATCATCAGGCAGTTGGCAGGCGAGGTTGCCAACACGACATTTGTGGATGTGCGTAGTGTGCTATTGGCTGAGCTGGCAGGGTGCAGGACACGCGAGTTTGTTCCCGGCAGCGAACTGGTCTCCGTTGTTGACGCGCTGACCCTGCGCACGACGCAGCAGGTAGATCGCCGCGCGGCAGCACGCGGGCAGCACCTTACGCTGGACGGTGTACATTTTAACTCTGCCGGGGCGGCGCTGGTGGCAGAGACCTTCTATCAAACACTGGTGCAGTGGCGCAGCCGCGCAACTGCCTGAATGAAGGCAACAGGGGCAGGCTCCTGAACCGCCCCTGTAAGTATAGAACTTCGGATTGTTTGTGTAGTTTGTTGAACTATCCTGTGCTATACCGTGACACTCAGATTGAGCACATGCAGCGCCTGCCGCACCATCTGGTACGTGTAACCCATCTCGTTGTCGTACCAGCTCATGATCTTGACCAGGTCACCCGCAACCACCTGCGTCAAGTCCAACGAGACAATCGCTGCATGGGGATCGCCGATAATGTCTGAGGACACAATGGGGTCTTCGGATACACTGATGATGTCTTTGTAGTTTCCGGCTGCCTCTTCGCGGAATACCGCATTGATTTCTTCCACAGTCACGGGGCGGCTGACGAGCAACACGGTATCCGCAATCGACCCTACGGCAACAGGGACACGCAGCGATACCCCATCAAAATTACCTTTGTGTTCCGGCAGTGCTTTGGTGGTGGCAACCGCCGCGCCGGTGGACGACGGCACGATATTCGCTGCTGCCGCACGTCCCCGGCGCATGTCCTTTTTGCCACCGGGGGCATCCACGAGCATCTGCGTCGCGGTGTAGGCATGCACGGTAGTCATCGTCGCTTTCAGCACACCAAAATGCCGGTGCATGATCTCAATGATCGGCGTGATATTATTGGTCGTGCAGCTTGCCGTCGAGATGATTTCGGCTTCGCCCATTTCCGTGTTGACCCCATAGACGACAGTAGGCACTTCATTACTGCTCGTCGGTCCGCTGATAATCACCGTTTTCGCACCAGCGGTGATATGTTTCCCCGCATCTTCCCGCTTGGTGAACAGCCCGGTGCTTTCAAAGACCAGATCAACACCGTACTGCGTCCACGGCAGGTTTGCTGGGTCACGTTCGCTGAGATAAGCGATTTCGTGCCCGTCAATAACCAGTTTACCGTCGCCGATGTTCACCGACTTGTGATAGCGCCCATAGACCGTGTCGTACTTGATCAGATAGGCAATGTTTTCCAGCGGGGCAATATCATTCACTGCGACGAGTTCGAGCTGCGGCGTGTCCATGATGACTTTTAGTGCCGCGCGTCCGATGCGTCCCAGACCGTTAATCGCGACCTTCGCCATTGGCTTTCTCCTCTGGTATAGGTTTCCTTTTGTGGACAGAGTGTCCACAAGGCTATCTTACCGCGCCTGTGCCTGTGCGTGCCAGACCAGCGCCGCCGCGCCAAGCGCATTCGACTCCAGCCGTGAGGCGACGACGCGCACCTGTTCATGGGCAGCGGGCTGCGTGTGCTGGTGCAGGTGTGCTTCCAGCCGGGGCAGCCAGCCCGCCAGCGCCAAGCCCAGCCCGCCGCCAATCACGAAGCGCTCCGGGTTGAGCAGCCCTGCACACCAGACGAGAATCTGGGCAAGCTGCGCGAATGCTTCATCAAGCACCTGCTGTGCCAGTGTGTCGCCCTGTTCCCCCGCCTTGAGAATGTCCGCCGGCATGGGTTCTGGCTGCTGTGCCAGCGCGCTGTCGGGGTAATGCGCGGCGTGTTCGCGCAGCCCGGCGAGCAGCCCCACGCCAGAGATGTACGCTTCAGGACAGCCACGCAGCCCACAGGCACAGGCACGTCCGCCGTGTGTCAGCGCCGTGTGTGCCAGTTCACCTGCCGCGCCCCTGCTGCCGGTGACCACCGCGCCGTCCACCACCAGCCCAATGCCCAGCCCGGTGCCGATGGCGATGCAAACGGCATTGCGGCAGCCCTGCGCCGCGCCAAACGTAATTTCCCCCAGCGCGGCAGCGTTGGCATCCTTGTGTACACTGATTGGCAGCGCAAAACGCTCGCGGAGAATCTGCGCCAGCGGCACCGCATGCCAGCCGAGATTCACCGCCAGATGCACAATGCCTGCGTCCGGGTCAACGTAGCCCGGTACACCCACACCAATCCCGGCAACCGGCTTATGCGCCTGCGCCAGCAGCTCTTCAACGCCTGCCAGCAGATTTGCGATGACCTGCTGCTGACCGGCGGCGGCGTTGGTGGGGATGCGCTGTGTCGCGTGGGTGTGCCCCTGCGCGTCCACCAGCGCGTAGGCGATCTTGGTGCCGCCAATATCAATACCCAGCGCCAGCGCCGCCGTCACTGCGTCACCGTCACTTTCTGGATGCCGCGCGGGGTATCCACCGCGTAGCCTTTTTCTGCTGCCAGGTGCATGGCGAACAACTGACCGGGGATAACCGCGCAGACGGGCGTCAGCCATTCGGGCATGGCGGGGATGGGCATGGCAGTGCGTCCGCTGCGCAGTGTGTCCTCGTCGTTGGATATGACCAGCGCTTCGGCGCGGCGTTCGTTGAGCAGTTGCAGGAAGTCGCGCAGGATGGGCAGTGTTTTGCCCTGCGGGGCGACGACGACCACCGGAAAGCCCGGTTCGAGCAGCGCCATCGGTCCGTGGCGGAAGTCCGCCTCGCTGTAACCGTGCCCGGTCAGGTAGCACAGTTCCTTGATCTTGAGGCTGACTTCAAACGCGGTGCAGTAGTTGTAACCGCGCCCGATGGCGGCGAAGTGCTGCGCATAGCGGTAGCGCTGCACCCACGCGGGCAGGTTCGCTGTCAGATCGAGCGTCTGTTCGGCATAATCGGGAAGCTGCGCCGCCGCACTGTGCAGGTGTTCGTCGTCTGCCAGCGCCGCCGCCAGCAGTGCCACCGCGGTGAGTTCGGCGGTGTAGGTTTTGGTTGCGGCAACGCTGCGTTCTTCTTCGGCGTGCAGGTAGATGTGATGTGCAGCATTTTTTGCCAGCGGCGACTCGGGCGTGTTGGTGATGCCCAGCGTCAGCGCGCCCTGTTCGCGCGCGTCCAGAATCACCTGATTGATGTCCGTAGACGCGCCCGACTGCGAGATGCCGATCACCAGGGCGCGCGCGAGGTCAGGCGGGGCAGCATAGAGCGTGTGCAGCGAGGGGGTTGCCAGCGCCACTGTCAGCCGCGCCAGCCCACCGAGCACATATTGAGCATAGCGTGCGGCGTTGTCGGAGGTGCCGCGTGCCGCAATGTAGATGAACGCGGGGGCAAATGCGCGAATTGCCGCGCTGATCTGGCGCACAGTGCCGCTTTCTTCGGCGATCAGCCGACGCAGCACGCCGGGTTGAGCATGGATTTCTTCGGCAAGATAGGACATAGACAGACCTTTGTATCTCTGAATAGCTGAAAGAGTATTGCGCTGGTCTACAGCCGGTAAACAACCTGCCCTTCAACTACCGTCAGCAGGACGCGCAAATCGGCATCCACCAGCACCAGATCGGCGTCCTTGCCAGCCTGCAAGCTGCCTTTGTCGTCTGCCAGCCCCAGCATGTGCGCGGCATTCAGGCTGCTGGTCCGCCATAGGTGTTCCAGCGGCTGTCCCACCGCGTCGCGAAAGTTGCGCAGCGCGGCGTCCATCGTCAGCGTGCTGCCCGCCAGTGTGCCGTCGGCAAGGTAGGCGCTGTCGTGTACAGTGACCTCGCGCTCGTCCTGCATATAACGGGTGCCGGGGGGCAGCCCCGCCCCGCGCACGGCGTCGCTGATCAGGATGATAGCGGGTGCGCCTTTCGCCAGCCACAGCAGGCGCATCACCGCTGGATGGACATGCACATTATCCGCGATCAGTTCACAGGTCAACTGCGGCAGGGTCAGCGCCGCGCCGACGACGCCCGGTTCGCGGTGGTGCAGGGCGGTCATGGCGTTGAAGGTGTGCGTGGTCTGACGCAGCCCCAGTTCAACCGCCGCGCAGATGTCGGCGTAGGTTGCGCCCGTATGCGCCGCCGACACGGTGATGCCGCGCCGCAGACATTCGCCGATCAGCCAGTGATTTTCCGGGTATTCCGGTGCCAGTGCCAGCAGGCGTACTACACCCGTGTCCAGCAGTTGCAGCGCTTCGCCACGTTCTGCGCGGCGGATGTGCGCGCTGTCCTGCGCGCCGCATTTCGCCGGGTTGAGGTAAGGTCCTTCCAGATGCGCGCCGAGCAGCTTTGCGCCCGCGTAGGGGCGCTGCTGCTGCGACTGCATCACACTGGCAACCGCCGCCAGCGCCTGCAAAATGTGCATGTGTCCGGCAGTCCATGTGGTTGCCAGATAGCCAGTAACGCCGTGCTGCGCGTAGAAACGCGCCATCGCATCCAGCGCTTCGGGCGTGGCGTCCATCGCCTCGTGCCCCACTGCGCCGTGAACGTGAACATCAATGAAGCCCGGCAGCAGGGTTTGCCCCCCCGCGTCTATCACAGGTACACCAGCGGGAATGGCAGGCGGGATGCCTGCGCCAATGGCGGCGATTTTGCCCGCCCGCGCCAGCAGCCAGCCGTGCTGCCTGCCCTGCGGCGTGACGAGCTGCGTATTGTGCAGCAGCAGGTCGCGGTTCATGCCGTTTGTGCCATTTCCAGCGGGCGGGTAGTGCTGCGCTGCACCAGACTGGTATTCAATACGGTGATGCCGCGAATGCGCAGCCCGTCAATCTGCCCGATCAACTGGCGTGTGCCGCGGCGTCCCTGTTCGACCACATCGGCGGCAACGGTGGTCAAGCCAGTCTGTGCGGCTTCGACGCCATCGCCAAAGCCGACCACCGCGACATCTTCCGCTACGCGCAGCCCGGCCTCGTAGAGAGCGTTTATCGCCGCCAGCGCCATCAGGTAATCGGCTGCCAGCACAGCGTCAAAATCGCTGCGCTGCGCCAGCAGATGGCGCACGGCAGCGCCCGCCTGTGCCGGGATAAACGCGCCATCCAGCACAAACGCCTCCGGCAGACTCAGGTTATAGCGCATGAGTTCATGGCGGAACGCGGCGTCGCGCTCGATGCCGTCCGATTGGTGCATATCCCCCCGAATAAAGACAATGCGCTGCCGTCCGCATGCGCGCACCAGATGACGCATGAGGATTTCCATGCCCTGCACGTTGTCGGTGATAACTGCCGGAATGGGTGTGTCGGGCACCTGATGGCTGATGAGCGTCAGCGGTTTGCCGGAGCGATGCAGACGGCGCAGCAGGTCATCGGCGAGGATGTTGGCGATCACGACCACGCCATCCAGCGCTGCGAAATCCAGCGAAACAGGCTGCGGGTGGCGGCTGTCTTCGGCAATCGAATTGATGATGACCTGATAACCGTGCTGCGCTGCAACGTCCTGAATGCCGGTGATGACATTGCGCTGAAAAACATTATGCTGATTATTGGTAATGACACCGAGCGTGCGTTGTGTTGCCATAATAAACCTATCTTTTTGATTGTCCGTATTTGCAGGGCAGGGGGTTAAGCCCCTGGTTCTCCCATCATGTTCATTGTGTGGGCGTCCTAAAGAATGTCTAACTCGTTCTGCACCGCCTGCGCCACCGCCCCCAGTGCGCTCAGATTCGCGCCATCTGCCAGCGAAAACGCTACCGCAGCGACCTGTTCCGGCGTGAGCAGTTCGCCCGCCTTGTGCCGCAGCGGGTCCAGCAGCGCCGCGCCCAGATCAACGATTTCGCCCGCCAGCGAGACATGATGTGGACGCAGCAGAGCAATTGCCCACGCAGTGATTTCGGCAAGGTAGCCGGCCAGTTCGTCGTACAGCGCTGCTGCCAGTGTGTCGCCCTGCGCGGCGGCATAACGCACCTGCATCGGCGTTACAGCGCCTGCGGGCAGCGTGGTTTGCGGGTGCTGCTGGCGCAGGGTTGCAATGCGCTGCTGAACGTGATCCCAACTCAGACATTCGTCCAGAGTCGGTTTGCCTGCTGTCTGTGCCAGCGCCGCGATGCGCAGCCCGCCAATGTCGCCTCCGTGATGATACAGCGCGCCCTGTACCACCACCCCGATTTCTACCGTGTTGTTGACCAGAATCGTGACGAGGTTGTGCTCGTCGGTGATGTCTGGATTGCTGAAAGCGAATTGTGCCAGCGCTGCCAGTTCGCTGTTGTTGGCGATATATACCGGGCATTCATAAAGCTGCTGCACATGCGCTGCCAGCGGCAGGTTGCGCCAGCCCAGCCGCGCAGCGTGTTCGACAATGCCGGCGCTGCTGTTGACCACGCCGGGTACGCCAATGCCAATGCACAGCAGGGGCGCGTCTAGCTGTGCCACCAGCCCGTTAAGCACCTCTTGCAGCAGGATAATGACTGCCTCGCCGCTGGCACTGTCCAGCAGGGCGTAATGTTCGGCGACAACCTGACCAGCAAGATTGGACAGCACGCCGGTCACCCGGTGCGAACTGATGGCAATGCCAATCACCTGCCGCGCATCGGGCATAAAGTGGATCAGGCGCGGGCGTTTGCCGCCCTGTTCGTTTGCCTCGCCGTGCCCGCCTTCTGCCAGCAACCCTTCGGTAATCAATTCTGCGATCAAATCGGAAACAGTAGGTTTTGCCAGCCCGGTAATCTGTGCCAGCGCCGCCCGGTTATCCGCCAGTCCATAGACCACAGCACGCAGCAGCGATAGGCGGTTGTGGCGTTTGAGTTCACTGCGTGTTGCCTTGCGAACTTTCATCTGGTGACCTTCTTGACGGTGGTGTGCAGTCCGCCGGGCGCAGTTCGCGCAGGACATCCCAGTTTGCGGGATCCTCGCCGCCGATACCCCAGATGGCTGCACCCCCCAGCGTCGGATACAGGGATAAGACCTGCTCCAACTTATAGCGCACACCGGCTGCATCTGCAAAATAGACATCCTGGCGCGGCAGCCCACGTGGTTTGACGCTGACAAACGCCTCCATGTTGGCAGGGTCGCGCTGCACTTCTGCGCCCAGCGGTTCGACCCAGCGCATTGTGCCTTCCCACGTGACCGCCTGTGCGGGCGGGCTGCCGCGCTGCCATGCATAGCCGTAAAAATGCAGCCCCATGCGCACTTTGCCGAGATCGGTGACAGTCTGTGCATACGCCAGCACATCCAGCACCCAGTTCAACGGGCTGATCGGACCGGGCGGCTCGTTGCGACTGGTGTAATCATAGGTCATGATGTTGAAAATGTCTGCTGCCGGGGCAAGGCGTGTCCAATCCTGCGCTGCCTGCGCTTCCCATGTGCCCGTATCGCTGGTTTTGGGATGCACCGTGACGGACAGCAGCCGCCCGTTGGCGTGCAGCGCTGCGGACAGCGTTTCGATGAACAGCGAAAACGGCTCGCGAGTGTGGCTGCCAAAGCCTTCGTAGTCAATGTCAATGCCATCGTAATCCATACGTTCGACCAGCGCTACGATAGCGGCAGCATGCGTTTCGCGCAGTTCCAGCGTTTCGATCATCACGGATTGGCTGGCGAAGATGGCAGGCAGCACGGGTTTGCCCGCCGCGCGCCATGCCGCCAGTTTGTCGGCGTCTTCAGCGTCGTTGACGGCTTGCAGGCTGCCATCGGGCAGCGGCGTGTACCAGAACGGGTTGACCAGATCAATTGTGTCGAGATGGTTCAGCAGCGAGTCGTAACCGCCGGGATGCTCCGACGATGGAAACCAGACCGAGACACACCACGATGCTGCGATGGGCTGCGGCGTGGTGTCCTGCCCGCCCGCCGCCCACAGCGGCAGGGTCAGCAGCGGCAGCAGCAATAGCAGTGTGCGCTTCATGGTTTGTCCTCCCCCATGTCTACTCGGCGATCCCGGGAATGGCGCAAGGCAGTACCCCGCGCGGCGTGACTTCGCCAAACAGCACTCTTGCTGCTGCTTCGGTGGAAGTGTCGCGAATGCCATAGGCGCACAGATAAACGGGCACTTCCGGGAACGCGATGATGTCGTATGGTGTGCGCAGCGCGACAACCACCGGCTGACACCCGCGTGCCAGCAGTGCATTAACCAGCCGCGCCTGAACGCCGTCCGGTTCCGCGCTGATCGTGCCGATGATGATCTCATTGGCGGCGGCGCAGGTGTCCAGCAGGGCGGTCAGTTCGGTGTCATCGGCGTTCGGGTGCAGTTGCAGCGCCTGAACCCGCGCATGGCGGCGGCGCACCGCGTCCGCCAGCCGAATGGTAACAGCAGAGGAGGTATCGGCGGGGGTCAGGTTGACCGGCACCGGCGTAATCACAGCAATGGTGGACTCAGGCGCGGGGCGCAGCGGCAGCCGTCCTGTGTCTCTGACCAGCGTAATCGAAGCGTCAGCAATATCCTGCGCGATCCGGCGGTGTTCTGCGCAGCCGACCACCTCAAGCGGTGGCAGCGTGTGCGGGATGCGGCGGCGTGCAGCGAGAATACGGGCGACTGACTGCGGGCGTTCCAGCGCGGTGATTTGCTCACCCAGCGCCAGTTGGTCGGGCAGGTGTGCCAGCAGCGCCAGGTCCGCGCCTGCTTCCAGCGCAGCAGTCACACTGGGCAGTACACCTTCTTTTGCGACGGCGTGCATGTCCATCGCGTCGGTGATAATCAGCCCGTCAAAGCCCATCTCGCGGCGCAGCAGATCCGTGAGGATGGCGCTGGACAGCGTTGCCGGGGTGTCGCGGTCAAGTTCGGAAAAAAGGATGTGTGCCGACATGACCGCCTGCACACCCGCCTGCACTGCCGCGCGGAACGGCAGCAGTTCCACCTGTTGAATGCGCGCCAGTCCGTGCGTTACAACGGGCAGGTCGAGATGCGAGTCAATGCTGGTATCGCCGTGACCGGGAAAATGTTTGGCAGTGGCAATCACGCCCTGCGCCTGCATCCCGGCAATCAACGCCGTGCCAAGCTGCGCCACCAGCGCGGGGTCGTCGCCAAACGAACGGATGCCGATGACCGGGTTCACGGCGCTGATGTTAACATCAAGGCTGGGGGCAAAATTGAGGTTGACGCCCAGCGCCAGCAGTTCGCGCCCCAGCACGTAACCGGCTTGCCTCGCCAGTTCGGGCGAACGCGCCGCACCCAGCGCCATATTGCCGGGTAGTTCGGTTGCACCGCCGCCCACCGCCATCAACTGTCCGCCTTCCTGGTCAATACCCAGCAGCGGCGGGGGTAGTCCGCCTGCTGCTGCCGCTGCGATCAGAGTGACGTTCAGCGCGCGGAGCTGTTCCAGCGACTGCACATTGTAATGGGCGAACAGGCAAAAACTGCTGATTGTCCCCCGGCGCACCCCGTCGAGGATTTCCGGCGGGGCGCTGTAGCCAGAGAAACTGTGCATGAGCTGTTGCACCGCGATTTATCCTTTGGTTCCGGTCAGCGTAATGCCCTGCACAAAATAGCGCTGGGTGAGCAAGAAGACCACCAGCACCGGCACAACAAACGTGACACTCGCCGCCATGATGTTCTGCCAGGGCAGCGGCGATTCCTGCAAATTGAGTTTCTGTGCTACATAGATCGGCATGGTGAACAGTTCGGCGCGCTGCAAGTAGAGCAGCGGATTGAGCAAGTTGTTCCACTGCCCGACGAACAGGAATACCGTGACTGTAGCGATTGCCGGACGTGACAGCGGCATTATGACGTGCCACCAGATTTGCAGCGGGTTTGCCCCGTCAATCACTGCCGCCTCGTCCAACTCTTTGGGGATGGTCATCATGAACTGGCGCATAAGAAAGACCAGTGCCGCGCCCCCGGCAAAGAAGCCCGGAATGACGATGGGGTTGAACGTGCGAATCCAGCCGAGGTTGTAGAACAGAACGTACTGCGGCACGAGTGTCGCCTGCGCGGGCAGCATCAGTGTGCCGAGCATCAGCGCGAAGACGATGTTCCGCCCGCGCCACTGCAAGCGGCTGAAGGCATAGGCGACAATGCAGATGGACGTGACCGTACCCAGCAGCACCAGTGTGGTCACAAAGATGCTGTTGGCATAGGACCGATAAAAGTTCTGTTCCGCGAACAGGTTGGTATAGTTTTCCCACTGCGGATTCGTCGGGATCAATTGCAACTGCGACTGGTTCGCTTCTTCCACTGTTTTGAGCGACGTGCCGAACATCCAGACCATCGGGAACAGGAAGAATGCCGACGCCACCAGCATGACCGCGTAGACCAGCAGCGTGCGCAGATTGATGAACTTGCGCATACGCCGGTTGAATTCCAGCCCATTGCCCGTGCGGGACACTGCCGGGATGGGTTGTGCGTGTTCCTGTGAGCGTACCGTCATCGTTTTAGACCTCGTAATGCACCCAGCGGCTGTAGCGGAACTGGAATACTGTCAGCAGCACGATAATCACCGCCAGAATCCACGACACTGCCGACCCCTGCCCAATCGCTAGCTGGCGGAAGGTGCGCACATACAGGAAGAATGCCGCCGAGGAAAGGCTATCCTGTGTGGTGGTGTTGGAGATGATGTAAATTGCCTCAAAGGTTTGCAGCGCGGCGATGACGCCGACGACGATGTTGTAGAACATCGCCGGTGAGATCATCGGCAGGGTGATGCGCAAGAAACGCTGCAAGCGGTTTGCGCCGTCTACTTTTGCAGCTTCGTAGAAGACTTCCGGCACACCCTTGAGCGCCGCCAGAAAAATCAGCATGCCCGCCCCCGAACTCCACATGGTTATCAGAATCAGCGAGGGTTTGGACCACAATTCGTTGCTCAGCCACAGCGGCACACGGTTGGCGTCCGGGAATTCCGCCATCGACTGGTGCAGCAGCGAGAAGTGATAGTTGGGCGTGCCGTTTGCCGCCGCAATCTGCTCGAACGCCTGAAAATAGCGCACCGTGTCGGCGAATGCGCCGACGGTGAACAGCGCCAGCAGCACCAGCACAGCCCACAGCACACGGCGCTGCGTGCGCGGATAACGATTGTTCAGCGCCGCGATGCCGCCCAGCAGCAGTGCCACGCCACCCCAGACCCACAGCGGTGAGAAGCCCTGAATAGGGAAGGTATCGTTGAGATAATCCAGGTTAGCGGGCTGCTCGATTGCCGACCCCAGCGCGACGTACTGTGGCAGCACGCGCAGACTGCCGCCGCCAAATTCGCCCGGCAGGACGCTGATGAGCAGCAGCCCCAGCAGCAGCACCATGCCACCGCCCAGAATGCCGGTTTTCAGGCGCGGCTGCAAGCGCAGCAGCGACAGCGCCAGCGGGATGCCGACCAGCAGCAGTGCGATGACATGCGTTAGCCTGTCGCCATAGGCGGTATCGGGTTCGGCGGCAAGCATCCCCAGCAGCGTGTCGCCAAACAGGGCGACGAACAGCGCGATTCCGGTCACCACCAGCCCGCCAATTTGCCAGCCGCGCACATGACCCGGCTTCTGCTGCCACCTGTTGAAGATAATCGCGCTGAAGATAATCACACCGCTCATCAAAATCATGCTCATGTCCAGTGGCTGCTGAATCAACGCGCGCCCCATGAGGATGACGACGACGATGATGCCGATCACTTCTGCCACACGCCACGCGCGCAGGCGCTTGTGTTCGCCCCATTCGCCGCGCAGCAGCGTCAGCAGCATCAGAGCGCCCAGCAGCGCTGGAACTGCATAGACCAGCGGACCCACCGAGTCGCCGCGCGTGATACCGGCATAGAAGCCGTTGAAGCCTTCGACACTGTAGATAAAGAAGCGGTAAATCCAGTCAAAAAGGAAGAAGTTATTCGCCAGTCCTTGCAGCGTTTCGTTAATAAAACCGCCGTTAGACGCCAGCATATAGCGCCATGCCAGCAGAATTGCCGGACCCCCGGCGAGGATGACCGGCACGTAGAAGATCAGCCGGAACACGCGCATGCCGCGCAGCGCCATGTTGAGCAGCAGTGCCATGCCCAGCGCCGTGAAGATTTGCAGCGGCACGCCGACCAGCGCGTAATAAAAGGAATTGTACATCGCCTGCGCGAAGCGCCGACCATGGGCGCCCTCGCCGGTGAGCAGGACGCGGTAATTTTCCAGCCCGACCCAACCTGCCGGGTCGCCCAGTTTGTAGTCGGTGAAGCTGTAGAGGAACGATACAAGCGCCGGACCGAGGACAAAGATTACGAAGCCGACCAGCCAGGGACCGGCAAAGGTGAAGCCCCAGAAGATGCGCCGCTGTTCTGCTGCCGAAAGCCGGAAACCGCTGGCGATGGCGCGCGCCAGCATACCCAGCGCGATACTGCTGAAGCCGATAAACAGCACGGTGCCCACTGCCCAGACCAGCGTGCGCCCGCGTTCTGCCATTTCTACAGATGACGTGCTGTTGACCACCATCAGCGAAAGTTCATTGGTCACGATGATGATCAGGGCGGACGCCAGCGCCAGATAGACGGCGCGGGCGAGCGAGCCGGATGCCAGCGCGATGAACGAGGCTCGCGGTGGTGAACTGGATGTTGCGCTGACCATATGCTTGAGGTTCCTTCTCTAACGTGTTGATGGCGGCGGGATGGGCGACCTGTCTGCTGACAGCAGGGGCGCGGGACGTCATGGCATTCTGCGCGTTCCCGCTGGCAGTTCTTACAGGGGCACGCCAGCACATCTGCCAGCGTACCCCGTGCAATTGTTGTTACGGGTGTCGCTTCACCAGCGGGTTTACCTGTCTGGCATCACCAGATTAGTCCAGATAGCCGTTTTCTTCGAGGATCAGGTCGTATTCTTCCTTCAGGCGGAGCTGGGTGTCTTCCAGACTCTGCTGGTCAGTCAGATACAGCGTGACCTGTTCCACAATCAGCGGGCGCAGTTCGGCGCTGGCGCGAATGTCAGAGAAGGCGCGTCCATATTCCACCGTGATGTCCAGCAGTTGCGACCAGACGGGGTTGGTTTCGCGGATGGCGTCCCAGGCATCCTGACGGGTAGGGGTGAAGCCTGCCACCGTATTCAGGGTAATCGCGTTTTCGGTGCTGCCGATGAATTTGAGGAATTCGACTGCCAGTGCCGGGTCTTCAACATAGGCGGGCACAGACAGCCAGTCAATGAAGACCTGCACCAGCGGCGCGCCGTTTGCACCAGCCGGGTAGGGGGCGATAGCGATATTGTCCCACAGCGGGTCGCTGGTGGGGGGCATATTCCACATCGGGAAGATGCCGCTGACAACCGTGCCGGAAGCAATCGGGTAGCCTTCAATCGGCGGCAGCCCGGCGGTATCTTCGGTGGGCATCATCACGCGGCGGCGGTTATACATGTATTGCAGAGCTTCGGCGGTTTCGGCGCTGTCAAAGGCGCTGCTGCCATCCTCATAATACAGTTCGCCACCGGCGCTCCAGACGTAGGCGATGAATTCCTGTGCGTCGAACAGACCGCCGCCGATGTCCATGAAGCCCATCTGCACCATCGCGCCGTTTTCAACAATGCTGTTCGCCTGCACGAACGTCAGCGCATCGTCAAAGGTCAGCGGGGCGGCAAAGTCGCCCGCGACGAGGTCGGTGCGGTAGAAGATCGGGCGGGGACTCATCAGCAGGGGCAGCCCGCGCATGTGTCCATCCCAGGTGACAGTGTCAATCGCGGCGGGCAGGAACTGCGCAAGTTGATCCCAATCCGCAAGATAGGGGTCGAGGTCTGCCAGCAGGTCACCATAGGTGGCGGCGTATTCGGATCCGAGGTAAACGATGTCGGGACCATCGCCTGTGGTGATCCACCCGGCAACAGTGGCGTCAAAGTCGCCCCAGCCGCCTGTCAGGATTTCAAGCTGGACATCGGGATGGTCAACGTTGAATGCCGGGAATGCCACATCGCGGAACCAGGCGAGTGTGTCTTCGTTCAAGCCAGTGATGTAGATTTCGAGGGTTTGCGCTTCCTGTGCGGCTGCGGGCGCAAGCAGCAGCCCCAGCATAAAGGTGAGCGCCAGGAGAGTGAAAAGGACACGATGTTTCATGAGTTTGCTCCTCTAAATTCAAACACTATTCGCAGGTAAAATCAGTTTTGTGGGTCAAGTGCGGGGGAACCTCCTTTAATCAATCGCCCGGGTGGCTGCGCAGGTTGTCGTTCACGGCTTAGTTAGTTAGTTAAGCTTACTTACTATGCACAGTTTAGAGCGAAATGAAGGAATTGTCAAGCGATTAGCACTGGGGCAGCCACCTTTGACGGGGAAACAAGCTGCGCATCGGGTAGAATTCGTGATGTCGAACCGGTATCGTGACAATTAACGTCACTGCGTTGACAATATATAGACCGGTTGGTATAATTGGAATGGTGGAGGTAGGACGTGTCCTCAGCACGCGATCAGATCATCGAAACAACCTGCGATTTGCTGGAACTGCAAGGTTACCATGCAACCGGGTTGAACCAGATTATCAAGGAGAGTGGCAGTCCCAAAGGTTCGCTGTACTACTACTTCCCCGGCGGTAAAGAGGAACTCACTGCCGAAGCGTTGCAGCGCGTTGGGGGCATTGTGCTTAACCGTATCCGCGAAAATCTTGCAGCGGTGGACGACGCGGTAGAAGCGGTGCGCGGTTTCATGCTCAATATCGCGTTGAATGTGGAAAGCTCCGGCTTCAGGGCAGGGGGACCGATCACGACGGTAGCGATGGAAACAGCCTCCAGCAGCGACCGTTTACGCGAGGAATGTCAGCACATTTACGCAGGCTGGCAGGCGGCATTTGCTGACCGGCTGGTACAGGGCGGGTACACGCCGGAACGCGCGCAGCGGTTGTCTGCATTGATAATCGGCGCCATTGAAGGGGGCATTATTCTGTGCCGCACCAGCCGCAGCCGGACCCCGCTGGAAGATGCCGCGCACGAAATTGCGCTGCTGCTGGCATACGGCGGGTAGATCCTGATCAAGAATAGGGTGCATCTCTTTTTGGTCGAATTATGTAGACTGGTCTACTTAAATCGGCTTGTGGCATGTTTCTGGATTACGGCTTAACAGGGATATATCAGTCTGAAGGAGTGAGTGCAGATGAAACTTGTCATCTTTGGTGCAGCAGGGCGTACCGGTATACCGCTGACGCAGCAGGCGCTGGATGCTGGATACAGTGTGGTCGCATTCGTGCGCACGCCGTCTAAATTGCCGGTCGTGCATCCGCGTTTGACCGTGGTGCAGGGGGATGTGATGAACGCGGCGGATGTCGCAAAGGCAGTGACGGCGGATACCGATGCTGTAATCAGCGTGCTGTCTCCGGTAAAAGGGTCCCCGGCAAATCTGCTGCCTGTGGCGGTGGACAACATACTGGCGGCAATGCGTGCACACGGAGTCCGGCGGTTGGTCTATATGACTGGTGCGGGTGTGGGTATGCCGCAGGACAAACCGAAGCTGATTAATCATGTGATCAAGTTCGCGCTCAGGGCAATGGCAGGCGACGTGCTCAAACAGTCCGAACAGGCGGTAGCGCAGGTGCGCGCCAGTGGGCTGGACTGGGTGATTGTGCGCGCGCCCATGCTGACCAACGCCCCGCACAGCGGCAGCTATCGCGTCGGGTGGGTGGGCGTGAACACCGGTCCACGACTCGCCCGGGCGGATGCCGCCGATTTTATTCTCAAGCAAGTTCACGAGACTACTTATCTGCATCAGGCGCCCGTGGTCAGCAACTAAGTACAACCAAATTGAAAATGTCGGATGTAGGGGCAGGTCTCAGACCTGCCCCTACGGAAAATAATCCCGCGAGATTTCTGTGGTTGTACTTAGCCGGGGCGACATGATTATCAAGGGGGATTTCTATGTCAGGTAAAATTCTGGTCACCGGGGCAACCGGTAATGTTGGCGCGGAAGTGATTCGCGCCCTGCCGGTTGGCACAGCGGTGCGCGCGGCGGTGCTGGATGTGCAGCAGGCACGTGAACAATTGGGCGACCAATTCGAGTATGTGCGTTTTGACTTTGGCGACCCGGACACGTTCGCGCCTGCGTTTGCGGGCGTTGACCGCCTGTTCTTGCTGCGTCCACCGGCGCTTACCGATGTGCCGCGTTATATCGCGCCTGTTGTTGCTGCCGCCAGGTCTGCTGGGGTGCGGCAGGTCGTCTTTCTGTCGCTGCAAGGAGTAGAGCACAGGCGCTATCTACCGCATCACAAAATCGAACAGGTACTGCGCGAATCCGGCATCGCGTGGACGTTTCTGCGCTGCGGGTTTTTCATGCAGAATCTAAACACGACCCACCGGGCGGAGATCCAGCAGCGCGGCGAGATCTTTATTCCAGCAGGGGGCAGCCGCACCAGCTTTGTCGACACGCGCGATATTGGTGCGGTGGCAGCGCACGTGCTGACGTCACCAGGGCATGAATATCGCGCGTATACGCTGACAGGCAGCGCCGCGCTGACCTATGCTGAGGTGGCGCAGGTCTTCAGCCACGTGCTGGATCAGCCAATACACTACCGCAATCCGTCGCTGCCGCGTTTTGTTCTGCGCAAACGGCGCGAGGGGGTGCCGTGGAGCTACACCCTGGTGATGACCATGCTCTACACGATGACCCGCTTTGGCAGCGCTGCCAGCGTCAGCGCGGATATCAGCGCGCTGCTGGGCAGAGCACCAATCAGCCTGCGCCAGTATGTGCAGGACTACGCCGCTGCATGGCAGTAGTCCTCTGGTGGCGTAACGACTACTCGTGTACTGCCATGAAGCGCTTGATGATATCCGGGTCGGCTTTCACCGCTTCCGCGCTGCCCGTGTACTGAATGCGCCCATCATCAATGATGTAGACGCGGTCAGAAAGACCGAGCGCGAAATACGTGTTCTGCTCTGCCAGCAGAATGGTTATACCTTCGCGCTTGATTTCTGTTACCAGTTTGCCAATGGCGTCCACGATCAGCGGTGCCAGCCCTTCGGAGGGTTCGTCCAGCAGCAGCAGGTCGGGGTTGCCCATCAGCGTGCGCGCAATGGTCAGCATTTGCTGTTCGCCGCCGCTGAGCGTGCCGCCCGGCTGGCTGTGGCGTTCGCGCAAACGCGGGAAGAAGTCGTAAACGCGCTCAATGGTCCAGCCGGTCGTGCCATCTGCGCCAGGTTTGCGCGCCACATCCAGATTCTCCCACACCGTTAAGTCCGGGAAGATGGCACGTTCTTCGGGCACAAAACCGATACCCAACTGCGCGATTTTGTAGGCGGGCAGCTTATGGATCGGGCTGCCTTTGTAGCGAATGCTGCCACTGCGTGGGGAGGTCAAGCCCATAATACTGCGAAACGTTGTCGTTTTGCCCGCGCCGTTGCGTCCCATCAGGCAGACACACTCCCCGGCGTTGATTTCCAGCGACACGCCGAACAGGATGTGGCTCAGCCCATAGAAGGTATCAATGTTCTCGACTTGCAGCATAAGCCCTCCTGGCTAATCCAGCAGCCTTTGTTCGCTGCGATCCGTACCCAGATAAACCTCCTGCACACGCGGGTTGTCGGCGATTGCCTGCGGTGTGCCTTCAGCGATTAACTGCCCCTGATTCAGCACATAAATCCGTTCAGAGACGCCAAAAACCACATCCATATCGTGTTCGGTAAACAACAGGCTGACCTTAAGCTGCTGTGTCACAGCGCTCACAAGCTGCACCGTATTTTCGGTTTCCTGCTGCGACATGCCCGCTGTCGGTTCGTCCAGCAGCAGCAGGCGTGGTTCCATCGCCAGCGCCAGCCCAATCTCCAGGCGCTTCTGATCGCCCAGTGCCAGTTTACCTGCCATCTGCTGCCGGCGTCGGTCAGTCATGCCGATCACACCAAGCAGGTAATCGACCCGTTCGTTAACCTGCTTCATTCTGGCAGCCGGTCGCCACAGGTTGTACTGCTGGCTGGCATGGCTCGTTACTGCCGCCTGGATGTTTTCAACCGCGGTGAGGCGTGGGAAGATGTTGGAACGCTGGAAGGCACGTCCGATTCCCAGCCAAACAATGCGGTGCGGCAGCATGCCGGTGATGTCGCGCCCGTCAAACAGGATACGCCCCTTGTCCGGGCGGATGTAGCCGGAAATCTGGTTGAAAAGCGTGGTTTTGCCCGCGCCGTTGGGTCCAATAATGCCGACCCGTTCGCCCGGTTCAACGTGCAGGCTGACATCATAGGTCACTTGCAGACCGCCAAAGCTCTTGTGCAGGTTTTCAAGTTTGAGCAGGCTCATGCGCTGTCTTTCCCTTCCAGCCCCAGCAGGCGCTGTGCCAGCCCCAGCAGCCCGGTGGGCGCAACCAGCACAATCACCACCGTGAGGATGCCCAGCACCAGCGACCAGTAGGCAAAAATGCGCGTCAGCACCAGATTGAGGAACACCAGCAGCGCCGCGCCGACGACCGGACCCAGCAGTGTATACATGCCACCGAGCAGACTCGCCAGAATCGGTTCGGCGCTGGTTGTCCAGAACAGCGTCTCGACGCCGACGAAATGTTTTTCGCCGACCAGCAGCGCGCCGGCAATCCCGGCAAAGAAACCACCGATGACGAACGTGATCAACTGGTGGCGGCGCACGTCCACACCGATGAATTGCGCGCGTTCCGCATTTTCGCGCACGGCACGCAGAACCAGCACAAACGACGAGCGCACGATGATGCGCAGCGTCAGCACGCAGACGATAAAGACCAGCAGCGTGAAGAGGTAATAACTGCCGGGGGAGTTGATAATCTCTGGGAAGACCAGCCCATGCAGCCCGTCGTCGCCCCCGGTCAGATCGCGGGCGTTAAAGACCAGCGTGTAAATCAATTGTCCGAAAGCCAGCGTCAGGATCGAAAAATACAGCCCGCGACGGCGCACACAGAACCAGCCGATGATCAGCGCCAGCAGCGCGCTGACAAACGGCGCAGCGAGCATCGCCAGCCAGGGATTCCAGCCCCAGCGGGCAATGCCAACGGCGACGGTATAACCGCCGATGCCGTAAAACGCGGCATGCCCAAAATGCACCATGCCGCCATAGCCCATAATTAAATTCAGGCTGAGGGCGAACAAGCCGATAATTAGCATTTCGCTGGCGACGGTGAGCTGAAAGTCGCTGAGGATGAAGCGCAGCGCCAGCAGCGCGGCGATGCCCACCCCTGCCCATACCCAGTCGGGGACTGCCGCCAGTGGATTTGCGCGTGTTGTCTGGACTACTTGCATAGCTTGCATCGCCTTCTACTAACGTTCAGGCTTGCCCAGCAAGCCCCACGGGCGGAGGATGAGAATCAGCGCCATTGCCAGAAAGGGCAGTGCCTGCGCCGGAATACTGCGGAAAACCACGTCCAGCGGTGGTTGAACCAGGCTTGGCAGAATGATGCCCAGCGCCAGCGTGATGCCGACGAGCATCGACCCCAGCAGCGCCCCGGCGAAGCTGCCCAATCCGCCAATCACGACGATGGCGAACGCCTGCACGATGATTTCCGCATCCATGCCCAGGCTGACCGAACTGCGCGCCGCGACCAGCGTGCCGCCGAAGCCCGCGAGCCACGCGCCAAGCATGAATGCGCGCGTGAAGACGCGGTCAACATTTGTGCCCAGCGCGCTCAGCACTTCTGCGTTTGCCACCGCTGCGCGGGTGATGCGCCCGAAGCGCGTGCGCTGGAGCAGAAACCACAACCCCGCGCCAATTCCCAGCCCAACAACGAGCAGAAACAGGTCGTAGTTGGTCATGCGCAAGCCCAGGATCTCGGTACGCCCACGCAAAAAGTCCGGGCGTTCCAGCCGGTAGATGTCGCCACCCCAGATCAGGCGCGTCAAGTCGCCCAGGATCAGCGTTAGCCCGTAAGTCAGCAGCAGTTGCAGCAGATGTTCTTTGTTGTAGATGCGCTTGAACAGGAAACGTTCCAGCACATAGCCCAACAGTGCCACCAGCACCGGCACGACCACCAGCGCGGCAACAAACCCGGCAAACTTTTCCGTAAAATAGCCTGCCACCCCAACGGCGATGAACGCGCCGACCATGTACAAGCTGCCGTGCGCGAAGTTAATGACCCGCAGCACGCCGAAAATCAGCGTCAAACCGGAAGCAATAATGAACAGCAGCATACCATTGGAAACGCCGCTGAGAATCTGGCTGAGAAAGGCGTCCAGCGCCATAGGACGATACTCCGCTATCGTGCAGCCGCAAGGGGCGAGGCGTACCGCGCCCCAGACGGCGAAGGTCAGGAGATGCTGCTGCTAAGTACAACCAAATTGAAAATGTCGGATGTAGGGGCGGGTCTCAGACCCGCCCCTACGGAAAACAATCCCGCGAGATTTCTATAGTCGTACTTAGCTGCCTGCTTCGGCGCGCATTGCCTCAATTTCTTCGCAGGTGTTCCACAGCTCTTCTGCCGGGATGTACTGCACGTCAGTCATGATCGGAATGCCAAAATCCGATTCCTGGGTCGAGATGCCGACATACTCGCCCACGTTAACCATGTGGTCGCATTCGCGCACGGTCAGGTCGCCGCGCAGGGCGGTGTAGGTCAAACCGGGGAGTGCTGCTGCAACGGCATCGCCCTCGACACTGCCAGCCGCTTCTGCTGCTGCTGCCAGCCCCAGCACGCCGTCGTAAATCATGATCGCCCAGTCAGAGGGGTATTCTTCGTAACGTTCAAAATAACGGGTGTTGAAATCTGCCATCTGTTCGGTGTCAATCGCGTAGAATGGCGCGCGCGCATAACCAAACAGCCCATCAGGGAGTTCACTGCCGATTGCCTTGAGGAAGTCGGTATCAAACAGTCCGAAGAATGCCAGGCTGTCGAACAGCCCAAAGTCATTGGCGGCAGAGACAAAGTTGACGAGCTGGTCGCCCCACAGGCTGCTGTACAGCGCTTCCGGTGCAAATGCCTCAATCGCGCTCAGGTACGGTCCGAGGTCAGCTTCGCCCAGGGCGGGCCACTGTTCAGTGACAATTTCAGCGGCGGGGTTCAACTCCATCAGGCGGGGGGCAAACGCGCCAAAGCTGTCGCGCCCGAAGGCATAGTCAGGACCGATGGTGGCGAAGGTGCTGAAGCCCTGCTGGGCTGCCCATGCGGCGGCGGCACGCGCTTCGATGGTCGTGTGCGGCACCACTTGCAGCATGTACGGATGCCAGCGCGCCGTGGTCAACTGCACGGTGTTGGAGGTGTGGAAGACCACCGGCACGGCATTTTCACGCGCGACTTCGGTGATTGCCAGCGCCACGCCGCTGCTGGTGGGTCCCACGAGGAAATCGACATTGTCTTCCAGCACGAACTGCTCCGCAATGGTTGCGCCCAACGTGGCATCCAACTGCGAGTCCTGCCAGATGTACTGCACGCAGCGTCCCAGAATGCCGCCGTTGGCGTTCAGGTCTTCCATTGCCATGTCGATACCCTTGAACTGCGATTCGGCGAAGATCACGCCAATGCCGGTGTTGTCGACGACGAACCCGAACAGCACGGGATTGTCAGCGTCGCAGGTGGCTGCCTCCTGGGCGAAGGCACTTCCGGTGAACAGCAGGACGAAAACAAGCAACATGAATAACAGACGAACTTTTAACATGCGGTACTCCTCTTGACTATTTACGAACGAACTATTTCGCGGCGGGCAGCCGGGGAGGCTGCCTGCGCGTCGAAACCAGGAGAAGGAGTGCTGTTATTCCTGCGGTGTGCTGTCGGCGATGTAGCGCTCGCGGATGGTGCGTTTCAGGGTTTTGCCGGCGGCGCTGCGCGGGAAATCCTCCAGCAGCAGCACTTCGCTGACACGTTGGAAGCGTGCCTCTATGTTGTTGTTGATCCACTGGTGCAGGTCATCGGCGCTGATCTGGCTGCCGGGAGAGAGCACAATGGCGGCAACCGGCGTTTCACCCCATTTCTCATCGGGTACGCCAAAGACGGCGACATCCTGCACGGCGGGGTGGCGGGCGACGATTTCTTCGATGTCGCGTGGATAGACGTTGACACCGCCGGAGATTATCATATCCTTTTTGCGATCCACCAGATACAGGAAACCATCTTCGTCCACATAGCCCAGATCGCCACTGTAGAGCCAGCCGTCGCGGATGGCATTCGCGGTCAGGTCGGGGCGTTTGTAGTAGCCCGGCATGGTGATGGGACCACGCCCAACGATTTCACCGACTTCGTGTGGGGCAGCGTCATTGCCATCTGGTTTGACGATGCGCATCTCGTAAAATGGCGGTGGGCAGCCCACCGAGCCGGGTTTGCGTTCAGCGTCGGTGATATCGAGGATCGTCACGAAGCCTTCCGTCAGTCCATAGAGTTCGCAGAAGCGCCCCGGCAGGTCATCCAGTACACGCTGCTTA
The DNA here is from genome assembly GCA_034435675.1 of Anaerolineae bacterium. Lineage (GTDB taxonomy): Bacteria > Chloroflexota > Anaerolineae > Aggregatilineales > Phototrophicaceae > DAOTWP01. The sequence goes on from DAOTWP010000286.1 coordinate 87,511, forward strand.
TGCTCCATCAACAGCGGCGCGCCCACCGAGCCGATCATCTTGAGCGATTGCAGCTTTTGCGGGTCGTAGTTAGGAGCGTTGAGCATGCCGATAATCTGCGAGGGGACCATTTTGATGTGCGTCACGCGCTCGCGTTCGATAGTGTCAATCAGGTGGGTAGCTTTGAACTGGCGGTGGAAGACGTAGGTTGCGCCCATGAAAAATGCGGGCATCAGCGTCAGGAATGCGCCGTTAAAGATCAGCGCGCCGGTGTGCAGTACCACGCTTTCGGGCGTGATACGATAGGCAGAGGCGAACAGCGCGCAGTACATTGAACGGATGAAGTGCGTGTGGATAATGCCTTTGGGCAGCCCGGTCGTGCCGCTGCTGTAGATGATATTGTAGTGGTCGTCGTGCTGGATGCTGATGCCCTGTGGGCTGGACTCAGAAGCATCTGCAACCAGACTCGCATAGCTGCCGTAACCCGGCACATCTGCCGCGTCCACCAGATAGTAACGTTCCGGCGTGATGGCGGGCAAGTCGGATTTCAGCGGGTCGAGGATTTCGGCAAAGGACTGTTCGGTAAAGACCAGCACGGTGTCGCTGTCATTTAGCAGGCGCGTTAAACCCTGTCCACGCAGCAGCGGGCTGAGCGGCACGACCACCGCGCCGATTTTGGCGACTGCCCAGTAAATATCGAGCTGTTCGAGACAGTTATTCAGGATCGTGGCGATTTTGTCGCCTTTTTGAATGCCCAGCCCCAGCAGGGCATTTGCCAGCCGGTTGACGCGGGCGTTGAACTGGCGGTAGGTGAGCCGCTGCTCTTCGTAGATGACGGCAAGATGGTCAGGGCGGAACTGGGCATGACGATCCAGCAGGGTAGCAAGTGAAATGTTCATAAGTTATCTGGGGTCTAGTCTGAAATTAGACGTATATAATTCCCTGCCCATAATAACTATAAACAGGCACGCGCGCAACAAATGGTGAAATGTAGTCCCGGATTATGGGGTCGGCATAAATCGGGGTTACTTCGCCTGCTTAATCCCTTTAGCAGTAAGCGGAAGAGCAGCGGGTTGCATATTGCCCCCTGCGAAGCGCCAGCGCTGGTCGCATAATAGGGTGGTCGCCCGTGCTGGCGCCCGTTCAGCGGACGGGCACGGCGTTCAGCGCGGCGGTGACGGCGGGATAGGTGCTGCTCAGCTCGGTCAGGAAGGCGCGGGCAACCGGGGACAGGTAGCTGTCCTGTCCGCAGATCAGCTTAAGGCTGCGCTGCAAGGGCGCGCCCTGCACAGGGATGGCATAAAGCTGTCCCAGGGTCACTTCCTGCTGCACAACATAGGCGGGCAGCACAGTGATGCATGTGCCGGACGCCACTGCCCGCTTGATCGATTCCAGGTTGTCGAACTCTGCGCCAAGCTTTGCGTCAATACCGTAGCCGTGCAGGGTTTTGTTCAGCCACAGGCGCGACTGGCTGTTGGGCGGTCGCATGATAAACGTCTGTTCGCTCAGTGCTTCCAGCGGCACGCTGGTTCTGCCGCGCCAGGCGTGGTTCGCGCCGACAATGACCATCTGTTCCACCTCGCGCAGCACACACACCGCCAGCCCCTGCGGCGGGGCGGTGTCCAGTTCGCCTTCGATGAAACCCAGTTCCAGCCGCTGCGCCAGCACCCCCGCGACAATCTGCGCCGTGACACCGGTTTCGAGGGCGACAGTGAGCTGCGGATAGCGCGCGCGAAAACGCTGCACCCAGTCCGGCGCGAGGTAGATGCCAATGCCCGGTGTCGCGCCGATGCTGACCCGTCCACTGCGCAACTGCTGCACGTCGGTCAGGGCGCGTTCCGCCTGTGCCACCAGTGCGAAGATTTCCCGCGCATAGCCGAGCAGAATGTCACCCTGCGGGGTCAGTGCCACACCGCGCCGCCCGCGCTGGAAAAGCTGCCTGCCGAGGCTTGCCTCCAGTTCCTTGATATGCTGGCTGACCGCTGACTGCGTGACATACAGCCGGTCTGCCGCCGCGCTGAAGCTGCCTTCCTGCGCGACCACCATGAAGATTTGCAATTTGTGCAGATCAAGCATTGCCCGTTCTTTCCGTTCGTGCACAGCCATTACTCACAGCTAATGGCACATTATAAGCGGATTGCTCTACCTGCGCACAGCCCGAAGCGGTAAAGTAATCCTAATGAATGTGCATATCAGGTAATGATGGGCTTTTGGTCATCATACCCTGACTGAAACCTGCAAAATCGCTTAGACAGGCAAGTTGGCATATGAGCAAGAAGTCGCGTCGCGCCCAGCGCAAGCAGCGCGAACAGCAAATGAAAATCCTCGTCCCCGTGCTGGCAGTCGCCGCTGTTCTGGTCGTGCTGCTGGTGATTTTCGGTGCAATGGGCAGTGGCAGCACCGCAGGCAGTGCTGCGAGCAGTTCAGCAGGCGTCAGCACGAGCACGGTGCAGTTGATCTCCCCGGCGAATTACCGGTCGCAGTTTGTGTCGTCGAACACCACACACCTGCTGCTGGACGTGCGCACCCCGGAGGAATTCAACAGCGGGCACATCGCTGGCGCCGTCAATATCAATGTTGAGGAACTGGCAGGACGCCTGAACGAAGTCCCTCAGGACCGCCCGATCGTGCTCTACTGCCGCACGGGTAACCGCAGTGCGCAGGCAGGTCAGATCCTGGCGACTGCGGGTTACACTGGCATCTACGACCTCGGCGGCATTGTGACGTGGGTTGAGCAGGGCTTTCCGGTGCAGTAACGGCGCAGTCCGCGCTCTTGCGGCGCACCCGCGCAGCTCGCCACGCCAGTGTAACAACAGGGCAGAGACAATCCTGCTCTGATCAACCACAGCACCACTGCGGTAGTATTCACCTGTCGATTAATCACCACGGAGAACAACGTTCGATGAATATTCTGAAGTCCCTGCTTGGCGCAGGGGGTGCCCATTTGAGTGCTGCCGAAGCAAAAGCCCGGCTTGATAACGGTGCCAAACCATTCATTCTGGATGTGCGCCAGCCAGACGAATTCCGCGCCGGGCACATTGCGGGGGCAAAGCTGATCCCCTTGCACGAACTGGACAGCCGGATGAAGGAACTGCCGCAGAATCGTGAAATCCTGTGTGTGTGCCGTTCCGGTGCGCGCAGCAGCAGCGCCGCACGGCAGCTCAACAGTGCGGGCTACAGCGCGCTCAATCTGCAAGGCGGCATGCTGGCATGGCAGCGTGCCGGGTATCCGGTGAAGAAGGGCAAATAATGACCACGCTGGTGCTCAGCCTGCTGCTGGGTTTTGCGATTGGCGCGGCGCTGGGGCTGCTGGGCGGGGGTGGGTCAATTCTGACAGTGCCTGCGCTGGTTTACCTGATCGGGCAGACGCCGCAGGTCGCCGTGACAACGTCGCTGGCAATTGTCGGCGCAAACAGCGCGCTGGGCGCATATTTCCACCGGGCACAGGGCACGCTCAACTGGCGTGTGGCGCTGCTGTTTGGCAGTGCGGGCATGCTGGTGGCGTATTTCGCTGCCGGGCTGTCGCGCCAGTTTGCGCCGGAAGCGCTGATGGTCGCCTTCGCCATGCTGATGCTGCTGGTCGGGCTGCTGCTGGTCACGCGCCAGGGCAGCGCGGCGCAGGAGCAGGGCAGCGACACTGCCCCGGTACTGTGGAAGGTGCTTGCCGGGGGCGCAGGGGTCGGACTGTTGACTGGCATTCTGGGTGTGGGCGGCGGCTTCTTGATCGTCCCGGCGCTGGTGATGCTGGTCGGACTGCCGATGCATCACGCGGTGGGCACCTCGCTGCTGGTGATCGCCATGAACAGCGCAGCGGGCTTTCTGGGGCATCTGGAAGGGCTGAGTGTGGATGTGGCGCTGGTGCTGGTTTTTGTCCTGGCGGGTCTGGCAGGCACATTCGCCGGGACGCGGCTTGGCAAACACCTCAACGCACAACTACTGCGGCGCTTGTTCGCCGTGTTTGTCATCGTTCTGGCGCTGTTTTTGCTTTATGACAATCTTCCGAGGGTGTTTTAGTGTTTCTATTCTTCAGTGACGCGGTAGTGCGGTTAGGGCATAGGCTGCCTGCAAGACAAATGCCGCGTGTGAAGACAGGCATAGGAGGGTAAGGGTATGTTTATTCAGCAGTATTTCATCGATGGGCTGGGCTGCGCCTCGTATCTGGTTGGCTGCGAGGGCGCAGGTGTAGCAGCAGTGGTTGATCCTGATCGCGATGTGCGCAAGTACCTGGAGACTGCCGCCGAACGCGGGCTGACGATTACCCACATCATCGAAACACATCTGCATGCGGATCATGTTTCCGGCAATACCGATCTGGCACAGCGTACCGGTGCGGCAATTTATGTGCACGCGGCGGCAGAAGCGCAGTTCGAGCATGTGCCGCTGAAGGGCGGGGATGTGCTGACGCTGGGCAATGTGGAACTGCGCGTGCGTTTTACGCCCGGTCATACGCCGGAAAGCGTGACGCTGCTGGTGGCAGATAAAACGCGCGGTGATGTGCCCTGGATGGCGCTGACCGGCGATACGCTGTTCGTTGGCGATGCCGGACGCCCCGATCTGGTGGGCATTGAGGCGGCGCGCGAACTGGCGGGGCACATGCATGACACGCTGACGCACGAACTGCTGCCGCTGTCCGACGGCGTGCTGGTGCTGCCAGGGCACGGCGCGGGGTCGTTGTGCGGCAAGTCAATCGGTTCGGTGCGCACGTCCACCATCGGCTTTGAGCGCCAGACCAACCCGGCATTGCAGCCGCGCAGCCGGGACGAGTATATCGAATTTGCGACGGCAGACCTGCCCGAACAGCCCGGCAACCACAAGCGTATCAAGCAGATTAACCGCCAGGGACCGCGCCCGCTGGGTGACGTGTCTGCTAAACCGCTTGCCGCGCAGGACGCTGTGCCGCACTTCCGCCGGGGCGCTGCGCTGCTGGATACGCGCAGCAAGGCGGCGTTCCGGGCAAAGCACATTCCGGGTTCGGTGCATCTGGAAGCGGACGACCAGCTCAGCAACCGGGTCGGCTTTGTGCTGCCACCGGATGTGCCGCTGGTGCTGCTGCTGGAAGACCCGTCCACTTATCAACAAGTAATCTACAGCCTCGCCCGCGTTGGTTATGACAACGTGGTTGGCTATTTGTCGGACAGCCTTGAGACATGGCAGGCGCTGGGGCTGCCTGTGACCAGCGGTGATGTGCGCGACATTGACGCAGGTGAACTGCACAGCATGATCAGCAACGGTGGCAAGCATCCGATCATTGTAGACGTGCGTGAACCCTGGGAATATGCGCAGGGGCATGTGCCCGGCGCAAAGCTGATGTCGCTGGGCGAGTTTGCGCGGCGCGCCGACGAACTCGACCGGCAGGAGCCGGTGGTGGTCATCTGTGCGACCGGCAGTCGCAGCCAGTCCGCCGCAGCGCTGCTGGGTCAAAAGGGTTTTGAGATGGTCTATAACGTGGTGGGCGGCACGCTGGGCTGGATGCAGCGCGGGCTGCCGCTGGAACGCAATTAGCACAGCATCATCGTGGGCGGGTGGCTGCTTGCTGGCTTCCTGCCTACAGATGCCGCAACGGGCAGGTGTTAGTAAGGAGCAGGTATATGGACAAGGCACAGGCAGGCATCGGGTTTACCGTGCAGCTTGACACCGACTATGAAACGGCGCTGGTGCGCGTGACCGATGCGCTCAAGGCGGAGGGTTTCGGTATACTGACCGAGATTGACGTGAAGGCGACAATGAAACAGAAGCTGGCTGTTGATTTTCGCCCGTACAGGATTCTAGGTGCCTGCAACCCGCCGCTGGCACACCGCGCGCTGACCGCCGCGCCGGAAATTGGGCTGCTGCTGCCGTGCAACGTCACGGTGATGCAGACCGACGCGGGGGCAGTGCAGGTGGGGATTATTGACCCATTGGCGATGATGAGTTTTGTGGAAAACCCCGCGCTGGAGCCTGTTGCCGCGGAAGCCCGCGAACGGCTGAGCCGGGTGATCAAAGCACTGGAGGGCTGAACAACCATGCCGCTGTATGACTATGATTGTCCTGATTGTGAACAGACGTTTGAAAAGCGCGTCAGCATGACTGATGCGGACAACGTGCGCTGCCCACACTGCGGCAGCCCACACACCCGGCGCAAGATTTCGCGCATCAGTGTAAAGGGGTCCAGCACGTCGGCGGGCAGCAGTGTGGCATCTGTTCCGGCGAGCGGCGGTCTCTGAGGGGTCGGGCGCAACTGCTGACCGTGTGTTGGCAATCAGAGCGTATTCAAATGCCCCTTGTGCGGGGCATGCAGAGCGACACGACGTGTATCAAACCGCAAAACTGCCGCTTAACTGGATGTAACCTTTTGTCTACTGTCTGCATCTAAGCGGCAGCGACGGAAAGCAGCATAGAAGAGGGAAGGAAGTTAACGATGGCATTCGCAAAATTCATGGCAGGACCGATTGGACGCGGCGTGCGCATTCTGGCAGGTGTGTTAATCATGCTGCTGGGGCTGGTGGTCGTGCAGGGTACTGGCGGGATCATTCTGGCGGTGATCGGCGTGCTGCCCATCCTCGCCGGGGCAATGAACTTCTGCCTGATCGCCCCAATCATTGGCGCACCGTTTTCGGGCAATGCTGCGCTGCAAAAATAGGCGCAAACCAGCATAACACGGCGGGCAGGTGTTACACCTGCCCGTTTTGATTCCGGCTGCCGGACACACCAGCGGTGCGCACCGGCAGAATGGGTTAGGTTAAGTGTCTATCTGTAAACGCAGACAAGGGGATTAATCCGCTTGTTCCGGAAGATCGGTTTATGGATAGATTCTAAGACTTATTCGTCGCGCAGTTGTTCCAGCACGCGGATGGTCTTGCGCACGTTGCTAAAGCGCGCCAGCAGCAAGATGCTGTAGTTCAGCAAAACCATGGCGATCACCGCCAGCCCCAGCAGCAAATAACCGTCTGTGTCAATCATCGGACTGTTTCCCCTGGATTATTCCTGATCCTGCAATTCGGCGCGTAGTTCTGCCGCGCGTTCACCGCGCAATTCCAGCCGGATGCGCCACCAGATGAACGTCGGGGCGATCAGGCAGCACCAGATGAAGCTGTTGATGCCCAGCGCCGTGCCAATGCCGCTGGTCATGGCGAAGCCACCCTCCGCGTTTTGCGCGCTGGGTCCAATCACTGTCGGGTGGATCGTGTCCGGGCGCACACGGATAATCACAAACGTGAAGATAACGGTGCTGATTGCCAGAATGCCATACACGGCAGCGAACAGACGGCGCTTTTCGACACTTTCGATACCGCTGCGCAGCATCAGATAGGCGGCGTAGGTCAGCACCATGATTGCCGTCGAGGTCAGGCGTGGATCCCACGTCCACCAGGTGTTCCAGATGGGGCGCGCCCAGACCATGCCGGTGAACAGCGTAATCAGCGAAAGTGTCAGACCGACCTCAACACCTGCCAGCCCTAGATAATCCCAGCGACGCTGGCGGGTAATCAGGTAGCCGCCGCCGCCAACTACGCTGCACGCGAAGGCGACAGACGCCGCAGAAAACGCGGCGACGTGGAAGTAAAAGACGCGCTGCACATTGCCCTGATCCACATCTGTGCCGGCGTAGACCAGCGCGAAGTATGCACCCACTGCCAGCCCAATAACCGCCAGCACGGTGAGGATGGTCAGCCACGGGACGCGCCGCGCACTGACCCCGGCGGGCGTTTGCGCACCGGTGGGTGTTTCAAAATGTTTTGCGACTGCCATTTAGTTTCCCCCTTTTGTTTCTTGGTGCAGAAATAAATTTACTCCTCCGGCGGCTGACTCTTCAGCAGCGCGGTCAACTGCGCCTTCAGTTCGGCGCGGCGCTTCTCATACGCTTTGCGATCCAGCTTGCCATCACGGAAGCGGATGTCCAGATCGGCAATCTGCTTCATCAGCGTGCTGGACTGTGACGGCGTGCCGCCGCTGGCTGCCGCCGCCTGCGGCTGGGACCGGTTTCGATTCAGGCGTTCCTGCAAGAACAGCACTCCAGCAACGCCGATTGCGCCGATACCCGCGCCAATCAGAATGTAGGCAAGCGGGTTAGGTCCTGCTGCCTGCTGTGTGCTGCTCTGCGCGCTGGGTGTACCGCTGAGCGTGTAGCTGAACGGCTGCCCGCCCGGCACGTTGAGCAGCGCTGCGAAGGTCGGGATGGACTGCCCGCCAACCACGCGCGGTGTTTGCTGCGTGAGCTGTGATCCACCGATGTTCAAGCCATTTGTGGCAAGCAGCACCTCGTAAGTGCCGTTAATTGGAAAGCCCATCGTCTGCGCAATGCTCATGCCGCTGGTATAGGACATAAGGAAGCTGGCATGCATCAGGTGCGAGTCGCCGGGAATTACCGGCTGGTTGTCATAAATCAGCGTGCCGTCCGGGTTCATCGTGTAGCCCGTGCCCATCATGTCAAAATACTGCGCGCCCGCCGGGACAGGCAGCCATACCGATGTTTGCCCGCCCTGGGAGGCATTGATGAACACACGGTCAGACGTATTGGTGAAGCTGACAATCTGCACCATCTGAAGCTGGTTATCGCTGACGCTGATCTGCGTAATCATGGCGTCAATGCTGATCGTGCTGGCGTCCGCGCCGGTTTCGTAAACGGTAATCGGCAGCAGGAGCTGCGCGTCTCCGGATGCCGGACGCAGGGGGTCGCTGACAAACGACACGCCGTTATAGACCGTCGTCACGACATAATCGCGGTCTGTGCGCATCGGCACATTCTCGAAGCGATACGCGCCGCTGGCGTCGGCAGTCGTCTGGTAGCTGGTTTCGCCATGATTGACATCAACCACATAGAGCGACAGCGGCAGGTTGGGCGGCACCGCGCCCCCGGCAGTGCCGTTGCTGATCTGCCCGAAAACAATTCCCCCGGCGTTTGCCTCCTCGGTGGTGGCAGGCGCAGGTGCTTCGGCAGTCGTTTCAGCCGTAACTGCGGTGGACTCCGCTGTCGCAGCGGTCTCCGGCGCAGCAGTCATTTCGGCTGTTGTTGTAGCTTCAGCCGCTGAGGTCGCTTCAGCAGTGCCCTCCAGGGCGGCTGCGGTGCTCTCTGGCGTAGTTTCCGCATTTGCCGGTACAGCGGTGGGCGGCTGCGGTGTCGCGGTCGCTGCCTGTGCGACCTGTACGGGCGGCGTGTTTGCGTTGGTCAGGCTCAGCGAACGGGCATAGGCAACAACTGCGCGCTGATCTGCTGTGTTCAGTTCGCCACCGAACGCGGGCATCACATCGCCACGACCGGTGTTGACCACAGACAGCGCCATGCCCTC
>DAOTWP010000287.1:0-10923 GCA_034435675.1 Anaerolineae bacterium
TAGGGCAGCGTGCCGCCCGTGACGCTGATGGGCAGGGTGATGCCGTCGCCGACCGTGCTGGTCTGATCGCCGGGGTTGGTGACGACGAGCGTGGTCGGGTCCACCTGCCAGGCGAAGCTGACGGTCTGCGACTGCGGCGTGGGGCTGCTGTCGGTGACGGTGACGCTGGCGCTGAAGGTGCCCGCTGCCGTCGCTGTGCCGCTGATGACCCCTGCCGGACTGATGCTCAGACCGTCGGGCAGACCGCTGGCGCTGAAGGTGTAGGGCAGCGTGCCGCCCGTGACGCTGATGGGCAGGGTGATGCCGTCGCCGACCGTGCTGGTCTGATCGCCGGGGTTGGTCAGCACCAGTTGTGCAATCGGTTCTTCAACCGGGGTGACTTCCGTATCGCTGTTGTTATCCGGATTGGGATCAAACTGATCAGCGCTGACAGTCACCAGATTTTCAATGCTGGTGAGGTCATCGAAGAAAACGCCCACCGTCGCCGTGAAGGTTTGATCTGGCGCTGCTGGACCGAAGTCGCAGATGATGCTGCCTGCATTTTGCAGACACACCTCAGGCGTCACCGAGTCGAAAACCGCCCCGGCTGGCAGCGTGTGAATCACAACGAAATCGGGCAGCGTGAACGGACCGTCATTGGTCGCGGTGATGGTGTAGTACTGCACGACTGGCGCAACAGCAACAACCAGGGTGATGGTTGCGCTTTCGTCGTCCGCAAGTGTGCCTAACTGGCAGCTAAACACGCCCTGCGCGGCAGTACAGGTATCCGTCGGATCGCTGGATTGATAACTGGCGAAGACCGTTCCTGCGGGCAGCGGGTCGTTCACAGTGACATTCGTCGCTGCGGCAGGACCGTTGTTAGTGACAACGATTGTGTAGGTCAACTGGTCGCCGTAGTAAATGGTGCCCGGCAGACCACTCTTGCTGACCACCAGATCGGCATCAGTCGGCGTGTCGGTCACTGTCCAGATGAAGGAGTCGGACACACTCAGCGCAGGTGAACCATTGTCCGTTACGGTCACGGTCACAGTGTAGGTATTGGCAGTGTCAAAGCTGAGCGTCCCGAAGATTTCCCCGGTTGTCGTGCTGAAGTTGATGCCTGCTGGCAGCCCGGTCACATCAAATGACAGGGTATCAATGACATCAGGATCACTGGCGACGACCGTAATGCTGACTGTCGCTCCTTCTGCGTCTCCGCGATCGGGGATGTCTGTGATGATCGGCGGCTGGTTGGCAGGCGCTGCGCCATAGATGAAGCGCACTTCCTGCAATTCGGGGGTCTCGTTGATATTGGCACTCGTCAGCAGCGCCTGATACTGGACGTAACGCGCGGTGACGCCGATGCTGCCACCATTGGTCACGGGGGTAAAGGCGCTCCAGGAGCCGTCCGGCGTTGGCGTATTGCCGGTGCGGTAGCTGATGGCGATGCCTGTTCCTGAGGGTTCGGCGCTGTCCCATTCGATGCTCTGCCAGATCACCGGTTCGCCTGTGGTGATGACGCGCGAGGTGAACGTGCAGGGCGATGTATAGGGCAGAATGCGCAGCCAGTCCACCGCCAGCGGTCCGACCTGATTGTTGATGTCGCTGGCGATGATGAACAAGTTCTGCGTAACTGTCTCGTTGATTGTTCCTGCCAGCACGCCATCCACATAGAAGTTAACGGCATTCGCCAGCCATTCGATGCGGTAGCGGTGCGGCGTGCCCAGCAGTTCACGCCCGCCAAGGGGTACGTTGGTTCCGCTGCTGCTGCGTCCATAGATTCCGTCGGTTGCGTTGCCGGTGCTGACGATGAACCAGGGGTTATTAAAGTCAAAATCGCCGACAAAGCCGACATGCTGGAACGGTTCACCCTGGACGATGCTGCTGCCATCGGGCACACCGGCAAAGGTGGCGACAAACTCAATCGTCGTCCCCGGACCGTAAGGCGTGGTGTTCATGGCGCGGGCGACGTTTACTGAGAGGCTTCCACCAGAGACATTGATCGCCCCATTGGGATCATTGCCCCAGATACCGCCCTGCCAGCCTGCCGGCAGCGCCGTGCCAGCGAATTCTTCCAGCAGCGCAGGCGGCAGAATGACTTCGCCATTGCCGCTGTGCGCCACTGCCGGGCATACGCTCGGATCCCCTGCGTTGAAGTCCACCAGTGTGGTGTCCACAACGGTCTGCGGGGGTGGCGGCGGTTCGTCATAGGTGGCGACGTAATCGCCTGCCGCGCTGGCAAACACGGCATATTCAACGCCCTTGATGGTTTCCACTGTGTATGCCAGCGGGCTGCCGTTGCGGGTCAGGCTGAGCAGTTCGCGGCTGCCAGCGTTGTTGGGCAGCAGCGTCATGATGCCGTTAGACCCCGGCGCGGCGCTGACACTGAACGTCAGCACGCCATCGTTCCAGAGCAGATTCTCAAACGACGAGTTGTTGCGCCCATCCAGCCAGACCAGCATTTGCTGAGCGGTAACCACAGGAACCCCACGCGCCTGCGCCGCCGCAACGATGGCATTGCCGCCCAGATGGTTGGACTGGTCAGTATGCATGTTGGCGGTAATCACCGCGTAGTAGCCTTCGCTGCCCAACGCACGATCCAGCAGGGTGGCGATGGTGACGGGGATGTCCTGCCCGCTTTCGTCGGTGATCTGCGTGGTCGCCTGGTAAACGTCAATCATCCTCCCGTCAAGGGCGGCAAAGCGCATGGGCATGCCGCTGCCTGTGAAGTAGCCGGGACGGTCATTGACCCAGTTGGGGGGCCAGTAGTAATAGTTTGTGTCGAGGCGGATGCCGTACTGAAGCTGCACATCTGCCTGGGTTGACCAGTCACTCCACGCGATACAGTGCGTGCGGTTGGTCTGTGGCGTGGGCAGGGATGGATACTGTGCGCCGAAGCCGGCAAGCTGGGTTCCAAAGAACTGATCCAGCGACTGCGGCGTCCAGTCGGCGCAGTTGGTATTCACATGCAGCCCGATTTCGAAGCCCTGCGCGTGATATGCCGCAGCCTGTCCATCGGTCAGCGGCACATTCAGGTAGATATAGGAGGTGCTGCGAATGCATTCCCAGTCATCCACTGAACAGCCGGGTGTGCTGGCATTCAGGTAATTGTTGAACTGCCCGATCGTGCCACCGTTGCCATGATCGTCACCGGTCAATACCACTGCGGCACGTTCGCCGCGCGGCAGATACCAGAAGCGGGGCAGCGGCATGTCATCACCGGTCATGTCCAGAATCAGGTTAACCAGCAGGCGCATTTGCTCGTCTGCCTGCGGGATAGCGACCTTATCCAGATCGACCCAGTCCGGCTGCGGGTCACCAGCGGCAGCGCCGTAGAAGAGGTCATTGGAACGAATGGGCGCGACGCCATCGCGTTCCTGCCCCGACCATGCCGGATTGCCCTGGCGTGTATACACCACAGAACGGGCGAGATCATAGCTGAATACTGCCGCCGAACCAGCGCCGCTGTCCACCAGCGCAACCGCCGGGTTAGCTGTTGCTGTCGTCGGGTCGCTGTACAGGGTCGCAACTGCTGTCGCGCCGTTCAGCGTGTAGAGGTCGGCAGTGCCATGATACTGCATGGTGTCGCTGACGATGCCTGTGCCGGGCGCGCTGGCAGTGTTGACCAGCAGGTAGCCCTCTGCGAGTGTGCCGCCAGTCGGTGTCAGTCCCAGCAGCGCCGCGAGATCGGTGTCAGGGCGCATGGCAATCAGGCTGCCGCCTGCCGTCACATAATCGCTGAACAGCGTCACCTGCGCCGGGGTTAAATCCATCGGGGCGAGAATGACTGCCAGATAGTTCGCCAGCAGCGCGGCGTCAACCGTGCTGATGTCGGTCATCGTGAACAGATTCAGCCCTTCGCCGCGCAGGATTTCGGCATAGTAACGCCCGAAGGGATCGGCAGCAGTGGTCACGACCAGGATTGGACCGCCCGGACCTTCATCCGGTGGTGGCGTCTGCGTGGTGAATGTCCAGACGAAATCATTCACCAGCGCGTTGCTGCTGTCGTCCGTTACACCACCTGTTCCACCGATAACGCGCGCGGTGTAGGTGGACAGCAGTTCCAGCGGTGCAGCCGGGTCGAGAGTCGCCGTCCGCGTGAGCGAATCATAGGTCACGGTGGCAGGAATGAGATTGCTGCCCGCATCGCGCAGTTCAAACGTTCCGGTGTTGATGGTGCCCGCGTCCATCGCTTCGCTGAAGGTCACAGTGAGGCTGCTGCCGACGCCCACACCGGAAGCCTGCGACGGCGCAAAGGCGACCACAACCGGTGGGGTGGTGTCCGGACCGACTTCTTCGACAAAAACGATGTCCACCCAGTAATTGCTGGCGTTGAATGAATCGCTCGGAAACAGCCCCGCAGCGCCGTAGCTGAACACGCCGTTTCCGCCGTCTTCACCGGTTGCCAGCAGGCGCAGCGGTGGCGCATCAAGCCCGGTGTTGAAGAATCCAGCGCTAAAGGCATAGTTGCCTGTGGGGGTGTGGTACGCTGCAATATAGGTGACCCCGGCGGTCACGGCGACAGGCGTGGAGAATTCTGCCTGCTGCCAGCCGCTTGCGGATTCCCCCGTGAAGACCACACTTGCCAGCGGGTTGACCGTATCAGTGGTGGACCACAGATAGCCGGTATGTGTGCCAGTATTCGCGATGCCCTTGTAGAAACGGATTGCGGTGATATAGCCATCAACGTCTGTGCGGAATTTCACGCCGAGGTTGACCGCAGCCGCATCCGATGTCACAGGTGGCACAATGCTGTTATCCCACACGCTGCAAGGGCAGTCACGCTCGACTACGGTTACTGTGATGCCGCTGCCGGGTGTTTCCAGATTGCCACTGTCGTCCACCGCGCGGCTGACCAGTGTAACCGGACCGAGTGTCTCAGGAGTCCAGGTGAAGCTCCAGTTTTCGCGTCCTTCGGCACGCCGCCACGTTGCGCCGCCGTCCAGCGAAATCTCCACACCACCGACCACGCCGGGGAGACCATCCAGCCCGGTGTCGCTGTCCAGTGCTGTTCCGGTGATCAGAACCGGGGTGAAGCGCTGAACTTCGGCACTGCTGGCGGGGTTGGTAATCTGCGAAACGGGTGCCACGAAGTCGTCCGAAGCAGTGACCGCCTGCAAGTCCGTTTGCAGGGTAGCGGGCTGAACGCCCATGTCGGCGAACAGATTCACCGTTGCCTGCTGGACATTGATGTCGGTTGGCGTGCCCGCCCGGTCATGTTCGGCATCCAGCCCCCAGGACCACTGAATTGTGCCGGCGCCAAAGACCAGCGCGCCGCTGCTGTGGCGGTAAAGCGTCAGCGCATGGGTAGCAGGACCCGGCGCATAATTCGATCCAAAGTCAATGATGCGTTCCTGGGCGTTCACACTGGTGGTGCTGAGGCGGAACGCGCCCGCCGGGCGGAAACCATTGTCCAGGTCTTCGTCCCATTCGTAGCCGATCAAGCCATTGGGCAGCACGGCATCCTGACCGGGTCCCAGGGCGCGAATCTCGGTGTCGCGCCAGAAGCGCAGCTGCCGGTCTGCATAGGGTACGGTCATGGCGAAGGTGCAGCAGTTGACGGTGAAGATTTGCCCGGTCAGCGCATTTTCGGGGTTGGCGCCTTCCGGGTTAAAGGCGCGCGGGTCGCGCCATGTGCCGGTCCAGGTATTGGCTTCGGGGTCAATCTTCGCGCCGTTATGCGTTTCTTTGTAGCTCACGAGTGTGCGGAAGGGCGTGGCGCTGCCGTCAATGCTGGGCAGCCAGCGCGTTTTCCAGAAGATTTCGTTGCCGCTGAAAAACGCCAGATGCACACCAGCGTTACGCGCTCCTTCCACGGCGGCGCGCTGGTCTGCTGACCAGTATTCGTCATGCCCGACGGAGAGGAACACAGCATGTTCCAGCAGTTCCGCCGCATATGCCGGGTTGCCCGTATCTACGCCGCTGGTATAGCTGACATCATAGCCGTTGCGTTCCAGCCAGCGCAGCATGGGGTATTCGGCATTGAACAACCAGTCCTGTGGTTCGGTTGCGCGCGTCGTGAAGGGACGATTGTAACTGACGGCGTAGGCACGGGGGCGCACGGTATCGGGACCGCCGACATACAGGCTGTTGCCGCCATACTGGTTGTATGCCTGCCAGGTGGTGTCCGCGGTCTGGAACAGCAGTGCGCTGCCGCCAGTGTCGTCACGCACGATAAAGACGATGTGACTCGCGCCGGATGTGCTGCCGGTGCGCTCCACCCGCGCGAGGTAAATGCCGCTGACGGCATTTGCGGGAATTGTCCATGAGGCGGAAATTGCCCAGTTGCCGCAGTCAATCAAGCCTGTTGCTGCCTCAGTCAGGCAGGCGGGTTGATCCTGAATGAGCGTTGCGCTGTCCGGGATGGTCGCCCACAGACGCGCGCCAGCGCCATTGTAATAACCCAATCGAAATATTCTGATCTGGTAACTGGTGATTCCTGCTGAGGGGTCAACGTCTATTTTGAAGTCGATGGTTTCGCCGGGGAGAACGCTCATTTGTGTGGCGAAACCCTGTAGTGCCAGGTCACCTGCGCCGCTGATGTCCCAGTCATTTGCCGGGCTGCCGGGCTGGCAGTTTTCTTCAACGATGCGGTTGGCGAAAGTCGGACCTGCACAGGGATCGGGTCCTTGCGCAAGGATAGGACTGCTGCTGAGGAACAGCGCTAGCAGCAGCGCGAGCACCAGGCTCACAACTCTCCTCATAGTATGAATCCTCTGCGTTGCAAATCAACGATCGGTGATAGGGCAACTGTGAGCGCTATAGTGATGAGGTGATGCGCTTGCCAGTGCCGCTGTATATCATGCCTGCGCGCCGTGTACTCTAATGGGCTGCAAACGGCAGAAATACAATGTCCCTACATGCAGGTATTATTGCTTCTGTGGCAATAATCCGCAACAAATTTCACGTAAATTTGGTAAGACTTTGCTGCGCTGCTGCAAGCGCTGCCCGGTTGGGCGCAAGACAACCAGACCACCAGCTGGCAGGTGGTGCTACAGCCGCCGATCCGGGTGTCAGGAGTGATTTGCTGATGCGGTGGGGCAGGTCAGGCGGCGCGGTAAGACCGGCACAGGGGACCAACACAACAGGGCGACCAGACCGGGTCGCCCTGTTGATATTGTGGATGCTGGCGGCGCTGGGGCAGGCTGTGCTGTCAGCCGCCGCCATCAGCGGATTGTCAGGGGATGAAGCAGTAGGTGGCGATAAAGGTCACACTGCCCCACGGATTGTTGCCCTGCTGCATCATATGGCGGAACGTCAGTGTCGAGGTTCCCGACCACAGGCTCAGGCGGAAGATGAAGCCCTGTTCACGGTTGTTGCCATGATCCAGCACCGCGCCAACCTGATTGCTGCCCAGGAAAATTCGGAACGATTCGTTATCCTGATCGGAGCATTCCGGCGCGCCGGATGCCGGGCAGCCCAGTTCGGGGTGTCCCACGCGGCTGATGACCAGCAGGTAGCTGCCATCCCGCGCGCGGCTGGGAATGGTGACGCTGACCGCCTGCTCCTGCGGACCGCGCATGCTCAGTTCGCGCCAATCGGTGTTCAGGTTAATCTGCTGGTAGCCCGGCGCACATTGCAGCGTGTTGGGCGCAGCAGCGGGTGGCTGTGGCGCAGGCGCGGAAGGTGGCTGAGTCGGTGCCGGGTTCGGGTTGGGATTCGGGTTCGGGTTGGGTGCAGGCGGCTGCGGCGTATCCGTTGGCGGCGGGGGCGGCACGGGCTGCTGCTGCTGGTTGCAGGTGAACTGCGAGGTCAGGTAGCCGCTGTTAAACGTATGTGTGCCCCACGAAACCGGGATGACCACATTCTGCCCGGCGGCAAGCTGCAAATTGCCGCTGGGGGTGCCGTTAATGCTGTAGGGCTGTGCCGCGCCCATCGCGCCGCCGTTGTTAGTGACGACAAATTCAACGCCATTGGCAGCGCACTGCCCGACGACAGTCAGCGCCGGTTCCGGCTGTGCGGGGGGCTGCTGCTGTGTGCAGGTATGTGTCGCGGTCAGGCTGCCGCTGGTGAAGGTGTGCGTGCCCCAGCCGCCCGGAATGGTCGTGCTCTGCCCGGCGGCAAGCTGGATATTGCCCAGCGGCACGCTATCCACGCTGAACTGCTGTGGGGCGGGCATTGCGCCACCGGCATTATTGATGACAAATTCGACGCCGTTGACCCCGCACTGCCCCAGCGCCGTGAGCTGTGGCGGCACAGCCTGTTCGCATGTCCCGCTGGTGGTCAGGCTGCCGCTGCTGAAGGTATGCGCCCCCCAGCCAGCGTTGACGGTCATGTTCTGCCCGGCGGCAAGCTGGATATTGCCCGCCACCGCTCCGTTGAGGCTGTAAGGCTGCGGCGCGGTCATCGTCCCGCCGCTATTGGTCAGCAGGAAGTCCAGCCCGTTTGACCCGCACTGCGTTACGGCGTTAAGTGTGGGCGGCGGCGGCGTGACGGTCACCGTCACGGTTGCCGACTGGGTGCGATTGCCATTGTCGCGGATCGTATAGGTAAACGTGTCACTGCCGCTGAACCCTGCGCCGGGTGTATAGACCAGGCGCTGATTGCTGTTGGATACGGTTCCATGACTCGCCTGCGCGAAGCTGGCAATCGTCACCCCGGCGGTGTCGTTCGCCAGTACGTTAATGGTCACCGGCGTGTTTGCCGCGGTTGTTGCCGTGTCGTTGCCTGCCACCAGCGGCTGCGGTGTTGCAGTGGGCGGCAGGGGGGTCGGGGTGGGCGGCAGCGGTGTCGCGGTTGCCGGCGGCGGGACGGTGCCGCTGACCTGGCAGCCGGACGGTGCTGAATTGATGACGTTCGAGCGATTTTGCAGCGAAGCATTGGTCAGTGTGTTCTGGAACCAGTAGGTGTCGCGCGTAGTGTTGGAGAGGAAAATACCCTGTCCATCACCACTGCCGCCCGCCAGGTTGAAACTGTTGCCCACAAAGGCGTTGCGGTAGGCATCGGTATTCAGAACCACTGCATAGGTATTGCTCATACCGCCGGTGAAACGGTTATTCCGAATGCAGATGTTGTCGGCGGCGTAGATTGTCAGGTGTGCCCTGACGCGCCCGCCGCTGGTTGATTCGAAGGTGTTGCCTTCGATCAGCACACCGCTTGCGCCGGAGACCCAGGCAACGAGCTGGTAGCCCTTGATGTCTACGAAGCGGTTGTTGCGGATGATATTCCCGCGCAGTGAAGAGCCGGGTCTGCTGAAGGTCAGCCCGTGGAAGGGACCATTGCGGATGATATTGCCTTCGATGATATTGTTTTCCGCAATTTGCTGGGTGAGACCCAGGTTGGGTTCCAGGTTGAGTTCCCCGGCGCTGTAAGCCGGCGAGTACTTGGGATGACCGGGGATCGTGCCCTGCTGGTTTTCCTCGATGGTGCAGCCCTGGATCAGGTTGTTGCGTCCGTGTGTGATGCTGACCCCGGAGCGAATGTTGCGGCGGATGACGCAGTTACGGATGATGTTGTTTTCGGCAATATTGGCAGTGCCGTCGGCACGCCCGATATACAGTCCGTCGCCGTCAAAGTCTTCCATCCAGACGCGCTCAATTAACCAGTTGTCTGTGCCTGCCAGCACAATACCGTGACTCAGCGTAGAGCCGACAGGGGTTGGGCGTCCGCCCCACTGTGCGGCGCTGCGCCCCAGCAGTTTCAGGTCGCGGATGGTCACGTTAGTGATGCTGACGGTCAACTGGCGCATGTCGCGGGGGGCAATCAGGGAGTAGTCCGGATTAACGCGCCCGTTCGCCATGGTCATCAGGTTGTCTTTGGCTTCAATCACGGTGGCGTAGTTGGGGTCGCCGTAAACCGTGATGCCATTGCACAGTTGCAGCGAACCGGAGCGATAACGCCCCGCCGGGATATAGACGCTGCCACGCGTGGGGCAGGCGGCATTGATGGCAGCTTGAATGCCCGTCGTATCTTCGCCGCTGTCGTTGGGGCGCGCACCATAATTGAGCACGTTGAACACGTTGCTCTGCTGCGCGGACACCAGTCCAACCGATGCCGCCAGTACGGTAAAGACAGCCACCAGCAGCACACGAGCGATCCATGACTGCGATGCACGCGATGAACTGCTCTGGTAGGCTTGCTGCTGTAATGAGACCTGCTGGTTCCGAAGTTTCATCGCTGTTCCTCCTGGGTCTAGCGTCATTTCACTCGGAAGTGCGTTGTCGAAGCATTTACGATCTTCGGCAATGATTTACAAATTTCACATTTCTACATAAAGGAATATCATGCCGCACAATAATTCTCAAGCCTTCATGCATAGTTCTCAGGTACTCCCGGCACTAAAGTACTATCTGTGTTGATGTCGGTGTGGGCGACTGGTGATGTCTCGCGTTTTCGTTATTGCTTCACAGCTCATCTAAACAAATTGACAACGCCTGCGCAATGATATGTTAGGATTTTGTTTGAGCAGATTTACTTTTTACGGCACAATTCATAAATGCTGCCGGAGTGCCGCCCGGCGCGCTGCTGTGGCTTGAGGCAGGCAAATCAAAAACGCCGCGCGGTTCATGCATGCAGCAGACACGAGCGCAGTGCGTGCGAAAAGTTGCGCTGAGTTTGGCAGAGTTGCCGTTATCGATGTTTTTCTTGTTGGGCAGCAGCTACGGATGTCTTGCGGTGGTGTGCGCACGCGCCGGGGAGGTGGGCAGCAGGCTTGCCGCGCAGGACAGACCGGGCGGCGCCGGGGCAGGAACCCGACGATAAGGATAATGTCTAAGTACAACCAAATTGAAAATGTCGGATGTAGGGGCAGGTCTCAGACCTCCCCTACGGAAAATAATCCCGCGAGATTTCTGTGTCTGTGGTTGTACTTATACACTGACAAGATTAAGTTGACTACTCATGGAAAAATCAATCAGATTGCCAACAAATGGGATTGATCCCATTGTTCATAACGATGCGAGGCTGTCTGAAAACCCTGCCACCGTTGCGTAGGGGCGGGTCTGA
>DAOTWP010000288.1:0-2445 GCA_034435675.1 Anaerolineae bacterium
TTGCCCGCGCCGTCGGGGAACAGCAGGTGAATGACCGCGACGACGACGACAGCGCCCACTACACCAGCGACAATCGCGCCTACCAGCCAGATGTCACCGACCCAGCCGAGCCGCAGCGCGCCGAGCAGCAAGTTGCCTACCCAGCCGCCGACGATGCCGAGGATGATGTCGCCCAGCAGCCCGAAACTTTCGCCGCGCACCAGTTTGCCCGCCAACCAGCCAATAAACGCCGCGATTGCCAGCGAAATCAGCAGATGCACTGCGCCGGACGCCAGCGCGCCCAGAATGCTGATTGCCGCCACGATAATCAGAACGAGCAGTAGAATTTCCATCGGTTTCCTCCCTCACGTTTGTTCGATACAGTTCTAATACGCACAGCAGCGGACAGAGTTGCGCGCCCCGCAGAATCAGCGTGCCAGCCCGGCAATCAGCAGATCCAGCGCCAGGTCCGCCTCAATACGCCCGGTCTTCATGCGCACGTCGTAATCGTGCAGCGTGCGGTAGATGCGCTCCAACTGCGGCAGCGTAAACGCGCGTGACTGCTTGCTGATTTTGTCCGCTACATAGGGATGCACGCCGAGCGCCCCCGCCAGTTCCCCGCGTGCCCCGCCGTTGTCCAGATGCTCGCGTGCCAGCAGCAGCAGCCGGAACTGCCGGATCACCATACCATACAGTGAAAAGACATCGTTGTCCTTGTCACGCAGCAGCCGGTAGAGCGTCTCGAAGGTCACAGCGGCGCGCCCTTCCGCCAGCGCGTCCACCACTTCGAACACCGACGATTCGGGCACATAGGGTGTCAACGCGGCGACATCTGCCTCGGTGATGTCACGTTCGCCCGCGCTGTAGAGCACCAGCTTGAGCAGTTCGTTATCGGCACGGCGCAGGTCGTCGCCGGTAACGCTGGCAAGCGCCGCCGCCGCCTGGGGCAGCAGCCGCACGCCATATTCATCTTTAGCGCGTTTGAGGATCCATGCCGTGCTGTCTTTGGGCGCGTTGAACTGTTTTTCGAGTCCGGTGGGGGACTCCTGCGCCAGTTTGAGGAATTTATTGGTCTTGCCCAGTTCGCCGTATTCGGCAAAGATCAGCCGGGCGTGGTCGGGCAGCGTGAGCAGTGTTTTCAGCAGCAGTTCGACAGCTTTTTTGCCGCTGTCGCCCGCGCCTTTGCGGCTGACCCACGCCAGCAGCCCTTTGACGATGACCATGCGCTTGCTGGCGAGAAAGGGCATCGACTGTACCGCAGCAAGCACTTCGGCGGCGCTGCTCTGCTGCCCATCAAATTCGCTGATGTTCATGCCGACGGGGTCTTCTTGCAGCATCTGCGCACGCAGTTTGCCAACCGCCTCGTCAATGCTCAGCGTATCATCGCCATGAAAAATATAAAATGTTGGGGTTGTCATGCCTGCTATTGTAGCAGCAGGCACCGGGCAGCGCTACCGAAAGCTGCCGGCATAGAGCAGTTGCAGGCGCATCTCAACGGTGGAGTCAACCAGCATCCGGCGGGCGTCGGGCAGGCTGGCGGCTTGCAGCAGCCGCGGCGCAAAACGTTTGTGAATGCGTCGGATCATACGCAAATGCGCGTGCATATAGGGACTGCCACCCACCACCACCGTAACCCCCTGATTGGCAGGCATCACTGCCAGAATGCGTTTGATGTCCAGCAGCAGCCCATCCGGCACACCGGCGGAGCGCTTCATGTTGGCGATCACATCGACCGTGTGACGCACTGTGCCCATCAGCGTAAATCCGGCTTCTAATGCGATTTCCAGATCATCCAGCGTCCAGTGTCCGTCAAAATCATAGCGCAGGACGGTTCTCTCAGCGTTGTCCCAACCCACTCGCACCTGCATGACACCAGTCCCTTTCCGATAATTGAGGTAAGATTGCGATATGTTGAGACTATATACCACGTTTTATGTTTTGACAACAATAAATACCGCCCAATGCGTAATTTTTTACCGGATTTGGGAATACTCAATACAAGCAGACCGCAAAGTGCCGACACTACGCGGGACTGCCATCAAAAATTAATGCAGCAAAACCTGGCTCGTTATCGCAGCGGGGCGGGGGTCACAACAGCCCGTCAAACGTGCGCAGCGAAGCCGCGAGGCGTTCCAGCGCGGCTTGCAGCACCGCCGCGTTCTGCATAGCAAACGCCATGCGCACATGCCCCGGCGCGCCGAAAAACTTGCCCGGCACAACCAGCGTATTGTGTTCTGCTGCCAGCATCCGCGCGAACGCTTCGGTGCTGCTGATGCCACACAGCCGGGGAAAGAACAGGCAGCCTTCGGGGGCAAGCTGCCCTTCCAGCAGGCGCTCCACACCCGCGTTCGCCAGCCAGTCCAGCAGCACTGCGCGGTTCTGCGCGACAAGCTGTTCTGCGCGCAGGCGGTACGTGCCGTAACGCTCGAACGCCGCTGCCGCCGCCGCCTGCATCAATGCGGAACT
>DAOTWP010000289.1:0-26243 GCA_034435675.1 Anaerolineae bacterium
CACGCCATGCGCACCATTAGTCAGCACAGCCGCGCAGGGAGTTCCACAGAACACAAAAGCCGCTCACAAAAAAACAGAGGCTGCCGGATGGCGAACCTCTGCGCTACTGCTGAACTTTCAGGAGGAGTGAACTGCTGGCGGTCTAGGCGTCGAAATACAGCGTGAATTCATACGGGTGCGGGCGCATCGAAACCGGGTCGGCTTCATTGGCTTTTTTGTAGTCAATGTACATCTCAATGTATTCCTTCGTGAAAACGCCACCTTCCAGCAGGAAATCGTGATCTGCTGCCAGTGCATCCAGCGATCCGTGCAGGCTGCCCGGAACCGTTGGCGTGACGATTTCACTTTCATAGAGGTCATAATCCGCCGGGTCGCCGGGGTGAATCTTGTTCTTGATACCGTCCAGCCCTGCCATCAGCATCGCGCTGAATGCAAGGTAGGGGTTGGCGGTCGGGTCGGGCGCGCGGAATTCAATCCGCTTCGCCTTAGGCGACTTGCTGTACATCGGGATACGCACGGCGGCGGAACGGTTGCGGGCGCTGTACACCAGGTTGACCGGTGCTTCGTAACCGGGCACCAGACGGCGATAGCTGTTGGTGGTTGGGGCGGCAAACGCCAGAATCGCGGGCGCGTGCTTGAGGATACCGCCAATATAATACAGCCCGGTCTCGCTCAGGTTCGCGTAGCCGTCCCCATAGAACAGCGGCTTGCCATCTTTCCACAGCGATTGGTGGCAGTGCATGCCAGAGCCGTTATCGCCAAACAGCGGCTTGGGCATGAATGTCGCAATCAGCCCATTGCGCGCTGCCACATTCTTGACGATGTATTTGTACAATACCAGTTTGTCCGCCATCGTCAGCATGGTGTCAAAACGCATGTCAATTTCGCCCTGACCTGCGCCACCGACCTCATGATGATGCACTTCAACCGGAATCCCGCAGTCCATCATCGTGGCGACCATCTGCGCGCGGACATCCTGAAGTTTGTCCAGCGGAGGCAGGGGGAAGTAACCTTCCTTAATGCGGTTGAGGTATGACATACCCGGATCCGCTGATGCCGTGTTCCAGAACCCTTCGTGCGAATCCACCTCGTAGTAGCTGATGTTCGGTCCGGTGGTGTAACGCACATTGCTGAAGATGAAAAATTCCGCCTCTGGACCAAAATAGGCGACATCCGCCAGCCCGGAGGCTTTGAGATATGCCTCGGCACGGCGGGTTACACCGCGCGGGTCATTGGCATAGGGTTCGCGGGTGATCGGGTCATACACATCACACATCAGCGCCAGCGTTTTTGCGCCAAAGAAAGGATCAATGTAGGCTGTGTTGAGGTCAGCAAACAGGATCATGTCTGATTCGTTGATCATCTGAAAGCCGCGAATGCTCGACCCATCAAAGCCGAAGCCGTCTTCGAACATATCAGCATCAACCATATCAAACGGCATACTAAAATGCTGGATGATGCCGCGAATGTCTGGGAAGCGCACATCCACTTCCTGAACGCCATTTTCACGTGCCCATTCCAGCAAGGCTGCCGGCGATTTTTTCGCATCAGCGGGGGGAACCAATTTCGTCATTAGGCACTCCGTTTGGTGATTATCACTAAAAATACGAACTTTTCGAATTATACGAGGCTGTTTGCAGCACTGCTTAGGGTGAAAGACAACCAAATCCACCAGTGATTTGCTGGTGTAAATCACCAAAACTTGTTACAAGCGCACGAAACATATCCAGTTTTGTGTACCGCCGCAGATTTCGCCGCTGCACTATTTGGACGTCTTGCTCATCCTGCTGCCGCACGTCTCCTCTGAGAATAATCTCTCGGCAACTTTGCGCTTCGCTTGCTTTTTCAGCGCTCGTGGTGAGCGTTCGCTTATGTCAACTGCTCCTGGCAAGGCGCTGCCCAACGCCGCAACCCCAGCCCGCCCCACTGCGTATAGGGAGTCATATCCAGGTTACGAGGTGAGGGAAACAAAACCATGATTGAACATGACCAACCCCGCAAGCTGTATCGCTCCACCAGTGAGCGCGTCTTCGCCGGGGTCTGTGGCGGACTGGCGGAATACTTGAACGCCGATGTGACCTTTGTGCGTTTGATCGTGCTGCTGCTCGTCCTCGCGCCGGGTCCGGGGCTGCTGTTCTATATCGCTGCTGCGCTGATTATCCCCGAAGACTCGCGCAAATCGCATGTAATCTAACCAACCGTTAGCGCTGCGTAGTCTATCTTTCCGCCGGGGTATGCCCTGTGATGTGTGCCCCGGCGTTTTGCTGCTGCCTTGCTGGCTGCCGCCTAGGCTGCCGCTTGCGTCCCCGCCAGATCGCAGGCACAATGCCCTGTGTGATTGCTCCAATATGGATTGCAAACCGCGAAGGGAAAACGCCATTGATTGACCTGCAACAGGCGGCTGTCACCGCTGTCGAAATCGCGCGTTCGGCGGGCAGTCTGCTGATGACCTATTTTGGCAAACCTCAGTCCGAAAGCACCAAAGCCACCTTCAGCGATATTGTCACCGCCGCAGACAAAGCCAGTGAAGCGCATATCGCGGCGGCACTGACTGCGGCATTCCCCGATCACCATGTCGTTGGCGAAGAAGGCGGCGGATATGGTGCAGGGCTGGCTGAGGCGGATTATCGCTGGTATGTGGACCCGCTGGATGGCACAATCAACTTTGCCAGCAGCATTCCCATCTTCGCAGTGAGTCTGGCGCTGACCGATGCGATACAGCGCCCGCTGGTCGGGGTGGTCTTTAACCCTGCCTACGACCGCCTGTTTTGCGCCGTGCGGGGTGCGGGCGTGACACTCAACGGTCAGCCGGTGCGCGTTTCTGCGCGGACGGCGCTCGCACAGTCCCTGCTCGCCAGCGGTTTTGCCACAATCAAGGCGCAGACGGATGACAACAACCTGCGCGAATGGGGGGCATTCCTGCCGCAGGTGCGCGATTTGCGCCGTTTCGGTTCGGCAGCGCTGGATTTGTGCTTTGTGGCAATGGGGCGGCTGGACGGCTACTGGGAGCCGCACCTGAACCCCTGGGATTGCCTGGCGGGTATCCTGTGTGTGCAGGAAGCAGGCGGGCGCGTCACCGATTACGAAGGTAGTGACGCGCCGCAAACGCTGGCAAAGGGGCGTGTGGTTGCCAGCAACGGACACATTCACGCAGAGATGCTGCGCGTGCTGGCGGCTGCCCGGCGCTGAAAAGCGGGGCGGACCGTGTTCCCTGCCCCGTGTTCAGGCTGTGCCGGGCTATGCCGTGGTGCGCGCTATCGGGTGCAGCGCCCCGGCAATCGCCCGCTGGGTGTAATCCACATTATGCGACCAGTCGGGCTGCTGCGGCTGCTGCTTCTGATAGACAACTGCGGAAATCAGCCGGTTGACTTCCTGCGCCAGCTCTGCCGCCAGCGCAATACTCATCATATCCATGTCTTCCCACCAGTGTCCCCAGCGTTCCAGCGGATGCTCCAGTGCGGCTTTGTCCAGCATACGAGCAATCTGCCGCTGGTGTTCAATGCCCTGTTCACGCAGCTCGCGGGCACGGTCAGAACCGATGTCTGGAATGCGGTAACCTTTGCCAAATTCTGCCTGGAACTGTGCGCTGATAACTGTCAATTGTGCTGCTTCGCCGGCAATCTTAATTGCAGCGTTGGTATCCATGATTTTAGTTCCCCCGTTTATAGATAGCGTTGGATTTCCGCCCATCTAGTTGATCATCAGACCATCTATCATCAACAAAATTTATTTAAAGAACAATAAGGGCATGTAAAGGATTGTTGAACTGCGCGTACTCAGCGCGTTTCGTCAGGTTCGCTGTTGGCTTCTCCCCAGTCAATGTTGCTGTAATCATCGTCACGCTGGATGCGCAGCGGCGCATTGGCAGCCGGTTTGGCGGGCGGGGCTGCTGGCAGGCGGGCGGGCTGCGTGGGGCGGTTGGGCACGGTGCTGGCGGCGGCACCGCGCGTTATCGTGGGTGGTTGGCGTACTGTGCCGGGCGCGCGTCTGGCTTTAATGCCCTGTTTCTGCTGGCGTTTTTCGCGCCGGTCGCCAAATTTCAGACCTTCGTAATTGGGATCCACTTCGGGCTTATTCAGCACACGCGCCATTAGCCAGCCCACCACCCCTACGATCAGCGCGCTGATGACTGCGCCTGCCAGCAGTGCCACCTGTGGCAGCACGTCCGGCAGCAGCAGGGCAATCAGGCTGGCGGCAATGAAGGCGAACAGGTAGAAGCCGATGATCGCTGCCAGGATCGTGACCAGGCTCAAGCGGCGCAGCACAAAATGCCGCAGCAGCAGCGCCGCCGGAATCATGCCCGCGCCCATAATCAGCCCCAACAGCAAAAAGGCAGCGCCGATTGCCTTCAGGACTTCGGAAGGGTCAAGGTTGATGATGTCACCCGGCATAGCAGTACTCCCTTCCCCAAGACGCTGGGTTATTGCTGCTCAGCATATTTTCATTTTAACCCGGAAAACTACATTTCAAAGCGATACTATACAGCGCTATAATGGCGGCGTTCACTTTGTACAGCAAATCATGAACGTTCCGTCGTTCTTAGAGAGAGGTGATCCATCCTATGGCAACACTGACTCCTGCCGATCCGCAGCGCGTGGCGCATACGCTGCCCCTGCTGAGACGTTGGCAGGTGACCATTAACACCTGCAACTGCCCCGATGTAGAACATGCCGATCTGGTCAGCCGCTGGCTAGTGATCGCGCGTGCCTGCGTTTTCCCAATGACGCTCAATTCCGGCATCATCGGCGCGCTGCTTGCCGCCGGTGCGGGCGCGTTTGTCGTCAATCCGCTGTTCAGCATTTTCGCCGCGCTGCTGTGCATTGTCGGCTTGATCCTCGCCCATGCCACCAACAATCTGGTCAATGACTGGACAGATGTCAAAAAGGGCGTGGATACTGAAGACTACCCACGCGCGCAGTACAGCACGCATCCCGTGCTGGGTGGGCTGACCACCCCGGCGCGGCTGCTGCAAGTGTCCGCTGTGCTTACCGTGTTTGACGGGCTGGTGATGCTCTATCTCGCTTCGGTCAGCGGGGCGTGGGTCATCTTCTTCGCGGTCACCGGGCTGGTGATCAGTCTGGGTTACACCATTTTCCTCAAGCGTTATGCGCTGGGCGAGCTTTCGGCGCTGGTCGTCTGGGGTCCGCTGATGATCGGCGGCACGTTCTATGCGATTACCGGCAGCATTACGCCAGAAGTGCTGCTGATGACCCTGCCGTATGGCGTGGTGGTATCGTCTGTGCTGATCGGCAAGCACACGGACAAAATCAGTAGTGACGCGCCGGTTGGGGTGCGCTCTGTGCCGGTGATTATCGGCGAAAGGCGTTCGCTGCTGCTCAACAAGGTCATGTTTGTGCTGTTCTATGTGCTGGTTGCCGGGCTGGTGCTGTATCATTTCGCTGCCGCCGAAGCCACCGCCGTGACAGGTCCGTTCCTGCTGCTGACGCTGCTGGCGCTGCCCAAACTGCTGCTGACCTGGAAGGCGTACTCGAACCCGAAACCGGCAGAAAAACCGGAGGATTGGCCCGTTTGGCCCCTGTGGTATGTGGCGTGGGCGATGAATTTTAACCTGTCAGCGGGCTTCTGGTTTGTGGTGGGTTTGTTCCTGAATGTGCTGGTCATCAACGGCTTGGGGCTGATAATCTAAGCCGCTGCGCCTCTAAATCAGTGTGAAACAACGTCGGGCGATTGCACCCAATCGCCCGGTATGTTGTCTCTAGCGTGTTCGTTGTTCACCTCAGGCGGTATTTCTGCCTTAATAGGCGATATCCCAGAGGTGTTCGCCTTGCAGCAGGCGGGCAAGCTGCTGGTTGAACTGCTTGATCCGAATTGGTTTGGCGATATAGCCATCGAACCCGGCATCCTGGCAGCGCGGCAGCACAAGGCTGCTTTCAGCGGCGCTGATGGCGATAATCGGCACACGCTGCAAATGGCTCATGCCGCGCAGCGCACGCAGCACATCAAAGCCGCTCATCTGTGGCAAATTCAGGTCAACAAGAATCAGATCGGGCACCGGGCGCAGCACATGCGCCAGCGCGACGGCGCGTTCGCCGCTGGTTTCGACATAGGCGTTGATACCCAGGCGGCGCATCATCATGGTCATCATTACCACACCACTGGTGTCATCCTCGACAACCAGGGCGGTCACATTCGAAAGATCAGTGTACGATGGCATCGCTTCTGGATTCATTGTTGTCCTCACGAACCTTGTGTGCGCCTCTAATTGCAGTGTAGCACCACAAAGGTAAGCTTGAGGCTTAATGCTTAAGAAATTTTACGTTCTAGGGAACTCAGGCGGTTTGTGCGCTGCCAGTGTAAAGGGCGTGGTAGAGTGCCTGCTGGCGCTGGCGTGCGGCGTCGAGGCGTGCGGAGGCGTCGGGTCTTGGTGTCAGCGTGCGCCCAATTCGTGGCGGCAGTGTGCCGACTGCCTGCTGGTTTAGCGCGCGGGCGACCAGCAGCGCCACCCCACGTGCTGTGACTTCCGGCTCGGTGACCATGTGCAGCGGCTGGTTGAGGGCATCGCAGATGATCTGCGCCCACGCAGCCGACGCGCTTAACGCTCCTCCTCCCGCGTAGATGCCGCCATCGGCGTTCGCCGTGCCCATCTGTTCGGCAATCAGTGCCAGTCGCAGCGCGACACTTTCCAGCAGCGCTTGCAGCATGTCCAGCGGTGTGGTGGACAGGCGCAGACCATGCAGCGTGCCTGTCGCCTCTGCTTGCCAGCCGGGGCTGCGTTCCCCCGCTAGCAGCGGCAGCACGGTCAGTCCGTGCGCGTCAGGCGTGCGGCGCAGCAGTTCCGCGTCCAGCGTTTCGGCTGGGGGCAGCGCCAGCATGCCGCGCGCCCACTGGAAGATACTGCCGCCTTCGTTGGTTGCCCCGCCCAGCAGCGCCAGCGCCCGATCCACCCGGTAACACCACAACCCGGCAGGAATCGGCGTGGGTGAAGTGTCCAGCGTCTGGCGCAGCGCCGCTGTTGTGCCCACCGTCAGCGCCATCTGCCCGTGCTGCACCGCGCCGGAGCCGATGCTGGCAGCAGCGCCGTCGCCCACCGCCAGGAAGAACGGCACGTCACGCAGGCTGCGCCAGCGGGTCGCATAGGAGGATTGCAGCCCTTGCATGGCGTCGGTGTAATCGCCCAATGCAGGCAGCGCGTCCTGCGCCAGCCCAAGCCGGTCGCACCAGTCGGCGTCCCACGCCAGCGCGGCGCGGTTAAGCAGCCCACTCCACGCGGCAGCAGAATTGCTGCACCGGCTGACGCCAAACCACTGCCGGTAGAGGAATGTCCCCATGTCGAGCCACTGCGCCGCCTGCTGCCACACCTGCGGCTGGGTGCGGCGCAGCCAGTGCAGGCGGGCGGGCTGGTACGCCGTGTGCAGGCGGCAGCCGGTGCGCTGGTGAACTGCTGCCTCGTCAACCTGTTTCCTGAGCAGAGCAACATCTTCAGCGCAGGCTGCATCGGCATACGTGTACAGCGGAGTCAGCGGCTGCCCGGCGGCATCGACACCCACCAGACTGCCCGCAAACGTCGCCATGCCCACTGCCATGATCCGGTCAGCGGCGGGATGGGCGAGAATCGTGTCAATGCACTGCTCGGCAAGTGCCTGCAAATGGCGCGTGTCGGCGGTGGAACTGCTGCCCGCGGTGCGGAAACTGTGTGCTTGTTGTGCGAGCGCCCCCGGAATCAGCCGCGCGGCATCGTCAAACAGCAGTGCGCGCACCGACGAACTGCCCACATCCAGCACGAGCGTGGTCATGGCTGGCGCACCCGGTAGAGCATTTCACCCGCTTTGGGCACAAACAGGATGCCCTCTGCTTCGCGCCCCTGCCATGCTTCAATATGGATGCTGTCAGGATCAAGGTAGCCTAGTGACAGGCGTTCGCAGTCGGCGCGGCTGATGCGGCTGGCAAGCGTGACCTGAATGCGTGCCCGTTCGATACCGTTTTCATACGTGCCACTGCCGCGCAGATGGGTGCCATGCGCCAGCACGCCCAGCGGCAGATGCTTGAAGCGTTCCCACTGTTTAAGGTAGTAATCACGCACATGATAGCCTGCTGCGTAAATATTGCTGCCGTGTACATGGCTGACGGTGTCCAGATGCGGGGCGTAGACGATGATTTCGCCGCCATTGGCAACGGCGGGTTCCAGTTTGTACATCGCCTTTGCGCCGGTCCACAGTTCGTCGTACATCGGCGGCGACCAGGACAACACACGCTGATAGGGTTGGTCCACCCAGACGATATGCCGTTCAGCAGACAGGTCTGCCGCCGCACGCCACGCGCTGTGGACATCCCCGACAAACAGCCCGGCGATGCCGTCCTTGACCGCGCCCACTGAGAGAACGACCATACTCACCAGTGTGACCGGCGTGCGCAGTTGGGCGGCGGCGCTGGCGATCATCGCGCGCACGGGCGTGTCGCGGATGCCGATGGTCTTCAGGATCGTCATCAGCGCGCCCAGCCAGTGCGTGACGTTGATCATTTCTGCGCCGGAAATACCGGGAAACAGGTATTTGCTGCCGCCGGAGAAGCCGACGACCTCATGCGGAAATGTCGGTCCGACAATCAGCAGATGGTCATATTCCAGCGCCAGCCGGTTGATACGCACCGGCACATCGCCGCCCAGCGACGGATGCCACACATCGCCCGCAATTTGCTGCACCTGCTCACGGGTGAGAACGCCAATTTCTGCCAGCGCCTGCGGGTCATCCCACGCATGGTTCAGCAGCCCCACATGCCGGTAGGCGCTGCTGCGTTGCTCTGCGCTGATGCCCACCAGTCGGTTGAGCGCCGCTGCGCTCAGTGGGGGATGCGTGCCCAATGCGACCATAAAATCAAGCTGGTCTGTGTCATGCAGGATTTCGACCAGCAGCCGGAACAGCAGCGGCAGGGGCAGGCTGCGCGTGTGGTCGGGGATCAGCACGAGCAGTTTTGCGCCGGTGAATTTGCCGCCCAGCCCCTGCACAAGGGTCTGCTGAATCTGCGCTTCGTTCAAGAGCTGACCGGACGGTGCGACCGCCTGGATATCTACTGCCATACGCTACACTCCGCTGTAAGCACTGAAGCCGCCATCCACCGGGACGACGACACCGGTCACAAAGCGCGCCATGTCCGACACCAGCCACAGCAGCGTGCCGGTCAGGTCGTCTGGCTCCCCGAAGCGCCCCATCGGCGTGTGGTCAATGATCTGCTGTCCACGCGCCGTCAAGCTGCCGCTGGCTTCGTCCACCAGCAAAAAGCGGTTCTGGTCGCCCAGAAAGAAGCCCGGCGCAATGGCGTTCACGCGAATCTGCGGGTGATGCTCACGCGCCATATAGACCGCCAACCACTGGGTGAAATTGTTGACTGCCGCTTTCGCTGCGCCGTAAGCCACCACGCGCGTTAGCGGACGCATGGACGCCATCGAGGACACATTGACGATCACGCCGCGTCCCTGTGCCGCCATTTGCCTGCCGAAGACCTGCGACGGCAGCAGTGTGCCCATCAGGTTGAGGTCGAAGACAGCTTGCAGCGCATCCTGCGGGAGGTCG
This sequence comes from Anaerolineae bacterium, assembly GCA_034435675.1. Taxonomy (GTDB): domain Bacteria; phylum Chloroflexota; class Anaerolineae; order Aggregatilineales; family Phototrophicaceae; genus DAOTWP01. The sequence continues at coordinate 9,528 of DAOTWP010000289.1, forward strand.
AAGAAGCTGTGTTCCCCCGGTTGCGCGGTTGCGCCGCGCTGGTTGCCGCCCGCGCCGTTGACCAGAATATCCACCCGCCCGTACTGCGCCAGCACCCGCGCTTTCGCCGTGTTGAGCTGTTCGCCGTCCAGCACATCCGCTTGCAGCCCCAGCGCCGTGCAGCCCTCCTGCTCAATGCGCGCGGTCAGTGCCGCCAGCGGTTCCGCCCGCCGCGCCAGCAGCACCACCAGCGCGCCCGCCTGTGCCAGCGCCAGGCACATCGCGCTGCCCAGCGCCCCTGTGCCGCCGGTGACAACCGCGACCTGCCCGGCGAGATCAATGTTCATAGCTTGTACGCCTTTTTTGCCAGTCCATATGCGCAGTCTGCTGCCATTTCGTGCGCGTCGCCCTCGTCAATGAAGCCGCGCACGACCAGCCCCGCCAGCCAGTCACAGACAGCACGCCGCCACAGGTCATGCCGCGCCGGGATGCTCAAGAATGCGCGGGTATCATCGTTAAAGCCCACTGTGTTGTACAGCCCGGCAGTTTCCAGCACCAGATCAAAATAACGCCGCATTCCGTTCCAACTGTCGTGGAACCACCACGGGGGACCGAGACGCAGCGCCGGGTAGTGCCCAACCAGCGGCGCGAGTTCGCGGCTGTAGGTGCTTTCATCGAGTGTGAACAGAATCAGCGTCAGGCGGGGGTCATTGCCGAAGGCATCCAGCAGCGGCTTGAGGCTGCGCGTGAACTCGGCGGCAGTGGGAATGTCCGCGCCTTTGTCGCGCCCGAACTGCGTGAGTACCTGTGCGTTGTGATTGCGGTACGACCCGCTGTGTAGCTGCATCACCAGCCCGTCCTCGGCGCTCATGCGCGCCATTTCGACCAGCATATGCCCGGTGAACTGCCGCGCGTCGGCGGCGTTGGCTTCACCGCGCAGGGCACGCTGGAACAGGCGCTCGGCGTCTGCGCTGCTCAGGAGGGTAGTATACGGACTTGCTGTGCCATGATCGGCTGCCACTGCGCCCATCCGCCTGAAGAATGCACGGCGGTTTTCCAGCGCGGCGATAAACGTGGCGTAATTGTGGATCGTGATGCCGCTGCTGGCGCTCAGGGCGTTGATGTGCGTGTGCCAGTCGGCACTGTCCACATTCAGGACGGCATCCGGGCGGAATGTGGGCAGGATGCGCCCCTGCCAGCCGGACGCGCGGATTTGCGCATGGTCAAGCAGCGGGTCGCTGGCGGCATCGGTGGTACACAGCACCTCGATGTTGAACGCGGTGTACAGGTGACGCGGGGTGCAGCCCGGCTGTTCCAACCGCTGCGTTATCTGGTCGTAGATGCGCTGTGCGGACGATGCACTGAGTTTTTCGTGAATGCCAAAGACCTGCTGCAATTCGTCCACCAGCCATATGCCAGTGGGCGTCCCGCGAAACAGGTAGAAGTGTTCAGCAAAACGCTGCCAGATGCGGCGGTGATCCTGCTCCACCGCGCTGCCATCCAGACGCGGGATGCCCAACGCCTCCAGCGCAACGCCCTGCGAATAGAGCATGCGATAGACGTAGTGATCCGGTTGGATGAACAAATCCACCGGCGAGGCAAAACGGTAATCCGCGTCCGCGAACAGGCGCGGGTCTACATGCCCGTGCGGGCAAACCAGTGGCAGCGCCTTGATATGCTCGTACAGTGCCAGCGCAATCGTTTTCTGCGCCGGGTCGGGGCTGAAATAACGGTCATGATGCAGCATCAGGATTGCCTCCGGATTGAGGCGGCAGCGCTGGCGGCAGGTTGAACGCGGGGAATAATGCCGGAATCCTGAACGTGATAATGTCTGCAATGCCCTCTGGCATCCATGTCAGCACCTGAATCCCGTAGGGCTGAAAACTGCCTGTGCCGGGTTCGCGACGGTACAAGCCGAACGCAGGCTGCCGGTTTGCCCGCGCAGGCAGCAGCCGCCAGCGCCCAGCCGCCGTGCCGCTGAAAACCGTCTTTGTAATCAGAAGTCGGATTGTGTCGCGCCCCTGATACCACGCGGGGATCGGCGGCATGCTGAACGTGCCGTCCGTCTTGAGCATTGCCAGCAGCGCCTCTACGTCGGCGTCTTCCCAGGCGCGCACATAGTCTGCGAGCTGCATCCGTGCCCCTGCATCCAGCGCGGCGGGGGCTGCCAGCGCCTGCAAGCGCTCCTGGTTTGCCAGCGTTTCGCGCGCCCGGTGCAGCGCGCTTTTCACGGCGGGCACGCTGGTTTCCAGCAGCGCCGCCACCTCGCTTGCCTGCCAGTCGAGCACATCGCGCAGAATCAGCACGGCACGCTGACGCGGCGGCAGCAGATGCAGCGCGGCGATAAATGCAAGGGTGATCTGTTCGCGCTGTGCCAAACGTCGCTCCGGGGTGTAATCGTCTGCCGGCAGCCAATCATCCGGGTAAGGTTCCAGCCAGATGGGTTCATGTACATCCGGTGGGATCGGCTCGTCCATCGTCGAGGCAGGCTGCCGCGTGAGAGGCACAACACGCCGTTTGCGTTTGTCCAGCGCATCAAGGCAGGCATTCGTGGCGATTTTGTAGAGCCACGCGCGGAACGGCGCGCGTCCGGCATAGGTTTCGCGCCGCCGCCATGCCCGCAGGAAGGTCTCCTGCACCATGTCCTCCGCATCCTGGACAGACCCCAACATGCGGTAGCAGTGCACCTGCAATTCGCGGCGGTGGGGTTCGAGCAGTGCGCCGAATGCCTGTTCGTCAACCAGATGTACATCCGCTGCCTGCGTGAATGCCCTGTCAATGGACTGTAGGTTGGACAAATGATCGCTCCTGGACTGTGTCTCGATGAAAACACGTTTACGCTTGTGCCTGCAACTGCTGCCGCCGACCGCACCTTTTTGTGCTGCGCTGCCGTCATATACGGTGGACTTTAACCTGTTCTTTTTGCAGGCACAAGCCGTCTGAATCTTATGGAGAGGAACATTCATGAAAAGCTTCAGCGCCACCACGAATATCCGGGCATCGCGTGATGTGATCTGGAAACTGCTGACCGATGCCCCCAACTATCCGACGTGGGATCCGGGAGTTGAGCGCATTGAGGGCACGATTGCGCCGGGGCAAAAGGTGATCGCCTATACCAAATACAGCCCAGACCGCGCATTCCCGGCGAAGGTAACGGAATTTGTGCCGGGCGAACGCATGGCATGGACGGGCGGAATGCCGCTGGGACTGTTCACCGGCGTGCGCACATTCACCCTGACTCCGCGCAGTGATGGCAGCATTGACTTCACGCTGCGCGAGCAGTTTACCGGGCTGCTGCTGCCGCTTTTCGGGCGGACGATTCCCGACTTGAAGCCGGTTTTCGAGGCATTTGTCGCCGGATTGAAAGCACGCGCGGAACGGGGATAGGCAGCTATTATGCAGCGGGGGCGGGGTATGCCTCGCTCCACAATTTCAACATTCGATTGCTGCCGTATTGGTCACTGTGTGCGATTTTTGCCAGCAGGGGACGCTGTGCCCCTGTTGGCGCTGTACGGCATGGTTCTTATGAAAACAATCCATTTACGTTTGATCACACTGTATGAATTATTCGTGCATTTTCGCAGCAGCCCTCACCGTTTTGAAACAAATACGCTACAATCAAAATACCCTGTGACCTATTTGCAGGGCTGAAATCATCATGGAGACCCGTTATTTTATGGGCATTGATGTTTACTGGGATGACGATGATGACTGTATCATTCGGTGGGATCTAAGCGGTTACTGGGACTGGGACGACTTCGAACAGGCGGCGGCACGCTCACGATATCTGCGTGCACAGGTTTCCGATCCCGTCGCAGTACTGATCAACATCCATGAAGACAGTCTGCCCCCGAACTATGCGTTGGTGCATGTGCGTTATGCCATGATGCTCGCCCCCGAAAACCGCGAAATGGTCGTTATCGTTTCCACCGACCCTGTTGTCTACGATATGGTTGAGATGCTCAAGACCCTCTATGGTGATTTGTGTACAGCGCTGCTGGTCACGCCATCGCTGAGCGAGGCATACGCGCTGGTCGGGCATTACCGCCTGTTCCCGCTTCCGCGTTATTGAGCGTGCCGCCGGGCGCACTGCCGCACGGTCGCTGAACGCAGCAGGGGGCTGTGGCAGTAACCGGATTCCTTTTGGCTCAACGGCAATTATCACCGTGCGCTGTTTTCCGACTGCTTTTATCGGCTATAATCGCAGCACTGGTCGGTTGTACACTATTCCTGCACCACGCGCTGGCGCAGTGGCTGGCAGGCGGTTTGTTGAGGGCACACGATGTCTTTTTTGACCCCGCTGGCATTCATCGCCGGGCTGTTGGCGATCCCGATTATCCTGATGTACATGCTGCGCCTGCGCCGACGTGAGGTTTTCATCAGCAGCACGTTCCTGTGGCGGCAGGTGGTGCAGGACACCGAAGCAAACACCCCCTGGCAGCGCCTGCGCCGCAATCTGCTGCTGTTCCTGCAGCTGCTGATTCTGGCGGTGATGGTCTTTGCGCTGGCACGCCCGTTCGTCACCGTTCCGGCGGTCAGCAGCGGGCAGATTGCCCTGCTGGTTGACGCTTCTGCCAGCATGAACGCAACGGATGTACCCGGTGATCGCAGCCGGTTTGTGCAGGCGCAGCGCCGCGCGCAGGAAATCATCGATACGATGGGTCCGGCGGACACGATGACGATTATTCGCGTCGGCGCTGTGCCGCAGGTCATCACGCCGTATAGCAGTGACCGGCTGGTCCTGAGCGCGGCAGTGGACGACATGCAGCCGGGCAGGGCGGGCGCGGACTGGATCGCCGCGCTGACGCTGGCAACCGCAGGCGCGACCGATCTGGATAACTTCAATCTGGTGGTCATCAGTGATGGCGGGTTAGGGGCGGCGCAGTCGCTGCCCGGTGTCCCTGAAGAGGCGCTGCGTTATGTGCCGGTGGGCACAGCGAACAATAATATCGCTCTGACCGCCTTTGCCACGCGCACACAGCCCGGTCAGCCGACACAGCTCTTCGCCCAACTGACCAATTACGGTGGGCAGGACACCCAGGTTATTTTCAGCCTGCGCGCCGATGGCGAACTACTCGATTCGCGGGAATACATTGTGCCCGCGTTTGGCGAGGTGCCGCTGATTTCACAGGCGCTCCCGCGCGGTTTTACCACACTGCGCGGCGACATCACGCTGCCCAGCGGCAGCAGCGCGCCCGATTATCTTGCAGACGACAACACGGCGTGGGCAGTCAGCAGCGCCGCCGATGACCGCACGGTGCTGCTGATGACGGAAGGCAACCGCTTTATTGCGCAGGCGCTGCGCAGTCTGCCGGGGATCAATTCGTTTGCCGGGGACATCAATCTGGGGCTGCCATCACAGCCGTATGATGTCTATGTCTTTGACGGTTGGCTGCCCGACACGCTGCCACCGGGCGATCTGTTCATCATCAACCCGCCCGCCAGCACGGCGCTGTTCAGCGTTGGTGCCCTGACCGAGCAGACCGGCAATATCGTGGTCGAACGCGCTGATGAGCGCATGAGCTATGTAGACTTTGCCGACGTTAACCTGCGCCAGTTTCGTCAGGTGACGGCTGAATGGGCGGCCCCGCTGGTTAGCGCGGATGGCGGGGCGCTGCTGCTTGTCGGGGAGATTGGCGGCAGGCAGGTGGCAATTCTGACTTTTGACCTGCGCGACAGCGACCTGCCACTCAAGCTGGCATGGCCCATTCTGGTGGCAAACCTGATGCAGTGGTTTACCCCCGCCAGTGCCATTAACGCCGGAGAAGGCTTGCAGGTGGGCGACTCGCTGCTGGTGCGCCCGGCGCTGGATGCGGATCGTGTGCGGGTGACACTGCCGGACGACAATGTGCGTGATCTGCCGGTGGAAAGCGAGACACTGGTCTTTGCCGAAACCGATCTGCCTGGTCTGTACCGGCTGGACGTGCTGCGCGGGGACGAGCTGCTGCAAAGCGTGCCCTTCGCTGTGAACCTGTTCAGCCCGCTGGAAAGCGACATCACCCCACAGGCGACCATTCTGCTGGGCACAGCAGAAATCGCGGAAAGTGAAGCGGAGGAACTGGGGCAGCAGGAATTTTACCCGGTGGTGCTGCTGGGCGCGCTGCTGCTGCTGCTGATCGAATGGTATGTCTATCACCAGCGTATCAAAATGCCGACGCTGGTTAGCAGCACCACGCGCAGTACACGCCGTCCGGTGCGGCGTGCTTCGTAACCCGTACAGCGGCTGTTAGACGGAGGGCAGCGTAATCGTGAAGGTGCTGCCCCTGCCCGGCTGACTCTCCAAATTAATGCTGCCGCCATGCAGTTCGATTGCCTGTTTGGTGATTGCCAGCCCCAGCCCGGTGCCTTCCACGTTGGCAACATTGCTGCCGCGATAAAACGCCTCAAACAGCCGTGTCTGGTCCTCCGGCGGGATGCCAATGCCCTGATCGCGCACATGCAGAATCACGGTCTGTTCCGTTCTATCCAGTTCCACCCGGATGGTGCTGCCGCGTGGCGAGTATTTGGTCGCATTTGTGAGCAGATTTTCCAGCGCCTGCCCGATCAACCGGGCATCCGCATTCAGCAGAATCTCGCGTTCTGTGCCGTGCAGGTCAATCTCGTAAGCCCCCTGTGTATTCTGGCGCGTTTGCTCCACCTGTTCTTTGACCAGTGATGTCAGGTTAAGCTGCTGCGGGTGAAAGTCTGGTCCAATTGTTTCGGCGGTGAGCAGCTTGAGCAGGTCATCCAGCAGGTTGACCAGATGCGCGACCTGGATCTGAATCATCGCGAAATGCCGCTGGCTCTGCTCGGGTGTCATGCGGCTGGCGTAAGCTTCCAGAATGCCCGCCGAGGTGCTGATCGTCGTCAGGGGATTGCGGAACTGGTGCGAGATCATGGACATGAAGCGGCGGCGCAGGTTGTTCAGCTCAATTTCCTTATGCAATGCAGTCTGTAGTCGTTCTCGTTCGAGCTGCTCTGCTTCGTGTTCCTTGTGGCTGGTAATATCGGTCAGCGTGCCGTCCCAGCGGACAGGGGTGCCGTTGGCGTCAACAGTGACCCGTGTGCGGTCCCGCACCCAGCGCTGAGCGCCGTCCGGGCGAATAATCCGGTATTCCACATCACCCGCACCGGTTTCAAAGACCTTGATCTGATTATTCGCAACGCTGGTGTGGTCGTCAGGATGGATCACGTCCAGCACCCGCGTCGGGTTTGTCAGCAGGATGTCCAGCGGAATTCCATACAGCCGTTCCGCCGCCGAGCTGAGATAAGCAACATGATACTCCGGCACAAGTTCAGCAGACCAGACCACATCGTCAATACTTTCCAGAATACTGTTCAGCCGCTCCTGCTGTTCATGCAGCGCCTTCTCTGCGGCACGGCGTGCGGTGACATTTTCAGCGACCACCAGCACCGCCGGTGTCCCGTTAAATTCCAGTGTATGCGAGATGATTTCGACATCAATCACCGTGCCATCTTTGTAGCGATGCCGCCATACGCTGTGCTGCTGGAGTTCCGGTTTTGTGTGTGGCACATGCTCCAGCAGGCGCGGCACATCTTCTGGTGGGCGAATGTCCACAAGGGACATCTTCAGGAATTCGGCGCGAGTATAACCATAGTGCGCTACAGCAGCTTCGTTGACTTCTACAAAGCGCAGCGTGTACTGGTCAATCACCCACATGGGCTGCGGATGATTGCGGAACAGGTTGCGAAAATCACGCTCGCGCTCAATCAGGTTTTGCTCTATTTGACGGCGGTGATTGAACTCGCGCCGCAGGACAACCAACAGCAGCCCGCCGGTGAGCAGTACATACAACCCGCCCTTGAGCGTTGAGAAGATGTGCAGCAGCTCTGTTCGTCCCGCGGAGAGGATCGCGACAATGGTGTCACTCGTGATAATCCAGAGAAGCGCAACAGCGACGTATAGAAGTGTAATACGGATATCAGGAGTCATCACAGTTACCCGATGATATTCATAACATAAGATTATATTAAGTATAGTATGGATTACCGCTTTCCAGCGCAGTAAATCTCAATGTAACCGTTCGGTACCTGTTCACATGCCGTATTTAAGTTTGCCTGCCAGAATTTGCTGCAGGCGAAACAGATCCGTGCGCGAGGTCATATCCAGGCTGATTGGCGTGACCGAGACTACCCCGGCGTGCAGCACCGCGTACACATCGGAGTCCGGTTCCGCTTCAGCAGGGTTAGAGTCAAAGGCGTACCCCAGTTTGCCCACCTCCGAAAGGGCGGTACGCTCCGGGCGGGTGGGCCAGTAGACACGGCGGCGTGACAGGCGGGTAACGCGCCACTCGCTTTGCGGCGTTGCGCCCAGCGGCACATCAATCTTGAGAATATCCACATCATCGGGCATGGCACTTTGCATCAACCGCTGCCCGAAGATGCGCGCAAAGTGCGCCGCCGCGCTAAAGTCCACATCGGCTGAATAGGTCAGGTGCAGGTCTTTGGGCGTTTGCTGCGAGACTGCCACCGCCGGAATGCCCAGACTTGCCGCTTCGATTGCCGCCCCGACTGTACCGGAGACGGTGACGCCGTTGCCCGTGTTCTCACCATAATTGATGCCGGACACCACCAGCGCCGGTTTGCGCGGCGCCAGTTCCAGCACACCATGCTGCACCGTCTGGGCGGGTGTGCCGTCCGCAGCATAGCACTGGTAGATGCTGCCGTTCACCTCTACTTCGCGCGGGTAGAGGCGCCCTTCGCTGAAACCGGGCAGGCTGCGCCCCATGCCGGACTGCTGCTCACGCGGGGCGACCACCAGGAGTTCGCCCAGCCCTTCAAAGGCACGAACCGCCGCCCAGAGTCCAGGGGAGTCAAAGCCGTCGTCATTGGTGAAGAGGATGATCGGGGTCTGGTCGCTCATGAATGTCCTTTGCCGGGCTGGTTTACGGGAAGCTCAATACCCTTTAGTGTAATCCTAGCACAATTGCGCTGCAAAGTACCACAAAAGCAGCGCGGTCCGCCGTGGTAGTGCCGCCAGGTTGCCTCAAGCGGTTTGCAGCGTCCGGCGTGTCAGCAGCAGCACCGCTGTGATAATCAGCCCGCCGCCCAGCAGGCGCAGTGGGGTGAGTGGTTCTTCGAGCAGCAGCGCCGCCAGCAGCAGGGCGGTGACCGGCTCTACGGTGGAAATCAGCGCGGCATTGGTCGGTCCGATGCGCGCCATGCCCGCAAAGAAGCCGCCGATTGCCAGCACGGTGGACAGCAGTGCCAGCGCCACGGCGCCTGCCCAGCCCGCCGCGGTCCCCGGCAGCGCCGGACCCTGCAACAGCACTGCGACTGTATAGACCAGCGCCGCCCCGCAGATCACGACGGTGGTGCTTTGCAGCGCACTGGTCTCCGCGCTGAAGTGGTCGGTCGCCAGAATATAGCCGGAGTAGATCAGGGCGGCGGCGATGGCGAAGACAATGCCCAGTGGATTGACTGCCCCGCTGACTTCGCCAATTGTCAGGATGCTGCCACCGACTGCCAGTCCCAGCGCGAGGAGCCTGACACGGGTGAGTTTTTCCTTGAGCAGCAGCGCAGCCAGCAGGGTGACGAGGGCGGGGTAGATATACAGCAGCAGCGCCACCAGCCCGGCGGGGATGAGCGTGAGCGCAGTGAAATAGGAAAACGAGATGCCGCCAAAGCCCAGCGCGCCCAGCAGCACGAACACCAGCAGGGTGCGCCCGCGCGGCAGCGGCACGCCCCGCAGCGCCAGCACCGCCAGCAAGACAACTGCCGCAATGCTGAAGCGCAGGAACAGCAGCGTCGTGGGGGTGACACCCGAAGCGTAAGCGTAATGTGCGAAAACGGGCATCGCCCCGTAAGCCATGCCCGATACGACCACCAGACCAATTCCGACAAGTTGGCGCATGAAACCTCTGGGTGAAGGATGCTGATGAATCAGAATGCCAACTCTGATTGTGCGCCCAAGCACAGCGCGCCGCATCAGTCCAAGCGTGCCAGTTGCCCAAAACAAAAGCAGGTCTCACGTTTGAAACCTGCCTGATTAATGATACGACCGGGCAACGCATGTTTGCCCTGTAAATTGTGCGGTTAATTCAGGCGTTCGATGATTGTGCCCGTGCCCATGCCGCCGCCGCAGCACATCGTCTGTAAGCCGAAGCGCTTATCATGCACATCCAGCGCGTTGAGCAGCGTAGTCATCAACCGCGCGCCGCTGCCGCCCAGCGGGTGCCCGACGGCAATCGCGCCGCCGTGCACGTTGACCTTGCTCATGTCGGGCTGCATTTCGCGTTTCCACATGGCGATCACCACCGCGAACGCCTCGTTGACCTCGAACAGATCAATGTCATTCATGGTCATGCCCGCGCGGTGCAGCGCTTTTTGCGTCGCGCCCAGCGGTCCGGTCAGCATCAGGTGCGGGTCGCTGCCGACAGTCACACTGGCGACGATGCGGGCGCGCGGTTTCATGCCCAGTTCGCGTGCTTTGTCGGCGGTCATCACCAGCACGGCGGCTGCGCCATCGCTGATCTGGCTGCTGTTGCCCGCAGTGGTCACGCCGTCATCGCTGAACACCGCCTGCAAATTGCCCATTTTGGGGCGGTCCGCGTTGAAGCGGATACCCTGATCGTATTCAACCAGCAGCGGTTTGCCTTCGTCGTCCTTGCCTTCCAGCGGCAGAATTTCGCGTTTGAGCGCGCCGTTCTGCGTTGCCTGCGCGGCTTTCATATGGCTTTCGTAGGCAATGTCGTCCACTTCCTCGCGGCTGATGCCCCACTTCTTGGCGATTTTGTCCGCCGCCAGACCCTGCGGGATCATGTTGTACTGCTCCATGATGCGGTCGGTGAACGCCGCCTGACCCATCAGACTGCTGCCCATCGGCACGCGCGTCATGCTCTCCACGCCGCCCGCCACGACTACATCCATCTGCCCGGACGCCACCAGCGCCGCCGCAAGATGCACTGCCTGCTGGCTGCTGCCACACTGGAAATCTACACTCGTTCCCGGCACTTCAATCGGCAGACCGGCATCCAGTGCGACGTTGCGCGCAATGTTGAAGGTCTGTTCGCCTGCCTGGCTCACACAGCCCCAGATGACATGTTCGACTTTGGCAGGGTCGAGGTTGGCACGCGCCAGCACCTCACACAGCACATTCGACCCCAGCCGCACCGGATGAATATCGCGCAGCCACCCGCGATTCTTGCCCAGGGGCGTGCGCACGGCATCAACAATCACGACATCAGACATCCTAGTACCCTCAAAATAATCTAACGGCGGTTTGATTTTTTGCTGCGCGTATCATACCAGACTGCCTGCAATTCGCCAACCAGTTGCCCTGCTGTTTTGCTGCTGCCCCCGTTGCGCGCTGGGGCATTTCGGTTTAAAGTGACGGTGTTGAAAGCAAACAGATGTTTTATAGGATGCCGCCATGCACACGGTTAGCACCATGCTGCAAGACAGCGATCCCGCCCTGCTGCCCGTGCTGGCGCAGGTGTGGGGCGCCAGTATTCAAACGCTCAAACCGGGGGAGGCACTCAAGGCGCTTGGTCAGGCAATGCTGCAACCACAGGCGGCAGAACGGGTCTGGACCGGGTTGGCAGATCACCAGCGCGGCGCACTGCAAACCCTGCTGGGCAGCAGCGGCAGAATGCCCACCCCCATGTTTGAGCGTCTGTTTGGCAAAGTGCGCAAGATGGGCGCAGGGCGCATTGAGCGCGAAAAACCGCACCTGAACCCGGAGAACATTGCCGAGGCGTTGTTTTATCGCGGGCTGATTGCTGTAGCGTTCGAGCAGGGCAAGATGGGTGTGGAAAGCATCACCTATGTGCCGAGCGATCTGATCCCGATTTTGCCGGTGCACAAGACTGCTTATGAAAACCTCGCAGCCGCTGAGGATGAACCCCTGCCGGAGGATGATACCAGCGCGTCTGCCGGTGCGCTGGCGGAGATTGCGCAGGTGCAGGCTGTCCACCCGGCGGATACTTCGATTGTGGATGACCTGACCACGCTGCTGGCGTACCTGCGCGTCAACTCGACTCTTGCCGATGCCGGCACACCGGGATCAGTCGTCTTGCGTGAAGAGGACGCCGATGCGCTGCTGCCGCACCTGCTGGTGCCGGACGAAATCCGGCTGGACTTTCTGCTGGGGCTGGCACTCAGCGCGGAACTTGTTGGCATTCAGGATAACCAGTTGTACGTGCGGCGCGAGGCAACCGCGTGGTTGAGCGCCCCGCGGGCGCAGCAGGTTCACAAACTGGTCGAAAGCTGGCGCGACAGCGTGCTCTACCGCGATTTGTGGCATGTGCCGGGCTTGTACCCCGAAGTGGATGCCGGGGATATGGCGGCATATCACCCGACGGTTGCCCGCGCCGTGCTGCTGCAATTCATGGGCGATCTTGTTCCGCGCCAGGCGTGGTGGTCCCTGGAGCAGTTTATCGAGGCGATCAAAGAGACTGAACCGGATTTCCAGCGCCCCGGCGGGAATTACGATGCCTGGTACATCCGCAACGAAGACGGCGAATATCTGCGCGGGTTTGAAAGCTGGGATGCAGTCGAAGGCGCGCTGATCGAATTCATGATCCTGGGTCCGCTGCACTGGCTGGGGCTGCTCGATACGGCGGAAGATGCCGCGCGGCTGACTGCCTATGGGCGGGCGCTGGTCACGGGCGCTGCATGGCCCGCGCCGCCCGACCCCGACGACAGCATCATGCTGAAAGAAGATGGCACGCTGCTGATCAGCCGTAAAATCTCCCGTGTGGAGCGTTTTCAGGCAGCACGGTTTACGTCGTGGCTGGGCGCGCCCGATTCGCGTGAAGCACCCTACGGCTACCGGCTCGACGCGGAGGGTATCAAACGGGCGGCGGAGCAGAATATCACTACCGCGCACATCGCCGCGTTTCTCAAGCGGGTGCTGAATGACGCGCCGCTGCCCAAGAACCTCGCGCGGCTCTTGGAAACCTGGCAGGCGGGCGCGACTGCCGCCGTTTCGTTCGAGCGGCTGCTGGTGCTGCGCACCACCGCCGTAGAAACACTGGACTTCATCGCCGAAACCCCCGCCCTGCGGCGCTATCTGGGTGCGCGGCTTGGTCCAATGGCAGTGGTCATCCGCGCCGACCAGTGGGAAGCGCTGAAAGCGGCGCTGGAAGCACAGGGTATTGATGTGCATCTGGCGATGGAGGCTGACTGACGCGGGCGCGAGCTGACGCGGGCGCGAGCTGACGCCGTTTTTGCCACAATGCCCGCCGATGCCTACAATAGAGACATTCAGTTGATTTTGCGGGGACACGACCTGTTGCTCCACGTGTGCCCCAATAAGCAGAAGCGGGCTAACCCAGATGACCGATTTCCAGATTCCGATTTCGCATGCACTCGTCCTGCCGGATTTTAACTTCAATGCCTGGCTGGACGCCGCTAAGCCCTACCAGAACGCCTTTGAACGTGTCGCCATCATTCGCTCTCCGGCGGGGTATAACCTCAACCGTTTTCGCAACATCACTGCTGTGCAGACGCCCGGTGTGTGGTTCGAGGATAATGCCGTTGAGCATATCCGCCGTGCGTATCCTGTGGTCGTGCGCGTAGATGTGCTTGCGGTGAGTACCCCGGCGCAGCTCAGCAGCGTGCTGGCGCAGCGCATCCAGCTTAAAGATCGCTATGGCGAACGCCAGACCAGCCCGCGTCACATCTTTGACCGGCTGACAATCGATTGGCCCGTTGAAACGTGGCAGACGCGGATTCTGCGCAGTTTTGCTGAACGCGGTCCTGACGGCAAACCGCACGAAGGGTTGGATTTGCATGCCCCGGCGGGCAGCATGATCCGCTGCGGCACGGCGGGCACGGTGGCAACCGTTGTCACGCAGCCGACGGCGCTGGGCTACGGTCAGTATGTGCAGATTGGCGTGCAGCACGACGGCAGCGCCTACCTGATGACCTATGCAGGTTTGGAGGATATTCAGGTCAGCACAGGGCAGCAGATCAAGGCGGGCGACGTACTGGGCAGGGCGGGCGCAGACCGCACCTCGATCAAGCTGGTGATACAGCGCCCCGGCAAGGGGCTGCCCGGCTATGTGCTGCCTGATGTCGTTGACCCCGGTCCGCTGATCTACTACGAGGGCATGAAACTGCGCGCAGCAACCACGCTCAATGTGCGCGAAAAGCCCGGCACCAGTTTTCGGATCATTGACCGCGTTCAATCCAGCGAACTGAGCGACACGCTGGAACTGCACGGGCGCACCCTGCGCAAGGTGGGCACATCGGAGGCGGATAACCAGTGGATTCAGGTGCGCACGCCGCGCAGCAAGGATGGTTTCGCGGCGGCATGGTACTTGCAGGCGGTGGGTCCGCGTTCGGTGGGGGCGCTTAAGTTCAAGGGCATGAATCTGGATATTGATCACCGGCTGGGCGCGCCGGAAGCTGCCGCGATGGAAGGCATTGACTGGGTGCGCATCAAGTACAACGTGTCCTTTGACCCGCGCAACGGCACACACGGCAATCGTGATCTGGGCTACGCCTACAACCGCTTCCTGCCCTACATCCAGCGCTACAAGAATGCCGGAATGCGCGTGTTACTGGTGCTGGCGCATCAGGTTTATGGGGAAGGTGCGGGGTATGTCTGGCCTCAGATGAACAGTGACCGCTGGCGTGAACTGACCGTAACCTATTCGGATTTCTGCCGGACAATCGCGCAGCAGTTTGCCGCCAGCAAGCTCGTAGACGCCTTCCAGATCTGGAATGAACAGGATACCAAACCGGAACACGCCCGTGCCGCCGTGCCCATTCCCGCGCGTGATTACGCCCACCTGCTGACCGAAACGATCAAGAAAATGCGCCCGGTGGCGGGCGGCGCAAAGATCATCACCGGCGGGCATGTCACCGGGGCGGGGGACGGACCAGCGTATGCCCGCGATACGCTGGCGGCAATGGGCAGTGTGCGCCCTGATGGGCTTGGCGTGCATCCCTACGGCACGGGTCCGGTGAGCAACCGCTGGAGCATTCACGGCTCGCTGAGCGCCACGCTGCGCGAGTACGCCAAAGTGATGCCCGGCGTGCCGCTGTGGGTCACCGAGTGGGGCATTCTTGACCAGCAGGGCAAGCCGGAACACGCCAGTTCGATTGCCGATTATGCGGTGGCGTTCATGAACATCATTCGCAATGAGTTTCCGGGGCAGGTCGAAACGGCGATGTGGTATGCCTGGGCGGACAGCATGGACAACGGCTATGGGTTGGTGGACGATCAGGGCAGACCCAAGCAGGTGCTGTACACCCGCTACCTGCGCGAGTAGGCGTGCGCGAGTAGGCGTGCGCGAACACGCAAAACGTACAGCCTCTACGCACACGGGGGCAGCTTGTGTGGTATGTCTATATGGAGTAATCCGCCAGTGTTTGCCCGATCCCGCGCACAGGTTTCGGGTAGTCCAAGTAAGGGGGGTATGCTTAACTTGCGTATAAAATCGAGACAATGCCTGTTCAGCGCTGCACTGCTGATTGTTTTTCTTGTGCTGTTGATTTCCGTAATTCCTGCGCGGGTGACCACCGCCCAGGAGGCACAGCCGCCGCCTGCCAGCACCGAGCAAGCGCCCGGTGCGCCGCTGCTGGTCACGCAGGAGGTACAGCCCGCGCCCGCCGCCAGCCCGGAAGCCACTGCTGCGCCGGAAACCCTGTCGCCGCTGGGCGATGCGCTGCCGCTGGTGGTCCGGCTGGTCAGTGATCTGGACTTGCTGGCGAGCGCCGCCCTGGGCGGGGAACGTCCGGTGGGCTGGAATGCCAGCACAGACACGAATGATCCCCAGCTTCCGCTGCTGCTGCGCCTGAACCTTGAATTTCTGGCAGATCGCCTGCTGTCGCCGGGTGTGCGCCCGCAGGGGTGGTTCGGCGCGGTTGCCAGCAGTACCTACGCTATCGCGCGCGATATTCGTCATGACCTCGAACTGCTGGCAGACACCGTAATTTCGCCCGGTGTGCGTCCTACCGGTTGGATTGGCGATGATCCGCTGATGCGCTGCGGCAGGGCAACCCAGACGCTCGTCGGCATTCTGGAGCGCGCCGGGGTCTTCACCCTGCCGCCAGAACTTGATCCACTCGCGCCTGATTACTGTGTTCAGGTGGAGGTTGCCGCCAGCCGCTATGCCGAAGTGAATCTGCTCAGCGGCGCGACGGCGTCCAGTGGGGGCAGCATCGTCACGGCAAGCGGGGTCAGCACGCCGATTACGATTACGAACAGCGGCGGCGTGGCGTTTCTGGATCGCTTCGCCAGCCAGCGCGTCGGCGTAATTCCGCAGGGCACGCAGGTGACGCCTGTGGCACGCAGTTATGCCGAGTTTTCAAACATGGTGCTGGTGCAGGGCGCAGATTTCACCGTGTTTATCGAGTACATCAACACCGATCTGGATGCCGCCCGTTTTGAGGCGCTGCCAGATGTTGACCTGATTGAGAGCGACACCTACTGCGCCGCCGAATGGTGTACAGGGGCGTAAGTGTCGCTGAAATGCTGGTAGAGCCACCGTTGGGGCACGAAAGCGTGAGTGCCGCCCGTTGTGGGGGGCTGCCGGCGTTCAGCAGCCGTAGGGCACGGTGATGTTCTGCGGTTCGCCAATATCGCTCAAGTCATAGCGGATAATCAACCGCCCGCTGACCGGGAGCTGCGCATCGCTTTCGGTCAGCAGCAGCACACCGCTTTGAATGTCCAGGGTCAGATAATAGCGCACGACGGTGTTGAGCTGCGGCGCAACCCAGATTTCGCCGGTCATTGCTTCGATGTAACCACCGTCCGCCAGCCGGAAGAACGGCAGGTTCACATCT
>DAOTWP010000290.1:0-8026 GCA_034435675.1 Anaerolineae bacterium
AACCGCAGCCCGGCGACCTGATCGTCGTCATCGGGGGGCGCACCGGGCGCGATGGACTGCGCGGCGCGACCTTCAGCAGCATGGAAATGGACACTGCAACCAGTACACTGTCCAGCAGCGCGGTGCAGATTGGCAACCCGATTACCGAAAAACAGGTGCAGGAAGTTGTGCTGCGCGCCCGCGATGAACGCCTGTATAACGCGATCACTGACTGCGGCGCGGGGGGCTTATCTTCGGCGGTGGGCGAAATGGGCAGCAAACTGGGCGCGCGCGTGCAGCTTGCCGATGTGCCGCTGAAGTATCCCGGCTTGCGCCCGTGGGAAATCTGGCTGAGCGAGGCGCAGGAACGCATGGTGCTGGCAGTGCGCCCGGCAAACTGGGCACGCTTCGAGCAGATTTGCGCCGGGCAGGATGTCGAGGCAGTGGTCATCGGCACATTTGAGACCAGCGGGCATCTGATTGTGGATTACGCTGACCGCCGCGTGGTTGACCTGAGCATGGATTTCCTGCATGACGGCATCCCGCAGATGCGCCTCAAAGCGACATGGCAGCCCCCGGCAGCCGCCGCTGCCCCTGCATCACAGACCAGCGCGCCCAGCCCCGCTGACACGCTGCTGCGCATGCTGGCACACCCGACGGTGCGCAGCAAGGAGCAGGTCATCCGCCGTTATGACCATGAAGTGCAGGGCGGCACGGCGCTTAAGCCGCTGGTCGGCGTGGACAATCACGGACCGGGTGACGCCGCCGTGCTGGTGCCGCAGGATACGCTGCGCGCGCCAACAGGGGTAACCGCCGCGCCCGCAGACCTGACGCAGCCCACGCGAGCCGTTGCGCTGTCCGTTGGGCTGTGCCCGCAGTACAGCGAGCATGATCCCTACGCGATGGCATGGGCAGCAGTGGACGAGGCGTTCCGTAACCTCGTCGCTGTCGGTGCTGATCCCGATCAGGTCGCCATTCTGGACAACTTCTGCTGGGGCAACACGCGCCTGCCGGACCGTATGGGGGCGCTGGTGCGCGCGGCACAGGGCTGCCACGATGCGGCGCTTGCCTACAATACGCCGTTCATCAGCGGCAAAGACAGCCTCAACAACGAGTATCTCGGCGCAGACGGCGAACGCCACGCCATTCCCGGCACGCTGGTCATTTCTGCGGTGGGCATGGTGCCAGATGTGCACAAAGCGGTCACGATGGATTTGAAGCAGCCTGGCAACCTGCTGTTTGTGCTCGGCGCAACCCGTGATGAACTGGGCGGCAGCCTGTACAACACGCTCCACGACATCCCCGGCGGGACCGTGCCGCAGCCCAACCCCACAGCGCTGGAGACCCTGCGCGCCCTGCACCGGGCAATTCAGGCGGGTCTCGTCCTGTCGTGTCACGATGTCAGCGAAGGCGGTCTTGCCTGTGCGCTCGCGGAGATGTGCATCGCCGGGCGGCTGGGGGCAGTCGTTGAATTTGACCAGTTGCGGCAGTCTGTCAGCACGCCGGATGCCAATGCGGTGCTGGGTTTCTCGGAAACCACCGGGCGTTTCATTGTTGAGATTCGGGAAAGCGACGGTGACCGCTTTAGCGCGCTCATGGCGGGTGTCCCCTGCCAGGCATTCGGCGTGGTGCTGGCTTCGCCAGAACTGAACATCAGGGATGTCCACGCTGCACCGTTCATTACGCTGCCCGTCGCCGACCTTGAACACGCCTGGCGTGGCGAACAACCCACCCCCCCACCTGCGGAAATTGTGCCCTCCACCGATCTCAAACGGGATACTGTGGCGCTGCACACCGTGCGCACACACACACGCCCCCCGCTGGTGCTGATTCTGCACGCCAACGGCACGAACCGCGATCACGACGCCTGGCTTGTCTGCCAGCTTGCCGGGGGGGAGCCGGAAATCGTGCATATCAACCAGCTTATCAGCGGGGAGCGCAACCTGCTCAACTATCACATGCTGGTGCTGCCCGGCGGGTTCAGCTACGGTGATGACCTCGGCGCGGGGCTGCTGTGGGCACAGGATTTGCGCCACCGGCTGAAAGGCATTGACCAGTTCATTGCCAGCGGACGCCCGGTGTTGGGCATCTGCAACGGCTTCCAGACACTCGTCAAATCCGGACTGCTGCCCGGCGCGGATTGGTGGGCAGATGAAGGCAGCTCGCGCAGTGTCACGCTGACGTATAACCGGTTGGCGCAGTTTGAATGCCGCTGGGTTTATTTGCAGCCTAACCCGCACAGCAGTTGCCTGTTTACCGAAGGCTTAAACGAACCGATCTACTGCCCGGTGGCGCATGGCGAAGGGCGCGTGGCAGTGCGCGACGAAACCACGCGCTACGAACTGTGGAGTCAGGGGCTTGCCCCGCTGATTTACGTTACCGAGGATGGGGAACGTGCGGCTTACCCGGCGAACCCGAACGGGTCGGTGCATAACATCGCCGGACTGTGCAACCCGGCGGGCAACATCTTCGGGCTGATGCCCCACCCGGAAAACCACATCTACCCCTGGCAGCATCCGCGCTGGCATCGCGGGGAACAGGGCACGGACGGTTTGCGGCTGTTCAGAAATGGGATTTTGCGGAGCTGACCCATGAGCGAAATCATCTTTCAAAAGGCGGAGCATACGCTGCAAAAAACACGCTACACCGTTAAAGATTTCGATTTGTTTGTAGCGCAGCCAGAAAACGCGGATCGGCTCTATGAGCTTTTGGATGGAGAGGTTGTCGAAAAAGTAGTCACCGAAGAACACAGGATCATTGTCCTCAATGCAGCGTCGCCCATCCGCGAGTTCGTGCGGCAGCACAGGCTGGGGCGTGTTGGTGTTGAGATCAATCATCGCTCTGCAGGAGATCGCTACAATGATCGCATCCCGGCTATTGCCTATACCGCGGACACCACGCGCCCTATTGTGACGCAGGGCAGTGTGCCGCAGATGCCTGATCTTGCGATTGAGGTCAAATCGCCGAATGATCGTTATGCGGCGCTTCGGCGCAAGGCAGAGTATTATCTGCAAAACGGCACACGGCTGGTATGGTTGATCTACCCTGAGCGTCAATCGACTGAAGTCTGCCGCCTGAGCGACGACCCCGATTTGCCGGGTGCTATGCGTATTGACACCGTCGGCATTGACGGCGAACTTTCCGGCGAAGACGTTCTCCCTGGATTTAGATTATCAGTGCGCGAGATTTTTGATCTGTGATGACTGACACTTTTACCTACGAGACGTTCCTTAGTCCGTTCACCTGGCGCTATGGTTCCGACGAGATGCGCACGCTGTGGTCAGAAGTCTACAAGCGGCGGCTGTGGCGGCGGCTGTGGGTGGCGCTGGCAGAGGCGCAGCAGGGTGCCGGGCTGGTCAGCGCAGCGCAGGTTGCCGATTTGCGCGCCCACATGGACGCTGTGGACATGGACCGCGCGCATGAGATCGAGGCGGAAATTCAGCACGACCTGATGGCGGAAGTGCGCGTGTTTGCGGAGCAGGCGCAAACCGGCGGCGGCATCATCCATCTGGGCGCAACCAGCATGGATATTGAAGACAACGCCGACGCCCTGCGCATCCGCGAAGCGCTGGACCTGATTCTGGATCGCCTGTACGACGTGCTGGCGTGCTTTGCCGACCTGATTGAACGCGAGGCAGCGCACGTTTGTATGGCATTCACGCACTTGCAGCCCGCCGAACCAACCACCATCGGCTACCGGCTGGCGAATTACGCGCAGGACTTGCTCAGCGATTACCTGACGCTGCGCCGACTGCGCGATGAGGTGCGCGGCAAGGGCTTTAAGGGCGCGGTAGGCACATCGGCGGCTTACGCCGAACTGCTGCGCGACACGGGCATGACACCTGCCGAAATGGAAGCGCGTATCATGGCGGCGCTGGGGTTGAAAGCGTACACCGTTGCGCACCAGACGTATCCCCGGCGGCAGGACTGGGAAGTGGTTTCGGCGCTGGCAGGCATGGGCGCGGCGCTCTATCGCCTCGCATTCGACCTGCGCCTGCTGCAATCTCCGCCCTTTGGCGAATGGGGCGAACCGTTTGGCAGGCGTCAGGTGGGGTCTTCGGCGATGCCCTTCAAGCGCAACCCGATCAATGCCGAAAATATCGACAGCCTGGCGCGGCATCTGGCAGCCCTGCCGCGTGTGGTCTGGGACAACGCGGCGCACTGCCTGCTGGAACGCACGCTGGACGATTCTGCCAACCGCCGCAGTGTGCTGCCTGAAGCGTTCCTCATCGCTGACGAACTGCTCAGCCGTGCCTTAAAGGTACTCAAGGGACTGCGCATTGACACGCAGGCAGTGCGCCGCACGCTGGAAACTTACGGCACCTTTGCCGCCACCGAACGCCTGCTGATGGAAGCCACGCGGCGCGGGGGCAACCGCCAGGAACTGCATGAGATCACCCGGGAACACAGCCTTGCCGCCTGGGAAGCGCTGCGGGGCGACCTGCCCAACCCACTGGCAGACGCGCTCTGTGCCGATGCACGCATCACGGCACTGCTGCCCGCTGAACAGGTGCGCGAACTGCTGCGTGCCGAAGAACACATCGGGGATGCGCCGGAACGGGCGCGGGCACTGGCAGTCGTGATCCGCGAAACGTTAGCTTCACAGGGGCGCTGAAATGCTGACGCTCGACCAACTGCGCCTTGCCATCCCGCAGGCGCTGCAATTTATTGAACTGGATCAGTATGGCGCGAAGCTCAGCGGCAAAGTGCGCGATATTTACCGCGTGGATGCCCGGCGGCTGCTGATTACCACTGACCGGATTTCGGCGTTTGACCGCGTGCTGGGCTGCATCCCGTACAAGGGACAAGTGCTCAACCAGCTCAGCGCCTGGTGGTTTGACGAGACGGCGGATATTATCGCCAACCACATGATCGCCGTGCCCGACCCGAATGTGATGCTCGTGCGCGAGGCAGTCGGGCTGCCCGTTGAGGTAGTGGTGCGCGGCTATATCACCGGTGTCACCGGCACATCATTGTGGACGCTCTACAGCCAGGGCGAACGCGCGCCCTATGGCATTACCCTGCCGGACGGGCTGCGCAAGCATGACCCGCTGCCGCAGCCGGTTATCACGCCCACCACCAAAGCGGCGGACGGCGGGCATGATCAACGCCTGACCCGCACAGAGATCATTGAACGCGGGCTGGTGGACGAAACTGTCTGGAAACAGCTTGAACAGGTGGCGCTGGCGTTGTTCGCGCGTGGGCAGCAGGTCGCACATGCTGCCGGGCTGCTGCTGGTGGATACCAAGTACGAATTTGGTCTGGTTGACGGGCGGCTGACGCTGATTGACGAAATCCACACGCCGGACAGCAGCCGCTACTGGACTGCCGACAGCTATGGCGCAGGGCGCGATCCGGAGCATTTCGACAAGGAATATCTGCGCCTGTGGTTTGCAGCGCAGGGCTATCGCGGCGATGGCGAACCCCCGCAAATGCCGCCGGAATTCATCGCGGAGGTTGCAGCACGCTATATCGGCGCATACGAACGGCTCACCGGGCAGACCTTTGAGCCAGGGGAGCAGCCCGCCGCCGCGCGCATCCAGCGGAACGTCGCGACGTATTTCACGCGGTAGCTGATCGCATGCACACTATTATCCTTGACAACGGAACCACCTACCGGCTTACACCACATGCTTTAGAACGTAGGCAAGAACGCGAAATCTCAGTGAAAATGATTGCTGCTGTCATTGAAGCACCGGAAAATGCAACGGTGGATTTAGGAGGCAATCAGAAGCACTTTCGCGTCATGACTACAGAAACGGGTGATGTTAGACCGATTATCGTTGTTGTAGATGAGACAGACGGATAGATCATCACAGTAATGGAAGACAACCAATATACCTAGAGGTGACTGCATGAGGATCCATTACGACAAATCGAGTGACGCGCTCTATATCAAATTCAGTGACAACATAATCAGCAAGACCCAGCAGGTCGCCGATGGAATTGCGATTGATCTGGATCAGGATACCGGCATTGTCGGATTGGAAATCCTGTATCTTCATCAGCGCAACATCAATCCCTACGAAATTGTCTGCGAGTATCTTAGCGAAGAGTCTGTTCCCTCTTGAATGGAATTCGCCCGGTTGTCCAGTTAGCGCGGAGAAATGTGAGCAGCGCGTGACAGAAGCGAACTTGCTGATAGACGATAAACCACACGACGAGTGCGGCGTTTTTGGCATCTATGCGCCGGGGCGCGATGTTGCCCGGCTGGCGTATTTTGCGCTGTATGCCTTGCAGCATCGCGGGCAGGAGAGCGCGGGCATTGCCACCAGCGACGGGCAGGTCGCACACATTCACAAGGGCATGGGGCTGGTCTCGCAGGTCTTTAACGAGGACAACCTGCACCCCCTGCGCGGGCATCTCGCCATCGGGCACAACCGCTACTCGACCACCGGCGCGTCGCACCTGCGCAACGCTGCCCCCTTCCTGATCGAAACCATTCACGGTCCACTGGGTGTGGCACACAATGGCAACCTGACCAACGCCGTTGAACTGCGTCGCATGCTGCTCAAGCGTGGGGTCGGCTTATCTTCCACCACCGACAGCGAAGTGATTACGCAGATGCTCGCCGCGCCGCCGGAACTGTGGGCAGACCGGCACGTAGACCGCGCCGATGATGATGCCGACCTGTGGCAGAGCCGCATCCGCGCCTTCATGCAGGTTGCCGATGGTGCCTATTCGCTGGCGATCCTGACGCGCCACGCGCTCTACGCCGTGCGCGATCCTTATGGCTTGCGCCCGCTGTGTATCGGGCAGTTTGACGCGACGCATTACGTGGTCGCCTCGGAATCGGCGGCGCTGCTGACCATCGGCGCGAAATACCTGCGCGAGGTCGAACCGGGCGAGATTGTGCGCTTTGACGCGCACGGGCTGCACTCAGCGCTTGGGCGTGCTGCTGCGCCGCGTGCGTTGTGCAGTTTCGAGTATGTTTACTTTGCCCGCCCCGACACACTGCTGGAAGGGCAGATCATCCACGAGGTGCGCCAGAAGCTGGGGCAACAGCTTGCCCGCGAAGCGCCTGCCGACGCCGACATCGTCATCGGTGTGCCCGACTCGGCAACACCGGCGGCGATTGGCTATGCACAGGCAAGCGGCATTCCCTACACAGAAGGGCTGACCAAGAACCGCTACATCGGGCGCACGTTCATCCAGCCGGACGACGACCTGCGCAGAACCGGTATCAAGCTCAAGTACAATCCACTCACGGCAAACCTGAAGGGCAAGCGTGTGGTGCTGGTGGACGACTCGATTGTACGCGGCAATACCTCCGGTCCGCTGGTGCAGCTTGTGCGCGATGGCGGCGCGTCCGCGGTGCATGTGCGCATATCGTCGCCGCCCGTGCGGCATCCCTGCTTCATGGGCGTGGACATGGCAACGTATAAGCAGTTGATCGCGCACCGCATGGACGTGGAGCAGATTCGGCGCGAGATTGGCGCAGACACGCTGGATTATCTCAGCCTGCCGGGCATGGTGCAGGTGATCCGCGAAGGTGCGGCGGCAAACAGCGCCAGCGGCAAAACAGGGCACTGCACTGCCTGCTTTTCCGGGCAGTACCCGGTGATTATTCCGGTATGGCTGCTGCAAGAGGAAGAACAGCGCGTCGAAATCAGCGGGGTGTGGGGGTCATGACCGCAAAGCTGACTGTGTTGGTGGTGGGCGGTGGCGGGCGCGAACACGCGCTCGTCTGGGCGCTGCGCCGTTCGCCGCGTGTGGGCACGCTGTATATCGCACCGGGCAACGCGGGCACTGCTGCCCTCGCGCAGAACGTTGACTTTACCGCCGAGGACATCCCCGCGCTGCTGCATTTCGCGCAGCATAACCATGTTGACCTGACCGTCGTTGGACCTGAAGCGCCGCTCGCCGCCGGGATTGTCGATGCGTTTCAGGCAGCAGGGCTGGCGATTTTTGGACCGACCCACGCAGCGGCACAACTGGAAGCGTCCAAAGTGTTTGCCAAAGCATTCATGCAGCGGCACAACATCCCCACCGCCGCTTACGCTGCCTTCACTGAGTACGCGCCCGCTGCCGCTTATCTGGACACCTG
>DAOTWP010000291.1:0-69508 GCA_034435675.1 Anaerolineae bacterium
TAATCTACAAACAGGGTCATATTGCCACCGGTTGCTTCGCACAGGCGCGCGGTCATTTCCTTGATTGCCCGCAGGGTGGTCACCGCAGGACTCGCTTTGAGCAGAATCAACCGATCCGCATAGCGTCCCATCCGTGCCAACGCTTTGGCGGTCTTGGCATTTTCACGCAGAATTGCTTGCAGCGAACCCTGCCCGCTGTTACGTCCCATCATATCCTTGGCACGTTGGGCAACAATAATCTGGTAGAGATCGCGCAGTTTTAGTCCCTGTGTGGCATCCACTTCAGGCGGATTGAGGCTCTCCAAACACAGCAGACGGTGCATCAGGTGCGTTTCAGTATGTTCGTAAGACAGGTAGAAGGCATATTGATCGGGGCGCATGGCAATATTGCGAGCGATTTGCAGCGTAGCAATGGTCTTACCAATGCCCTGTGCGCCGCCCATCAGCACCAGCTCGGTCTTTCTAAGTCCGCCGCCAATAAACCCATCGAGGGGATCAAAGCCTGTGGGGATGGGCACATAATCCACCAGATCGCCCCGAACGACACGTTCATTTGCCTCGTTAAGAACCTGAGTCAGCGTGCGCGGTAAGTGCGCGCCCCCGCCACTGCCTGCATTTGCACTGCTGCGGGGCGGGCTGCCCGCAGGTTGCGGAGCGCTCGCAGGTGGGCGGGCAGGGTTTACTCCGGCACGCGGAAGCGAGTTCTTGGAGGGTTCAGCAGGCTGACGCAGTACGTCCTGCAACGGGGACAGGTCAGCTTCAGGCTCATCATCGTTGAAACGTCGCGTAGACATGCATGATTCCCATTCACTTGTTGTTACACTCATCATACTCAGAGTATTGTGCCCGCGCAATCTGAAGTAAGTATAATTGATGAAAAATTTGGAATGTTAAACCGTCTAATCTCATCAAGAGGAATGCCTCAATCTGCTGGCTTTAATTATCCGCTCATTTTTTGCTTATCCATTATTCATCTTCAATAAATCTGAAATCGTGCTAAAATCGGAAAAGGTTTACACCCTTATTTTTCATGTTCCATTAAACTAACACTTGCATGGTTCATCAACCCCACTATACTCAAAATAAAGCAACAGAATATCAGATACAGGGTGGATGATTCATTGCTTGCATTCACTTAATTTCGCGTTAACTATTCAGGAGGAGACCCGGCTTAATCCAGCACAATCGCCCATGCCATTTTGCCAGATATTCTGAGTAATACTCAGTCAAGACCACACACTTGAAGCAACGTTGCCCCGTGTGGTGTGTTAACCTGTCGTGGCGTACACGGGCTGTTTGGGAAGCCACCCTGCTACGACACACAACTGGTATATCCGCAGTGCTCGACAGGTAGCAAGTAAAGGATATAACGTGATACAAGAACTCATGAATCGCGCCGATCAGCGTGGCTACATTACCTACGACGATGTTCTCGAGGTCCTCGATGAAGACGGTGATGACGTTACCAATATCGAAGCCATCCTCTACGAGCTTGATGAGTTAGGCATCGAAGTCCGCCAGGAGAGCGATGCCCCCGGACGCCTCGGATTTGCAGTTGATGAAAACGAACTCGAATTCGAACCTGAGGAAATGCTCCAGGACCCCGGTGTAGGTGACATTAACGCTGTATCTGCGGATGACCCGGTGGGTCTGTATTTTCGCCAGATGGCACAAGAACCCCTGCTGACTGCTGAAGAAGAAATTGATCTTGCCAGACGCATTGAAACTGGCAAAAAGGCGTTTCAGCTGTTGCAACGCCCCAGTGTACGGGACACGCAGAGCGATGCCTGGTTGACCCACATGGAAATGCTTGTGCGCGATGGTCAGGCTGCCCGTGAACATCTGGGACGTGCCAATACACGGTTGGTGGTGAGCATCGCCAAGCGTTACATGGGGCAGGGGCTGCCTTTCCCCGATCTTATTCAGGAAGGCAATGTTGGCTTGATGCGGGCGGTTGACAAGTATGATTACACACGCGGCAACCGTTTCAGCACCTATGCGACATGGTGGATTCGGCAGGCGATTACCCGTGCACTGGCACAAAAAACACGTACGATCCGTATCCCGCTGCACATGACCGAACGTATTCGCCAGATGTACCGCACTGCACAGTCCCTTGAGCAGGTTCTTGGGCGACGTCCTACCCCGGAAGAAATCGCCCTGCATATGGATCTGCCTGCAGATGCTATTCGCAGCATGATGGACGCGAGCCAGCACGCAATTGCTTTGGAGCGCCCAGTTGGTGACGATGGCGACAGTGAGTTTGGCGATTTTATCGAAGACCAGGACTCACCCAGCCCGGTGGAAGCAGCGACCCAGCACCTGCTGGAAGAAACTATCGAAGAAGTTCTCAGCGAACTCACCCCGCGCCAGAGCCACATTCTAAGGCTGCGCTTTGGCTTGGGCGGTGGCGAACCCCACACTCTGGAAGAAATCGCGAATAAATTTGGTCTCAGCCGCGAACGGATTCGTCAGCTCGAAAAAGAAGCGCTGCGCCGCCTGCGTCACCCGCGCCTGGCGCATAATCTGCGCGACTACCTGGGCTGAGTACTGTTATCTTTTGGTCAACAACTTAATCCTGAATGCTCGTAAAAGCCGGCTTGATCGGCTTTTATGTTTGCGGCTCACAGTGGTCCTAAAGGTCTCTTGTCCCAGCTGGTGTGTGCCATTACGCTTGCAGGAGTAAGGTTATTCAACCAAAGTTGAATGAAGGGAATACCAATGGCTCCTAACTATGCTTACTTTCGTGGCGCTATCGTGCCGATTGCGGATGCAAAAGTGAGCGTGCTGACACACGCCCTGCACTATGGCACCGGTGTCTTTGGCGGCATGCGCGCCTACTGGAATACAGAAGAGGAACAACTGTTTATTTTTCGTGCCCATGATCATTTTGAACGCTTTTTGCAGTCTGCCGCGCTGCTGCGCATGAAGCTGCCCCACACACCGGATGACCTGACCCGGATTCTTACTGAATTGCTGCGCACCGAGGGCTACCGCGAAAACAGCTACATTCGCCCGCTCGCCTACAAATCCACTGAGACAATTGGTGTGCGTTTGCACGATCTAGACGATGACGTGACGATTGTCGCCTTCCCGTATAAACACTACCTGAAAAACAATGATGGCGCGCATGTTGGGTTCTCTGCCTGGCGGCGGGTCGATGACAACATGATCCCTGCGCGCGGCAAGATCACCGGTGCCTATGCCAACTCCGCGCTAATCAAGACGGATGCCGAACTGGCGGGTTATGATGACGCCCTGGTGCTGAATGAGGATGGTCATGTGTCCGAAGCAAGCGCCGCGAACGTCTTCATCATTCGCAAAGGGGTCGCCATTACTCCACCGGTGTATTCCAATGTGCTCGAAGGGATCGTGCGGCGCAGCCTGATTCAGCTCTTGCGCAATGAACTTGGGGTGCCGGTTGAAGAACGGGTCATTGATCGCACAGAGGTGTATCTGGCAGATGAAGTGCTGTTGTGCGGCACAGGCGTGCAGATTGCCCCGGTGGTAAAGGTCGAGCATCGGAATATTGGTACAGGGACAGTGGGACCCATCACCAACAAACTGCGCACGCTGTTTTACGATGTCGTCGCAGGGCGCGTTCCCAGCTACCGTGAGTGGTTATCGCCAGTCTACACACCGGAAACCCTTAACATCTAGACAGCAACGAAACAGGGTGATAGTGTGTGGATCACCCTGTTTTTGCCTGTTTTATGCCCCGGCTGCGAGCACGCTTCGCCTAAGCATCTATCCGTAATCCCGAACACAGGGATTAATCCTCGTGTCAGGAGAACAGGTTCAATGACAGGCTCTAAATGTAATGCTCAGCTCTGGCATATGCCAGAAGTTCATCGCGGAAACTGGGGTGTGCAATGCTCACAATCGCATGCACGCGTTCCGACAGGGTACGCCCCCATAAGTCCACTGCTCCGAACTCTGTCACGACATAATGTACGTCATAGCGCGTTGTGACCACCCCCGCTCCCGGCTTCAATTGGGTAACGACCCGGCTGACCGTGTCATTCCTGGTAGTACTGGGCAGCGCAATGAAGGTTTTGCCTTCCTTGCTGCGTGCCGCTCCGCGCACAAAATCCAACTGCCCGCCAGCGCCGGAATACATCCGCGTGCCAATGCTGTCTGAACAGATCTGTCCAGTGATGTCAAGCTCAATCGCCGAATTGATCGACACCATCCGTTCGTTTTGCGCGATGATAAACGGGTCATTGACGTAGGCAGTGGGGTGCAGTTCGATAATCGGATTATCGTCGATAAAATCGTAAAGCGCGTGGGTGCCCAACACAAAACCCGCGACAATTTTGCCGGGGTGGATGGTTTTCATCGCATTGGTGATTACACCCGCCTGGACCATCTCCATCACGCCATCCGAAAACAATTCCGTATGGATGCCGAGGTTTTTGTGCCCGGTCAAACGCCGCAGCACAGCGTCGGGGATACCGCCTATCCCGGTCTGGAGTGTGGCACCATCGGGGATCAGCTCCGCGATATGCGTGGCAATCATATCCTGCACGGGTGACGCCGGTTGGGGCGGCATTTCCGGCAGCGGGTAGTTGACCTCGATGAAATAGTCAATCTGGTTGACATGAATGAAACTGTCTCCCAGTGTGCGCGGCATATTCGGGTTGATTTCGGCGATCACCATGCCTGCGCATTCTGCGGCACTCTTGGTCACGCCGACCTCAATCCCATAGGAACAATAGCCGTGCTCGTCGGGTGGACTAACCTGAATCACGGCAATGTCTAGAACTAAGCGCCCGCTGGTAAACAATTTGGGCACTTCAGACAGCATGATCGGTGTGAAGTCTGCTAGCCCCTTGTTGACCGCACTGCGTATATTGCTCCCGATAAATAGATTATTGACCCGAATGTGTTCGGCAATGTCCGGCGTGACATAATCGCTCGGACCGATGCTGAGCAGTTGAACCAATTCCACACGCTGAATCTCGTGGTAGCGGTTGACAAGCGCTTGAAGGAATTCCTGCGGGGTAGAACAATTGCCAGTCAGAAACACACGCTGACCGGATTTGACTTTGCTAGCGGCATCCTCCGCAGAAATGATACGTTGATCCCAGGACACAAACGCCCCCTCATTCGATTCTAATAAGAATTGCAAGCACAGTTTCAGAGTATCGTGAACAGGCATTGGGATATAGTGTCGAATATCGGCTCTTAGAGGGGAGATTTGGCACTACAGTCAGCCGTACAGCCATATTACGCTAACCTTAAGAGTAAAGTTGGGCTTTTTTTGCAAAACCAAAAGGAGTCGCACGATGTTTAAATCTGTATTGGTACCACTGGATGGTTCGCCGCTGGCAGAGAAAGCGCTGGAGTATGCCCAACAAATTGTCGAAACTGGCGGAAAAATTACTCTGCTGTCGGTGATTGATGTGCCGCATGTGCCGTTATACGGCTTCTATTACACCCCGGTGTTGTCGGAGGACATCTCCGATGTCAACCTGACAATTGAAAAGGTAATGGGACAGGCAAAAGGTTATCTGGAAGGGATTGTCACAACCCTAACTAACGCCGGATACCAGGCAACCTATGAAGCGCACGCGGGCGAACCGGCAGCCGTTATTGCGGAACTGGCGGAAACCCGTCAGGTAGATGCCATCGTGATGTCAACCCATGGACGTTCCGGTCTCAGCCGCTGGATTTTTGGCAGTGTGACCAACAAAGTCCTGACCATCACCAGTCGTCCTGTGTTGGTGATTCCCAGCCGTGAACGTATGGTAATGCACGATGAACATGCAGGCACGGTAGGGACCCCTGCATGATGGCGTTGTCCAGATACCAGGTTAAATACGCTGGTTAAGCGGCAGCAGGGGCACGGAATTAACCGTGCCCGGCTGTTTATGATTTATTCTGGGGTTCAGCAGAAGAGGGGGGCACAAGTTCATTGATGTTGTGCTTCACCGCGTAGGCAGCAGCTTCAGCACGGTTTGCTGCCCCGATTTTGGAGAGTACGCTGCTGACATAATTGCGCACCGTGCCTTCGCCCAGATACAGCTTGACGGCGATCTGGCGGTTGGTCAGACCTTCGGCAACGAGTGCCAACACGGCAAGTTCCTGAGGGGTCAATTCCGAAAAAGCGGCAGCATGCTGCGCTTCATTTGCCCGGCGCATCTCTGCAAAAACAGCGGTGGTCATCGCCGGGTCGAGAATGCCCTCACCCCGGCTGACACGTTCGACTGCCTGCACCAGTTCATTGTCCCCAATGCGTTTGAGTACATAGCCTGCTGCCCCCGCCTGAATCGCTGCAAGCAGCAGTTCATCCTCTGCGTAAGAAGTAAGCATCACCACCCGGCATCCTGGCACCAGTTTGACAATCTGACGACAGGCTTCAATACCAGAAAGCCCCGGCATACGAATATCGAGGACGGCAACATCGGGTTGGGCTTCTTGAGCGCGCGCAATGGCTTCTTCCCCGGTCCCGGCTTCTGCCACCACCCTGAAGTGGCCCTGCCGTTCGAGCAGCGCGCGTAAACCGGCGCGCACCACTGCGTGATCATCTGCAATCAAAATCCGCACGACTTTGGACATGTCAGCTCCACCTGAAGCCTTGTAGCATTGTAGCCCCAACTTTAATCTACTTGTGACAGGATTGCTCTATGATCTCTGAAAGGTAACGTATAATATATGCAACAGCTCCAACTTATTTAGGATAATGAAGCGTAACTATGATGACAAGTGACCAAAATCACCCGAAAGATATGACAGTTGTACTCGCTTATCTTAGTGACATGGTAAACGCGGCGATGTATGCTGCGCAAGCAGACCAACTTGAAGGGGTGCTGCAGCGTATTGCAGAGATTTCGCGTGAGTTGGTGAATGCCCGTTATGCTGCGCTGGGGGTGCCGGACGGCATGGGTGGTCTGCGCTATTTTGAGTTCACGGGTATCCCACGAGACCACATTGCCAAAATAGGTCACCTGCCTCGTGGGCGCGGTTTGTTGGGGGCAATCATGCGGGAACGCCTCCCGATCCGCCTGGCAGAGATGCGCACAGATGCGCGTTCTGTCGGTTTTCCGCCGCATCATCCGCCCATGACCAGTCTGCTCGGTGTACCCATTCAGGTGGGCGACCAGCTTTTTGGCACCCTCTACCTGTGTGACCGCATTGATGGACAGCCATTCAACGATCAGGATCAATGGTTAATTGAAACGATGGCAGGCTATGCCGCGCTAGCAATCGCCGGAACGATGCTCAGTGAGCAAAAAGAGCGTCTGGCGCTGCTTGAAGAACGCGAACGGATTGGCATGGAACTGCACGACGGTATTATCCAGTCGCTTTATGCGATTGGTATGCATCTCGATCTGCTGCGCGGAACAGGGAACAATGTCGCTACTGCCGAACTCAGCCCGTCCATTGATGCCCTGAATGATGTTATTGAAGATATTCGCCGTTATATTCTTGACCTCAAAATTAAGAATTACCGCCAGCGCACCGTAAACCAGTGCTTTATGGACATCGTGCACCGGCTGCATATTCCAGAAAGTATTCAGGTCTTTGTTGAAGCGCCTGATGACCTGCCCCCCTTTACCCCCGCAACTTTCGAAAGTGTTTGCCAGATTGTCTATGAAGCGGTTAGCAACTCGGTGCGCCACGCCAGTGCGAACACCATTCGCGTTGTCGCCAGTCAGGATCAACGCCATTTTGAAGTGGCAGTAGTGGATGATGGTAAGGGTTTTGAACTGGAAATCCTCAGCATGCATGGCGGTCTGGGGCTGCGCAACATCAAACAGCGGGCGCGGATGCACGGCGGCACCGTAGACATTGACACAAAAGTCAATCGTGGCACGCGCCTGCGGCTGACGATTCCACTGATGTACTGAGGCGCAGCGCGAATTGTAGGACGCTCCAACAGCGTGTATTTTATTGTCACAACTTCGCGCAAACCTGCACGCCCGCACGCTCTTCACTCGCCTGAATCTGGTAGAACATGCTGGATCCAGCGCAATTTTGGGGTGAGAACACAAGTGCCTTTTACGTGACATCCATCACCCGTTTAGAAGTACCTTTGTTTAACATGGATTTCGTATTATGGGGGTAGTTGCGCCAACAAATATCTATTATTGCGGTTTGTTGCAATGAACTGGACCCGAGAAGATTACCTTTTTCAAGTAAACGCTGGTTGGACATCGTGAGGAGTAAGGCAACATGCTGGACAACATTCTGGTGCGGGAATGGATGACAACCCCGGTTATTACGGTTTCACCCGCTACACCAATTGGCAACGCCCATCAGATCATGAAAGAACACGGCATCCGCCGCCTGCCGGTCGTGGATCACGAAAAACTTGTCGGCATTATCACGATTGGCGATGTGCGCGAGGCTAGTCCTTCCGATGCAACGACGCTGAGCATCTGGGAGCTGAATTACCTGTGGGCACAATTGACGGTCGAAAAAGTGATGACGCGCAAAGTTGTCACGGTAGCTGTGGACGACCCGATTGTGAAAGCCGCACAAATTATGCTTGAGCACAAAATCAGCGGTGTCCCTGTCGTGGATGAACACCACAAATTGTTGGGTATGTTAACCGAGTCTGATGTCTTCCGGATGCTTGTTGGTTCACAGACTAAAGCGCTAATTCAGAAATAATTTTCGGTCCCGTCAGCACAGTACGACGATCGTCTTGAGCGCCGGATCGTGTGCGTTTAACTCCTGAAATCGCTGTTGTGGGTATAGAAGCGAGTACACAGGTGGCTCACCGTCCGTCGGGCGTCAGGAAGCCGCCGTATAAGGCGACCTATGAAATTGTTGAGTGTGTCGGACATCATGACTCATAACCCGGCGACAATCCACCTGGACAAAACGCTGAAAGATGCGTTAATCCTGATGGAGAGTATAGGGTGCCATCATTTGCCAGTGCTCAGCGCTGATGGGCATCTTGTCGGTGTGTTGACGGACCGTGACTGTCGCATTGCGCTGAACATGCCCGCCACGCGCCGGGAGCGCTGGGAAACCGAGGATAATGCCGCGCGGCTGCGGGTACGCGCCATGATGACGCCGGCGCCCATTGTCGTTGAACCCAACACCTCAGCCGATGAAGCTGCCCGCCTAATGCTGGTGAACCACATTGGCTGCCTGCCGGTGATGCGCGGAGAGACGCTGGTCGGCATTATCACAAAATCCGATATTCTGATGGCGTTTATGAACGCGCAGCGCCGCGCACAACCGGAAACCCTTTAACCTTTCACACCCTTCTCACTAGCTCAGAATGCTCATGCTGCCTGTTTGCCCCTGTATGCAAACAGGC
The DNA here is from genome assembly GCA_034435675.1 of Anaerolineae bacterium. Lineage (GTDB taxonomy): Bacteria > Chloroflexota > Anaerolineae > Aggregatilineales > Phototrophicaceae > DAOTWP01. The sequence continues at coordinate 9,278 of DAOTWP010000291.1, forward strand.
AGTACTTTCTTGAAAACCGCTACGATGCTTGTTCATCTATGCTAGAATTAGGACACAGGCGGCGACGCAAACGGAAAAACGGGACATGCAGGCTGATTTCGTACTCGACTATGATGTGTTGAGTGTACAACAACCGCAGAAGCTGTATCTGATGGCGCGGCTGACATCTGGACCTGCACCGGGCGAACGCCAGCGCCGCCCGCTGAATCTAAGCCTTGTGCTGGACCGCAGCGGGTCTATGGCTGGCAGCAAACTGGATTACACATTGCAGGCAGCACAATTCCTCGTTCAGAACCTGGGCAAACGCGATTTGCTGTCGATTGTGCTTTACAACGATAAAGTGGTGACGTTTCTGCCGCCAGAGCCGGTTGTGCGCAAGGATGCTGTTGCCCAGCGGATCAGCAGCATTAAAGCCGGGGGCACGACAAATCTCAGCGGCGGTTGGCTGGAAGGCTGCACGCTGGTTGCACAGAATCTGGATGCCCTTGCATTAAACCGGGTTATTCTGATGAGCGATGGTCACGCCAACCGGGGGATTATCGATCCTGATAAACTGGTCACGATTGCCCAGCAGAAGCGCGAAGAAGGGGTCAGCACTACCACGATGGGGCTGGGGCAGGACTTTAACGAAGACCTGCTGATGGGGATTGCCAGCGCGGGCGGTGGCGCGTTTTACTTCATAGAAAGTCCAGAAGTTACCCCTACCATCTTTCAGGAAGAACTGCAAGGGCTGCTCAGTCTGGTCGGGCAAAACCTGATTATCACCGTGCAACCTACCGAAGCAGTTGAGGCTGTCAAACAATTGAATGCCTATCCTGTGCAACTTAACGAACGCGCGGTAGCGTTTCGCATGGGTGATGTCTTTGGAGAAGAAATCAAGTCGCTGCTGCTGGAGCTGACCATCCCCGGACTTGAACAAACAGGTGTACAGCAGATCGCCACACTGCGCTTTGAATATGATGAACTCAGCGAAAGCGGCATTGAACATCGGGTCTGGGAACTGCCCGTGCAGGTGAACGTTGCGCAGGAACTGCACGAACGCACCCTGAGCAACCCCGAAGTGCGCCAGTCCGTGCTGCTGCTGCAAGCCGCGAACGCCCGCCGCGAAGCTGTCAAAGCTGCCGATGCCCAGCAGTTTGACGATGCCTCGCAGCTGCTGCGCACTGCCGCGCAGCAGATTCAGGATTCGGGCATTCTTGATCCCAAACTGGCGGAAGAACACGAAGCGCTGATTAAGCAGGCGAATGAGATTGAACAGGGCGCTTCTGCCTACGATGATTACAGCCGCAAGACGATGGCAACGCAGGCAATCTATACCATGACGGGGCGCCATGAGGATACCGTCGTGCTGCGCATGCGTGAAATGCAGCGCAAAGCCGAGCAATCGCCTGTTGTCAGACGTCCGGGAGTCACGCCGACTGCCGTTAGCTGGAACGGTCAGCGCTTTTTGCTGGAGGGCGACCTGATTCGTATTGGACGTTCACGGCACAACGAGATTGTCCTGAACAATGAGGGCGTTTCGCGGTTTCACTGCCACATTAAGCGCGAAAATGAGCAGATGATTATCGAAGATCTGGGCAGTATGAATGGCACGCTGGTTGACGGCAAACGTTTAGAACAACCTTATGTTCTTAGTGCTGGCGATGTCATTGAAATCTGTGATGAACGGCTGATCTTTGAAACCACAGCGCCGTCATAGTAAGCTCTAGTACCTGAAACACCCCAAACCGTAAGGAGAATGGATCTGTGAACCAGCATCCCGCAACGCACCATATCACCATCGCCGGCATTGAGCGCGATTTGCGCCTGTTTGAGGTAGCGCCCGGGGTGCGGATTGCGATTCTCAACATTCTGGGAGATACCGAGCTTGTCCAGGCGGCAAGCAAGGCACTTGCCGAAGCCATTGCCGACTATAACCCGGATGTACTTGTTACCGCAGAGGCAAAAAGCATTCCACTCGCGCATGGATTAAGTGCAGTGATGAAGCTGCCCTATGTTGTGCTGCGCAAAGCCTATAAACCCTACATGGGCGACGCGCTGCACTCCGAAACACTGAGCATCACTACTGGCAAGCCGCAAAGCCTGTTTCTGGATGAGAAGGATCGTGAACTGGTCAGCGGCAAGCGGGTCGCGCTGATTGACGATGTGATTTCTACTGGCAGCACGCTTCAGGGTATGCGCCTGATTATGGAAAAAGCCAGCGCACAAGTGGTCGTGGATGCGGCAATTCTGACAGAAGGCGAGCGCGCCAAATGGACCAACGTCGTCGCGCTGGGGCATTTGCCTGTATGGGTGGATGCATCATAGCCCGGCACTAACCGGTACATTGTTCTGGCACTTGCGCAGTGGAGGGGGCATTTCTACAGCCTGCCCCCAATACTGGGGTTATCTGCCCGGCAGTTTTTCGACAATCAACAAGTGCGAAAGTCCCCACGTATCCAGCGGTGTTCCCTCCATGCGGTACAGCAAATCGCGGACAACCCGTGCTGGGGTCCCCATACGCGCGATGATGTTATCGTAGCCCCCGTAGATGCGGCGGTGCAGCACAATTCGCACAGGCTGCTCCACGAACAAACGCAGGATCCCACGCTTGGTATAGGCACGTACATGGGGCGCAAGCGCGTTTCGCAGCGGGTCCGGTAGATAGTTAATCAGCGGTGTATTGCCAAAATGATATCTGCCACGCCAGTAGTGCCCATGAGTCTCAAAGGGATACCAGCGATTTGGGCAGAACAGGATAATGCGACCACCTGGTTTCAGCACCCGCACCATTTCCTGCGCTGTTTTACGGTCATCCGTCACATGTTCGATGACTTCGTGCGACAGGATCGTATCAAAGCTATTATCGGGATACGGTAGCGCCTCCGCTGCCGCGACAAGCGCGTGCGGTGTGTCCTGCTGCGCGGTGACAACGCGCTCTTGTTCAATATCAAAGGCTTCGACATGTTCGGTAAAGCGCCGCCGAATCTGCGAGGCGTACAACCCATTGCCACAGCCATCAATCAACACCCGCGCCTGTTCTAGCTGTGTGTAACGCACAATCATTTGCAGGCGGCGTTCCTGCCCGGCGCGCCAGACATAGCTGGGTTCTCCGCGCAGCGCTGCCAATTCAGAAGGGGGCATGCACAACACCTGTTTCTGCGTTTGCCTGTCAGGCAAAGACACGATCAAGACACAAAAACACACACAGCGTATCAGGATTAACCAATACGCTGTGAGTTACACTGTGAATTCGATTGGTCTGTATGCTGCTTTCGCACAATCTCTGCAAAGTACGCCTCGCCTGATGCGACCGGCTTAGCCGCGTTCCTGCGACTGCTGGAACTGCCCCAGCGCGTTCACAGCCAGTTTGGTCATGGGCATCTGCTGGCGGGTGATTCTTGCACGCGCGCTCAGCGCGGACTCTTTGATGGGCACCACAACGGTGATTGTTGTACCCTGCCCTTCGGCGCTTTCGATATTCAGTGTGCCGTTGAGCAGCTCAGTACGCTCGCGCATATTGACCATCCCCAGGCTGCCACGATGGTCATAGTTGGCGTCAACGGCGCTAACGTTAAAGCCAACCCCGTTGTCTGAAATTTCCACGACGATGACATCGCCCTGCCGCGCGATAGTCACGCTAATCAGCGCTGCCTGTGCGTGTTTGCGCGCATTGTTGACCGCTTCCTCAACGATGTAGAAGATCACACCCTGCTGGTTGCTGTCCAGCACTTCTTCGGCAGTGGGGCTGACCCGCGCGGCAACTGCCTGTCCGTGCGTCTCCTGCATTTTTTCGGCAAGCTGCTCCAACGCGGCGCTCAAGCCCTGATTTTCCAGTACCAGCGGGCGCAGGGTAAACAGCATGTGGCGGATTTCTTTAGTGGTCTTGCGCGCCAGTTCTTCCACCTTTTTGAGTTCAGCGGGAACATCATCTGGTTGGCGTTCCAGCAGGCGGTAAATGTAGCTCATGCGCATAGCAATCGCGGAAATGGTCTGGGTAGGACCGTCATGCAAATCGCGCGCCAGTTTTTTGCGCGCTTCTTCCTCAACTTCGACGATACGCTCTTTTTCGTCCACTAGACTGCCATACAACACGGCATTTTGCAGGGCTACTGTCGCCTGTGTGCTAATCGCCGTGAGCAGTTCAATGTTGTCTGTAGTGAAGGCATCGTGCTGATCGCTGCCATAGAGCAGCACCCCATAATTTTCGTAGCCCGCCCGCAGCGGAATACAGAGGATTGATTTCAGGTCATGGAAGGCGACGAAATACTGGAGTTCGGGGTCTTTATTGGCATCCTTGCCCGTAACAGGGATGCCCTGTTTCAGCGCCTGCCCAACAATGCCCCCCTTACCCGAAATGATCCGCTTTTCGTCAACATGCGACAGCCCGCGTGAGGTCACAACACTGAGTTCGTCTTCGCCTGCGCGGAACAGCAGTACCACACTGATGAGCCGCTGCCTGCCCATTTGTTTCAAACTCAATCGTCCAACATCGAGGGCTGCATCGAGTATCTTTTCATAGCTCAGGCTGGCGCTCAGGGTGTTTGACAGTTCGTAGATGGCACGGGTGCGCTGGCGCAGGTCGGAAAGCTGCTCGGACTCTGAACGGGCAAACTGTGCGATGCGTTCACTCTGCGATGCTGTCTGGTGTTCGATGATGTAAGCCCACGCACCGCTGATGACCGCAACAAGCAGCAGCAGCAGCAGCGGCAGAATCGCATTGGTAACCACCATGGTGAAATCCAGGGCAGACTGCTGTGCGTCACGAACTGCGGGGACGGCGATGAAGATTGCCAGCACCACCAGCGTGTGCAGCACGCCCCAGGTTGCCCCCTGGCGCAGCATACCCAGCACAATGGTTGCTGCCGCTGCGATCAATGCCAACATTGGCAAATCAACCAGCACCAACATAAACGCGCCAAACATGACCCAATCGCGCAGCGCGCCCACAAGTGGCAGCATACGATGCAGCGGTGGGGCAAGAATCATCAATCCATAAAACAGGTTCGCAACTACAGTGGTGACGGCGACAGGCAACAGATTATTTGATGTAGCGTCAAGCCCTGAAAGCCGGTTATTAAGTAATATGGCTGCGGAAAGCAGAATCAGATACGCCCATCCTAGTCCGAATGAGGTCCAATCCTGCCATGCGGTCAGCTTCTCCTTGTCACTTCCCATGCTCGACACGCTTTCAGTCTCATTGCAACGGACAGCTAGTTCCCTGACAGCATACCACGCTTCCCCTGTGGTGTCACTGCATTAATAACGACAAATTGCATACAAAAGTTATATAGATTCTAACGCCAATAGTTGAGATTTCCAAGATAACCTTCCTGCGCAAAGATATGCTCCATGCCCACACTGCAGGAGTAACCCGAAGCACTGCGCAAGTCGTCACCAGGTTTTTACGACAGCTTGTTGCCCTGATCGCACGAAGTCGATATAATCGAGAGATACAAGGTCTGCCCTGTGCAGACAAAAAATGTGAAAACTTGCGCCCTGCTTGACAAGACAAGATTGCCAGATTATACTGGTAATTCTCGTTTCCTCTATTGATTCATATCTCTACATGCGGGAAGATCTCGACAATACTCCCCCAAGCTGCGGTTTTTGGGTGCTTTACGCACGCTGCACGGCTACCTGGTTTGACAGATAACAGAACTGAGGAGCGGTGACTTTGAATCATCTGGTCAATATCAAGAACTACGCACGGACATTGACAGTCCAAGCGCTGCCATCACTGATCGAGTTGCAGTTGAATTCGTTCAATTGGTTCATTGCTGAAGGGCTGGCAGAACTATTCGATGAAATCAGCCCAATTGAAAGCTTTAACGGCAATCTTAAGCTGTATTTCCCCGGCAAGAGCCAGGCAGCAAAGGAATTTGGGCTGACCTATTGGTTCGAAGAACCCAAATACAGCGAGGAACTGTGTCTGGAGCGCGACATGTCCTATGCTGCGCCGCTGTATGTGCGCGTGGCATTGGTGAATCGTGAAGCCGGTGATGAAGTTGTGCTGTCGGACATCTTCATGGGCGATTTTCCGTTGATGACCGAAAAAGGCACATTCATCATTAACGGCACTGAACGTGTCGTAGTCAGCCAGCTCATCCGCTCCCCAGGCGTCTATTTTGATGCTGAAGAAGACCGCACCACCGGGCGGCTGCTGGCTTCGGCTAAACTGATTCCAGATCGTGGCGCGTGGATGGAATTTGAAACCCGCAAGAACGACTATCTGACGGTGAAATTCAACCGAAAACGGACTATCCCGGCAACAGTGCTGCTGCGGGCGCTTGCCGCGGTGGATGACGGCATGCCGGAAGAACTGTCCCCGATCAAAACAGGCAGTGATGAAGAACTGCTGGCACTCTATGCCGAAAGCGACAACAACGAGGCACATCGTTATCTGGCAGGCACCATCAAGATGGAGCCAGTGTGGGAACTGAAAAAAGAGCAAACGCTGGCGCAGGCGGCACTGCTGGAGTTCTATCGCAGAATGCGCCCCGGCGATCCGCCAACGCTGGACAATGCCCGCGAATACCTGATTAGCCAATTGTTTGACCAGCGGCGCTATGACCTGGAACGGGTCGGGCGTTACAAGCTGAACCAGCGCTTGCAGTTGGACGGCGCAATTCCGCGCACCGTGCGTATAGTGACCAAAGCGGACATCGTCAAGCTGCTCGAACGCATGATTAATATCAACAATGGTCTGGTGGGTCCCGATGACATTGACCATCTGGGCAACCGCCGCGTTAAAACCGTTGGGGAACTGATCCAGAACAAGCTGCGTATCGGGCTGCGCCGTACAGAGCGCGTCGTAAAAGAGCGCATGTCTATTCGTGAAGCGGACAACCCGACACCGGTTTCGCTGATTAATATCCGCCCGATTGTTGCCGCCGTGCGTGAATTCTTTGGGTCTTCGCAGTTGTCGCAGTTTATGGAGCAGACCAATCCGCTGGCAGAGTTAACCCACAAGCGCACGCTGTCCGCACTGGGACCGGGCGGTCTGCGCCGCGAACGCGCAGGGTTCGATGTGCGCGACGTGCATCACAGTCACTATGGGCGCATTTGCCCGATTGAAACGCCGGAAGGTCCAAACATCGGGCTGATTGGGCGGTTGGCGAGCTATGGGCGGGTAAATGAATACGGATTTATCGAAACGCCCTACCGCAAGGTAATCAAGTTCCTTGCGCCGGCTGATCCTCAGATTATCGGGCGCACGGTGCGCGACAGTGTTGAAGACAAAAACGAAAACGTGCTTGCCGAAGAAAGCACAGTAATTACGGCTGAGCTGGCGGAAAAATTCGCCGCGGCAGGTATCGACAAAGTGCCGGTGATGCCTTATGTGACCGAAGATGTACTTTACCTGTCGGCGGATGAAGAAGACAAGTACGTCATTGCGCAGGGGAACGCAGTGCTGGACAACCTGAACCAGTTTACTGCCGGGCGCGTGTCTGCTCGTTATGCCCAGAAGTTTATCATTGTGCCTTCACAGCGCATTGACTATATGGACGTTGCGCCGCGTCAGATTGTGGGCATCAGCGCCGCCTTGATTCCGTTCCTGGAACATGACGACGCCAACCGCGCGTTGATGGGGTCGAACATGCAGCGTCAGGCGGTGCCCCTGCTGCGCCCCGATGTGCCGATTGTCAGCACTGGGATGGAAAGCCAGGCGGCATATGACAGCGGTCAGGTGCTGGTTTCCGATATTTCCGGCGAAGTCACCAGCGTACAGGGTGAACGTATCGTCGTACGCGATGCTGAGGGCAAAGAGCATATTTACCGCCTGCGTAAATACAATCGCTCCAACCAATCTACCTGCATTGACCAGCGACCGATTGTGACCAAAGGGCAGCATATTCGCAAAGGACAGGTTATTGCCGACAGTTCCTCGACGGTCAAAGGGGATCTGGCGCTGGGGCACGATGTACTCGCGGCATTCCTTTCGTGGGATGGCGGTAACTACGAGGACGCGCTGCTGATCAGCGAAGATATGCTGCGCAATGACAAGTTCACCAGCATCCACATCGAGAAACATGAGGTGGAAGCCCGCGACACCAAACTGGGTCCGGAAGAAATCACCTACGATATTCCCAATGTGGGCGAAGACGCGCTGAAAGACCTCGACGAGTTCGGCATTGTGCGCATTGGCGCTGAAGTCGGACCAAACGACATCCTCGTCGGCAAGATTACGCCGAAGGGTGAAAAAGAACTCAGCCCCGAAGAAAAACTGCTGCGCGCAATCTTTGGCGAACAGGCACGCGAGGTGAAAGACTCTTCGCTGCGCCTGCCGCACGGCGAGAAGGGCAAGGTCGTGGATGTCAAGACCTTTACCCGTGAGGAACACCGTGATCTGCCCGCCGGGGTAGAAAAAATGGTGCGTGTCAGCGTGGCGCAGAAGCGTAAGCTGACCGTTGGCGACAAGATGGCAGGGCGGCACGGGAACAAAGGTGTGATCAGCCGTATCGTACCTATCGAAGATATGCCCTATCTTAATGACGGGCGTTCGGTGGAAATTATCCTCAACCCCACCGGTGTGCCAGGACGTATGAATCTGGGGCAGGTGCTGGAAGTGCATCTCGGTTGGGCGGCAGATCGTCTCGGTTTCCGTGCGATTACGCCCGTGTTCGATGGTGCGAAAGAGGATGAAATTCAGGCAGAGTTGGGGCGCGCGTGGCTAATCGAATATGCGTGGAAGATAATCACGGAACGTGCGTGGAACTGGCTGCACCAGTTCGAAGGGCAGTACAGCCCTGATGACTTTGAAGATGACGATGAGGTGCGCCGTCTGTATGTCCACGAATGGCTGGGCACCAGTGGGCTGTATGATCCTGATCAGTTGATTCTGAACACGACCTATGCCCGCCGCGTAGTGCTGGCGGAATGGCTGCGTGAGCAGGGAACTGACCCCGAAGACGTGCTGATGTTCGAAACAACGGGGTTGACCACTGATGAACGCCGCCGCCGTGATGCAAATGCGCGCCGCGTAGCGCTGTACCATTGGATCGGGTGGGCTGACCCTGAATATGCGCTGCCCGAAACGCTGACCGAAAAAGAACTGTACCAGCACGCTGACAGGGTCATGTTCAAAACCGGACGTCCGGTGCCCATGTATGGCAAACATACCCTGTATGATGGGCGCACGGGAGAACCGTTTGACCGTCCGGTGACAGTTGGCATCATTCATATGCTCAAGCTGGCGCATTTGGTTGAAGACAAAGTGCATGCCCGTTCTACAGGTCCATACAGCTTGGTGACGCAGCAGCCATTGGGCGGTAAGGCGCAGTTTGGCGGGCAGCGCTTTGGCGAAATGGAAGTGTGGGCGCTGGAGGCATACGGTGCGGCGTACACGCTGCAAGAAATGCTAACGGTCAAATCTGATGATGTGCAGGGACGTGTCAAGACCTACGAAGCCATTGTGAAGGGTGAACCCATTGAAGAACCGGGCATCCCGACGAGCTTCCGTGTGCTGGTCAAAGAACTACAAAGTCTCGGACTGGCAGTGGAAGCTATCACGGATCAGGGTGAAGTAGTAAAATTCGGTAAGGATGAAGAACAGCAAAAGCAGCCCAGGATGAGTACCGGACTGCTGAGCCTTGCCGGAGACACCGCTGAGTAATCTCTGAGCATCAATTGCCGACAAAACGCCGTGTCCTGGGTCCATGACACGGCGTTTTCATTTCCAGGCTGCTCGATGTGGCCACTTAATGGGCTTATGTATCTGCCCGACGATGCGCCAGGTGGCTGGCACTCAGCGTTCTTTTGACACCGCAGCAGCAAGCTGCGCCCCGACCAGTTCAAGCATCAGCACATTTTCCTGTGTAATCGAATTCGGGCGTTCACGGCAGGCAACCAGCACCCCGAATTTCTTGCTGCTGAACGCCACAGGCACACATGCCACCGCGCCCAGCCGACCACGCGCGACCAGCGGATGGTTTGGGCTGTCCTCAGGCGCGGCAATGCGGCTCTGGCTCGTCTGCATAACCCAGCCCATCAGGTCTTCGCTGTTTGCCTGTTTGGGGGCAACCGCCAGAATGGCGTTTGGTCCTGCCTGGGCTGCCAGAGTCATGCTCAGGGGATCGCTGCCGGATAGCCTGTAATAGGCAACATAATCATAATCCATCGCTTTGCACGCTTCGACTGCCGCCTGTTCTTTGCCGCCCATTCCGCTGGCTTTGTTCAGGGCTTTGGCAAAGTTGCGCACCGCGGGCAAGCTGTCCGCCCGCAGGGTTTCGGTTTGCCGGTCAGAGACGAGCCGCATAATCCGCTTGCGCAGGTCGTCGTTGTTGAACGGGTCGGTGCTGATATCATCTGCCTGCCCGGGCATGCCGAAATCGGCTTCTTCATCTACCAGCACAATCAACAGACGTGGGTAAGTCTGGCGCAAATCGGCGACAACGCTGTGCGTGTCCCCCATGCGGTTGTCCATGACGAACGCATCCACATGGCGGTTGCGATCCGCGAGAATGTCCATCGCATCGCGCAAGTCCGATACAAGCTCAATCCTCAAATCACCGGTGCTGGACAGCGGCTTGAAGAACCGCTGGGCATGCTCACGAGGTACTGCTAGCAGAATTTCTGGCTTGCTCATGATAAGTCGCGCGGCGCTGCCAAGGATTACGGCAAACGCCAATCCCCTTTCTATTCAATGCTAATCCGGGTCACTGGGTTTCAGATCGACTGATGGTGTGCCGCAGCCAGAACGAGCAGCAGAATCTGATGCAGTCCTAACGCTACCGGGCGGGTCTCAATGTATTCGTCCAACCGGTGGGCATTGCCCCCGCGCGTAACCCCAATGGTCACTGCGGGATAACCCGCTGCCAGCGGGATATTGCCGTCTGTACTGCCAGTTTCTAGCACCCCTTGCAGTCCCACCGTGCGTAATGCCGCCAGAGCGCCGTCGACCAGCGGGTGTTCCGGCGCGATAGCGCCTGCCGGGCGGTCGCCCACCACTTCAATCGAGAATTGCAGTTCACCATACTGGGCGTTGATGACCTGGCTGCGCACGGTATCCTCTAGCACTGCCAGCGCTTCGCGGTTCTCAGATCGCAAATCGAGCCACAGCGCTGCATGGGTGGCAATCGAATTGATCGAGTGCCCACCTTCGATGATGCCGATATTGTAAGTTGTGCGCGGGGTTTGCGCGGGTTTGAGTGCCGCGATTTGCGCACCTAACTGCATGAGTCCGTGTATGGCGCTTTCGCGTCCAAAGTGCAGCCAACTATGACCGCCGGGGGCAGTTGCCGCAATTTTCAAGCGCCGCACCGCAATGCCGGCATGATAAATGTGCCCCAGTGCCAGTCCCTCAAGGTTGATGACGCAACAGATGCGCGCTCTGAGCGTTTCAAAGACAGATTTCATGCCACCCAGATCCCCCAATCCCTCCTCACGAGTGGTTGCGGCAAACCAGAGGTCACGGGCGGGAACTGGCAGCTCTGGCTGACGCAGTGCCCGCGCCACGCTCAGCAGCCCGGCGACACCGATGCTGTTGTCTCCTAGTCCGGGTCCATAGATCAATTCTTCCACCCGGTGAACACTAAGGTCGGTTTCCGCCGGGAAAACCGTATCCATATGCGCTGCAAGCATTACCCCCGGCAATTGCGCTGAACTCCCAGGCAGTCGTCCAAAGACATTGTACATGCTGTCAATTTCAATTTGCTGAAGTCCGAGTGCTGCAAACTGATTGGCGACATACGCTGCGCGCTGCTCTTCCCGAAAAGTGGGCGCAGGAATCTGCTGGATTACCAGTGCCTGATCAATCGCCCATTGCGCCAATTCCGGAAGAAACTGCCACTGAACAGCCTGATCTACTTTTTCTACAAAACGTTTCATGCCACCCTGCTGTGATGATTTCAGAAAACTAACGATCTGGGACTGCGAGTGTACCAGGCTGTATGTTATAATGCACCCGGTCAACCAACATATCCATCAAACGCATGAGATCACACCCTTTGACGGTTGTGTATCCGGCAGGCGCAAGTGCTGCCACTGCGTAAGCGCTACCTGCTTCCCGGTCGTCGGGAAAACCAACTGACTGATAACCGCAACTGTAGTTTGAGCGCACAATTCTTGAATCGCACGACTTTATTACCGATCATACCCTGTATAAGTCAAACCGCGCAAAGACTCTGAGATTGTGCTGTATGCGCAAACACGGCATAGGGGCAAACTGTGGCTTCATTTGACCATTTGCGTGGAGGTCGTTCATGTCACTACCCAGAATTCTGCTGATCGGGTCTGCGCGGGCAAAGAAGGGCGGGCTAATTGCATCGCTCGAAAAACGGTACACAGTGACGATGGCAGCCAGCGGCAAGCAGGGTATTGTGGCGGCGGCAGCCAATACCCCAAACGCAATAATTCTGGATGCCGTTGCACTGCGCACCCCCGGTGAACGGATTTGTCACCAGCTTCGTGAACGGTTTCCTATGATCCCGCTTATACATTTGCATCCGGGCAGTGAAGTTGCAACAGACAGCCCTGCCGATGCTGTGCTGCTTGCCCCGTTTACCGCGCGCAAGGTGTTGAATGCGCTGGAACGGTTGGTACCCAGCGGCGATGTTATGTTGCGCTGCGGTCCTTTTGAAATGGATATTACCCGCCGTGTCCTGATTGCCAATGGGCAGGAAACCATCCTTACGCCCAAACTGGCACGGCTGGTGGAGATGTTTCTGCGCCACCCCGGTCACACATTTGAACGGCGTACCCTGATGGAAAAAGTCTGGCAAACCGATTATCTGGGTGATACCCGTACGCTGGATGTTCACATTCGCTGGATCCGTCAGGCAATTGGCGATATTGGCGGCAGCCCGCGCTATCTGCTTACAGTGCGAGGAGTCGGCTACCGGCTGGAAGTGCCCCACGATAGTGCCGAAAACGGACGCGCACGCTGAAGTGGAAACCAAAAGCCGACCTACAGTAGGTCGGCTTGATGTCTCTCATGGCTGCGCTGCCGATTAGCGCTCAGATTGCATCGCTGCGAGGCGTTTCATCAGGCGGCTCTTGCGGCGGGCTGCGTTGCGGGGATGAATGGTGCCCCGGCTGCTTGCCTTGTCCAAATCGCGGACAGCTTCGCGGGTTGCAGCCCGTGCTTCTTCCAGCGTTCCCTTATTCATCGCTGTGCGCGCCTTTTTCACCAGCGTGCGCGCACGATTGCGGAAAACCCGATTTTGTATGCGGCGCTTCTCACTCTGCCGGAAGCGCTTGAGCGCAGATTTGTGGTTTGCCATTGTCGTCTTGTTATCCCTAAAATTAAGCTCAGCGCGGAAAGTGGATGAATATTATCACAGCGCGCTTACCTTTTCCAGCATGTTTTCTGCTTACCCTAATTGGCAAGCTGCACGATTAGCAACCCCACCGCCCCCAGATTCAGCAGCAGCAGCAGTACCAACCCCAGCACGGATACAATCGGCGCGCGTTCGCGTGTTCCCGGCAGACGGGTCGCCTTAATATCTGGAGGGATATAGTGAAACATTTCCTCCGGATCGCTGTAGTCGATCTGCGCATCGTCATAGTTCATATCCGCAGGGATACGGTCAAATCCCTGTGGATCGTCAATATCCCCAAAGTCCTCGTCATCCTGTTGGACAACCGGACGCGGCGAAAGAACGGGAGCTTTTGAGGCGCGCGACGCTGGAGGCGCGGCAGCACGCACTGGTGACGGAGCCGGAGATTCAAAGTCATCGTCGAAGTCCACAAAATCGGTTCCGAACGGACCGTCGCCGCCCAGATCAAATCCCTGCACGGAGCGGCTAGCGGCAGGAGCAGCGCTTTTGGGTTCGTCAAAGGCATCATCGTCAAACCCGAACATACTGCTCTCGGCAGTTTCCCCGAAGAATGGGGATGCGCCACCCTTGCCCCCCAGATTCATATTTGCCACCCAGTTATCATATTCTTCGGCTGATGGTTCTGGGACGGGTCTGGCGCTGGCGCTGGGGCTACTGGTTTCCAGCCCGACATTCGCCCATTCAATGCTGCTGGGCAGTTCTTCCTGCGGCGGCGCAGCAGGCTGGGCTTTCACGGGACCGGTGAACGTCGCGTTCGCAAAGGCATCATCTTCCTGCCCACTGGGCGCGGGGGCTGCCCCGGAACGCCGGTTGAGAACCTCTAACCCTTGCTGGGCGCGCGTGTTCCCCGGATTAATCACCAGGACGTTCTCCAGGCATGTACGCTGTTCATCCAGCGACTCCACGACCGCGCTGAGCCACAGCCACGCCTGCTCGTGGCGTTCATTGATTTCCACTGCGCGCAGCAGCAGCGCGCGCGCTTCTTCTTTACTGCCGGCGCGATAGGCGCGCACCGCCTCATTAACCATGCCATCTACATTTGCAGTCATCAGGTTCAACCTTTGCTCAACCGCACAGCGGCGATACGCAGACATCCCATGCTGTGTTTACAACGCACTTATCATAGCACGAAGCGCGAGATCAGAACATTATCGGACGCAAAGGCAAAGGCGGCAGCCTTCCAAGTTCGAGCAGAACCACATCATTATGAATCGGTAATGCCGCTTGACAGAAAAAACGTAAAAATCATATCCTTGTAATGTGCTGCACCTCAAATCCATATAGGAGGGCAAGTCATGACAAGACGAAGGCTTGTACGTCCCACTCTGCTGCGACGAGAAGATTTGCTGGAGCTTCAGTTCGAGTTCGTCAATCTTGTGCTGGTTGCAGGAGGACGCGCCTCACCGTATCTGACACGCGAAGACCCACAGCGCCCCGCCTACATCATTGTCTATTTTGCCCCCCAGAGCATTGAAGAAGAAGCATTTTTTGAAGTAGAGCCTCATCCAGAAGATTTCCAGACCGGTCAGTCCGTCACGCCTGACAAAGATGCCAACACTGGCGAAGAAACACCGCGCAAACCGCCGGTACAGGCACGGATTGCCGGGCGCAGCCGCCTCGTTTTTAACGTTCCTGATGACCTGACGACCATTCCCTACACGGTTGAGAGTTTGCTGGACTGGACTCGTTTTGACCTGAGCCTTGCGCCAACGGCGCTGCCCGCCGCCCCGGCGACTGGTGATCTGAATCCGCGACCGGCAATCAGCGAGCCGCTGCTGCGCCATACGGCAATCGAATTTCCTTATCGTCTGTTTATCTCTCCCAACCGTTTCGCTGCCTGGGCGCATGCGCTTTCCCCGGTCACGCATGCAGGACGAACTGAATTGTGGCATACGCGGTTGGGCATTCGCCGTGAGCAACCGGACACCGACGCCCCGCCCGCCAACCAGTTTGTGAGCGAGGACGACCACCCGGAACGCACAGTGCGGGCGATCTGGTCGCCAGACTACCGGGCTGATGCGCCTCCACCCAATCCCGAAAGCACTGGACTGGATTTTCGTGCCCCGTTGTCTCCCAATGATCGCCACTAGATTGTGCGCCTGTCTGCCGACTTCAACATTCAGACCGGGGCAATCCATTTCGGCGAGCTGGGAGCAGCACCGGCGCAGCCGCTTGCTGCCATTCAGCCGGGACCAATTGACGACATCGTTGCGCCGCTCATTCGCTATTACGACCCCACCGCGATTGAAGTTGACCAGTTGATGCTGACATCACAGGGAACCTGGGCGAACCTGCGCGGCGCGTGGGATGATCCCGTGAATCTGCCCGATCTTGTCCGTGCGCGCAAGGATCTGACTGTGCAGGAATGGCGGCATCGCAGCACACAGGGACGTGATCATTACGTGCGGGTGGTCTATTTGGGATTTGGCTACCCCATTCGTCACCGGATGTCGCTGATCAAAGTCACAGAACGCAAATTCCAGACGATCCCTGGCACAAACGATATCGCCGCTTATCTGCGGCAGCGTATGTATCTGGTGCCGCGTGAACTGGTCAAAGAGTATGCGGACGCCCTGTATGCAGATCGCAAACAGGGGCGCGAAATGCCGATCAAGCGCCTGCGACTGCTCACTTCGGTCACACCGAATATTGATGCGCCGCAGTATATCCCCGGCGCACAGGGCGCGTTCTGGATTCGGGTGGGCGGCAATCCGTTTCCGTTCGAGATGCTGGGACATGATCTTGAAAGTAGCCCGGTCAATATGACCGGTGGGCTGATTTTCGTACCAATCAGCCTGATTAACGACGCGAACGCGCTGGAAGCGGTGCGGCAGGAATATGCCAAAAGCGCGAGCAAGGCGCTGCGCAAAATCAGTGTACCCTACCAGCGGGTGCATTATGCCCAACGCTTCAAGAAGCCGGACAACAGCAGCTACGAAGGCAATTCCGCGCTGGAAACCTCGGCGCTGTACTTTACCACCCATGCCCTCTCCGGTTCGCTGAACAATCCCGCGAATGTGCCGCCCTTTGCGCCCTACCTGCATGAGACGGTTGCCGCCGAAGTGCGCATCCCTGCTGCGGACCAGCTTGCCAAAGGGCAGGGCGACCACGAAATTCGCCTGTTCGCCAGGTATCTTGACAGGCTTCAGAATGACGCCACTGTGTTTGCCGAACTGGTCAAGAAGAAAGCGGTTGAGTTCGCCGCGGAGCAGGCAGGCGGGCTGACCACGCCGAATGTCAACATGAGCGGCATCTCGCAGCATCTCGGACCGGTTGCCGGAACGCTGAACCAACTTGCCAGCGGCACATTTGACCCGCTGGATTTCTTCAATGGGGTCAGCGCAAAACTGCTGGGGGGTATTGACCTGTTCGAAATCATCAGCAGCCTTACCGCCGGTGTCGCAGGTCCGGACGGCTTCGCCAATCAGTTCCCGAAGATGCTCAGCCTGCCGGAACCCGCCCCGCCCCAGACACCACAGCGTATCAAAACAGCTTTCAAGTGGGAGCCAAAGGTCAGACAGTTTTTGCCGTTTGAGCCGACAGATGACACGCGCCTGACTGTCAATGTTGAGCTTGTGCAGCACCTTGATAATCCGGCTTCGCCGCCGTCTGCGAGTATTATAGGCGAGATTACGGCTTTCTATATCAACTTTCTGGAGATCATCCGCATTCGTTTCGACGAACTGCGTTTCACCAAAAAGGACAACCAGAAACTTGATGTGCATGTGGTTATCCCCGATGGCGGCATCGAGTTCGGTGGTCCACTGAAGTTTCTCAACGAACTTGAAAAATATCTTGACCCCGGTCAGTTTGTTGACCCGCCGAGTTTGTCTGTTTCGTCATCAGGCGTAGTGGTGGGCTATTCGCTGGAACTGCCGCCGCTGGCGGTAGGTATCTTTACGCTGAAAAACGTGGCGCTGGGGGCTGCGCTGACCATTCCCTTCGGCACAGACACGGCGCGGGTGCGGTTCAACCTGTCGGAGCGGCATAACCCCTTCCAGCTGGCAGTGATGATCTTCGCAGGGGGTGGTTTCTTTGCCATTACGCTGGGTGCGCACGGCATGGAAGTGCTGGAAATTGCGCTGGAATTTGGCGGATCATTGTCGCTGGATATTGGTGTTGCCAGCGGCGGTGTGTCGGTGATGGCTGGTATCTACTTCAAGCTGGAAAACAAGGTTGAGAGCGGTGTCAAGATCTTCAGTATTCAGCTTACTGCCTATATTCGCCTCAATGGACATCTCTCGGTGCTGGGCTTGGTCAGCATCTCAATTGAGTTCTATCTGGAGCTAACCTACAAAGAGGTTGAAAAAGATGGCGTAAGTAAGTCCAAATTGACCGGGCGCGCTACCGTGACGGTGGAGGTCGAGGTCTTGTTCTTTAGCATTTCGGTCAGCATGACCGTTGAACGCACGCTAAGCGGCAGCGCCGATGACCCGACCTTCACTGATATGCTGACGCCGGGCGACTGGTTTGAATACGGCGAAGCGTTCGCCTGATAGGGGGAAAAGCCATGCACAAACAAACAATCTTATGGACAGCGCTGCCTAACGGCGTTGTTGAAAGAGACGGCGAACGTTTCTTACGCATCTCCGTATACGTGTCACCCCGTTTGCAGCTCAGCGCAGACGAAGGGATGACACTGGATCGCTTTCCGGATTGGCGTCATTGGACGAAGACGGTCAGCGATATTGCGGGCTACACGATTACTATCGGTGGATTCACCACACAGGTGCGGTTGGCAGATCCGGGTGTGCTGCGCCCGGCATTGTGGGACAGCATGTTCAACGATGATACCTTTGTCAAGCCCTACGAATTCCCCGATTATCGTGATCGTCTGATCATCTCGTATCCGGCAGCGGGCATTGCCCACCATTTGCAATCGCTTTACCAGCAGGCAGGCGTTCTGCCGCGCGGTGTCATGCAAGCGGACACTGATGATGTGGGCAGTAGCGATATTCTGGAAACTCTGGCTAAGATGGACATTCGCTGGGATAAAATCGCGGCGCGGCGTTTTCGGGATGTGCTTGCAGAGCGAACGCTGGGCAGCTTTCTGACGGATTTCAGCCAGCTTTCGCTTGATAACCAGTTCTCGCTGCTGGATCAGCACGTACTGGCTGATGATGCACTGGTCTCACCAACACAGCCGATACAGACCAACCCGCAAGAAGATTATAAGCGACTACTGCTGTTCCACACCCCGCCGGAGCAGCTGTTCAGCACAGAGGAGGAAGACCAGCGGGCAGTGCAGCGTCCCTATCCGCCGCTGCCCCGTGGTGAAGACGGTTTCCAGCGCTATATGGATTTCCACGAAGCGGTCAGCATGCTGGGGACCTACCCGCTGCTGCTGCGCCAACTAGGGCTGGTGCTTGATCTGGAAGTCCCGCAAGCCGATATTCCGCTGGGGGCGTTGAATGTGCAGGTGCTGCCGGATTGGACCAGCAGCAGCGATGTGGAATCAGAGTCGGTGTCACCGCGCACCGCCGCCATACATCAGCGCAGTACAACTTTCAG
This sequence comes from Anaerolineae bacterium, assembly GCA_034435675.1. Classification (GTDB taxonomy): domain Bacteria; phylum Chloroflexota; class Anaerolineae; order Aggregatilineales; family Phototrophicaceae; genus DAOTWP01. The sequence goes on from DAOTWP010000291.1 coordinate 28,048, forward strand.
TAACATGTTTCTGGCGCGTCCACGCCCGGATGGTGGCGGGATGATCCGCAATGGCGTGCTTAATCTGGATTTGAGCGATTTTGCGCTGGTGCAGTTCGATGTGGACGGTGGTGCTATCAAACTGATGGACTTTGCGCGCAGTATCAGCAGCGGCTTGTTTGCGCCGGATGACGTGTACAGCGCCGTACTGCCCGCACTGCGTTCTGCCGGTTTATCGCTTAACCTGACCAATCGCGCTAACCGACTGTACCAGCACTTTAACCAGACTGCGCAGAACAACAACAGAGTCGAAGCGCAGCAGAATATCCTGCTCTATGCCGAGGATATTCTGCGGGGGTATCGCGTTGACATCTGGGACAGCTCGACCAAAAGCTGGCACACACTGTGTCTGCGAGATGGCGTCTACAAGCTGGAAGACACGGTCATTGGCATGCCCGAAACGGTGGATGAGGGTTTTGCGCAGATGGCGATGACGCAGCAGGCGCAGACCGAAGAAGACACCCCCCCGGAGTCAGACGACCTGTATCTGCATGAGTCGCTGTTCCGCTGGGAAGGCTGGAGCCTGGTCGCGCCGCGCCCCGGCAAGAGCATTCCGCCTGAAGGTGATACCAATACAGCCCCGCGTGAGGAACCCAATACGCCGCTGATGCCGTTTAAACTGGAGGTCAACTTCAAGGCGGCACGGCGTTCGCTGCCTCGGTTGCGTTTTGGCACTGAGTACCGGATGCGGGTGCGGGTTGTGGACCTGGCAGGTAACAGCCTTGCGCCGGGTGAGGGGGGCGATTTGGGTGCATTTCCGCCCACGCGCCTGCGACCGCTGCCCTATCTGCGCTACGAACCCTTAGGATCGCCGTATGTGCTGCTGCGCAAAAAGATCACTATGCAGGATGCGGGGGAGTCGCTGGCACGGCTGGTTATTCGCAGTTTTAATGACGCCCCCGATAAAGATGCGCTGCTGAGCAGCGACATCAACGAACGGCATATCGCGCCGCCGCCCACGACACAGCTCATGGCGGAAACGCACGCTGTCTTTGATGATCCACAGGGACGTCTGAAGAATGATTCCACGACATATGCGCTGATTGCAGCGCGTGATAACCCCGTTGACCTCAGCCAGACCGAAACGCCGGTCATTCCGCAGGCGCAGATGCCAATCACGTATCTGCCCGATCCGCTGGCGGTAGGGGCAGCGCTGCGCGATCTGCCTGGTGCTCCCGAAGGCATGATCGGACGGGTTAGCAGCAATGGGGCATTCGAATTTGCGGCAGTGCCGGGTATTCTGGTGCGCCCCGGCTCTGTTGTGCAGATCCCCTTCACCGGGAATGGCGGACCAATTTCTGCGCCATTCCCGCCCGGTTTGCAGGCGCTGTATCTGTTTAACGAGGGCGAAGGCAGCCTTGTGCGCGATGTTTCCGGGGTGGGTACGCCTCTTGATCTGACGATTGCCGATCCCGGTAATGTCACATGGGGTAGTGGACGGCTGACGGTGAACGCCGCCACGATTATTGCCTCGTCAGTCCCGGCGGTCAAAATCACCAGTGCCTGCCGCAGCACGAACGAAGTCAGTGTGGAGGCGTGGGTCGAGCCGGCAAATACCGTCCAATCAGGTCCAGCGCGCATTGTTGCGCTATCCGAGGACCAGGGGGATCGTAACTTCACGTTGGGGCAGGGCTTGTGGGGCGAACAGCCAAGCAACGTATTCGATTTTCGCGTGCGCACGCACAGCACCGACGCGAACGGGCGTCCCTCATTAACAACCCCCACAGGGTTTGCGACAACTGCGCTGACGCACATTGTCTGCACGCGCCGTGCGGATGGCACACGCACCATTTATGTTAATGGCGCAGTTGCAACCAGTGATATCAGCACAGGTACATTTACCCCGTGGAATGATGCTTTTTATCTGGCGCTGGCGAATGAATTTGTCGCGCCGCGCGCATGGTTGGGCAGCTATCACCTTGTCGCTGTCTATAACCGTGCGCTGACATCCGAAGAAGTTCAGACGCGCTTCACAAGCGGTGCGGGTATCTCCAGCCCGGTGCCTGATCTGCTGGAGCGGATGCTCAATGCAGCCTCCTTCCGGCTGGCGCTGACGGAGCATGCGGACGGCTTTACCGCGCCGCACTGGAACGCAGCAGAACGGGTGCTGACGGTTTATCTGCCTAAAGCTGAAGAGATGCATTTCTCGTTAAGCACATATATGTCGGCGGATGATCTACGTTTGATGGGCGTCTGGAACTGGCTGCGCGAGTACCTTGATGGTGAAGTGCGCCAGGCGCTCACCGATCCGGATAGACTGGAATCACTGGCACATCATACTGTGAATCTGGCACAGTATGCGCTGGAGGGCGGGCACGAAATGCTCACACCCGCGCGGCAGATTGTGCTGGTGCATGCCGTGCAGCAGCCTATCGGTGTCCCGTATGTCTGTGAACTGACAGCGCAGCGTAAGCTTAACGAAACGCTGGCGCGCTTGATGGGCGAAATTCGGGTTCACGGTAAGAGTACGGTCAAGATTGACCTGTTGGCAGCATGGCAGGAACCGGTAGATGATTTGAATGTACCCGGACCTGACCTTCGCAGTGTGCAGGCACACGCAGCAGAAGTGCCCATTAGCACGCTCTACGGCGGCACGATTTACCAGCATGGCAGATCGGTGGCCAACTATGATTCGCAAGCCGATGCGCTGAAATTCATCAGTTATGCCTACCCAGTGCATGAATTTCGTGACACAAAGCACCGCATAGTGCAGTATACGGTGACGGCGACATCGCGCTATAAGGAGTATTTCGCGGGGGATGTTCCTGGCGGTTTCACGCGCAGCAGCGAACCCACGCTGGTGAATGTGCCCAACACGGCGCGCCCCGCCGCCCCGCTAGTGCGCTATATACTGCCGACCTACGGCTGGAAACGCGAAACAACCACGAATCTGATCGGTAGTTATCGTCGCGGGGGTGGGCTGCGCGTTTATCTGGAACGCCCCTGGTATTCTTCCGGCGAAGGTGAACTGCTTGGGGTTGTGTTGTGGCAGGGCGGCAGTCTGACCGATGAGCAGCGCGAGAAGCTCAAACCGTTCATCTCGCAGATTGGGGTCGATCCCCTCTGGGGCAGTGCCCCGACCAGTACAATGCTGGCGAGTTACCACTTCACCAATGAGATGACGAACATGAGTTATCTGCATCTGCCAGAGGTTGACGCGGTAGAGGTTCCGATCGAAAACAAACGCCTGGGTGTGGTTGGTCACAATGTCGGTTATGACCCCGAACGCCGCCTTTGGTACTGTGACATCGAGATTGACCCCGGCGACTCCTACACACCATTTGTCCGGTTGGCGCTGGCACGTTTCCAACCTGACTCGGTAGAAGGCGCGCACCTGTCGCAAATCGTCCTCGCCGATTTTGCCCAGCTTGCGCCGAATCGTGCCGCAATCCTGACTTACGATCCTTATGAACCGGGAGCCATTGATCTCGTCATCTCTGGTTTCACTTACCGTCAGTCCGCCGATTTGCAGGGCAATCCTGTTGCTGATGGTAGCTTCTTTGTCATCAGTGTCGAAAAACGCGATCCCGATATTATGGGTGATCTAGGCTGGATTGAAGATGCCAGCATTGTCATTACGCCAACAAACACCAGCGACATTGACCAGGTGTTGTGGAAGGGTCAACTGGCGCTTCCGGCAACACGCGAACCCGGACAGTACCGTGTGGTCATCCGTGAGTACGAAGAACTGTATGGTCGCCAGCGCCTGGTTTTCCAGGTGCCCAGTCGCCGCCGTTTCCGAGCTGGTGGCATGCGTGGCAGTTTCTATATTCTGCCGTCCATTGCTACGGAAATTCCAGTGCGCCGCCGCCGGTTGGTCTACGCCGATACGCTTGAACTGTAAGCGACGGGACAGCAAGAAATGGTGTTCTGCTTCTTTCTAGCGCCTTCCGCCCAGCAGAACATGCACCCGGTCAGGTGCAGACGTGTACGACTGCGCGCACGCTAACGTCCTGTTTGTTGATAGGACTCACCCAACGGCGATACTGATCCCGATTGGCTTGCGGCTTGCGCCCCTTGGTTCTGTGCAGTCTGCAGGTTGTGTTGATTGCATAAGCGCTGCTTCCAGGTGTCTGTCAGCGAGATACCACGCACCCATACGCTGACAGACACCTTCGAAACCCTAACAAGACTGCAATCTCGCTGATAGATTTGCCCTGCTGCCTTGACTTGCAGGCTTTCTGACGGCTTTCGTGTTGCGCATGCAAGAATGTATCCCCCTTGTCAATCAATGGATACCCTAACTAACAGTGTACCGGCTGTAGGTAACAAAAAACCCTCGGAAAATCAGAGGGTCTTAAAGCACTTTACATAACTAGTGCTGATGGTGTGACTCGAACACACGACCTGACGATTATGAGTCGTCCGCTCTAGCCAGCTGAGCTACATCAGCGAACAATATAGAATTGAGTAGCGGGAGCAGGATTCGAACCTGCGACCTCCGGGTTATGAGCCCGACGAGCTGCCTCTGCTCTATCCCGCAGCGTAATATAGAGCAGTCTAGCATAGCCCCTGGGGCATGTCAACGGTAGTTTGCCCATGACTCCAGCATCGCCCTTATCGAAGCACATCCTGGCTTGGGACTGTGTGCCTTGCCGCGCAGCTAGCTGCCTGCCGGTGCAAGTTCGCCACCGGTTTTCTGACCGCCGCCACTGTGTTGGTGGTCATCGGCGGTGGTGTCTGGTTGTTAAACGTGCTTACCAGCACGCCTGCCGTGTAAGGAAACCAGGCGGGGAACTGCCGCCGTGACTGACGGCAGCGATCCCCCGTCTGGTGCTGCCCTACAGGCTGATCAGCGGCAGCGTTAGCGGCAGCAGCCAGAAAAAGACCAGTCCCGCGACCAGCAGCGATACCCCCGCGATGATGACTGCCTGCCACGTGTTTACGCGATGGATCGCCGCATTGGTAAATACGAACTGAGCAATCATATACACGAAAAAGGCGAACAGCGTATAGCTGACCGCAGTCGGTAGTAGCGCCCGCCCCTGAAAGGTCAAGAGTGCGCTAAAAATGCGCCCCAGCAAATCCGTGCCGACCACTATCACAATGAACAGCAGCGAAACGGGGACATAAAACAAGCCGCTCAAGCCAAAATGCTGGTTTGTGGTTACACCGCTGCCAAAACGGATCCGCCCGATATAGGCAGACACATAGGAGGCGATATACAGCGCCAGCACCATCTGCACCGCCAGCAGCAGACTGCCAAGCAGGGTGCGCAGCAGAATTTCCAGAACATCGCCAAAATCTGCCCCACGGAAACCGCCATTTGCCAGAATCGTGAACACTAGCAGAATCACGGGAGTCACGGCAAAAATGATCGCCATCAGCACTGCAGTGAACACCGGTTTTGGTGTTTCACGATACCGTTCATAAGAGTTGTCGCTGTCAAAACGCAGCGCTGCCAGCCATGCGCGGAGCAGGTTGCGGCGGTTCTCGCCGGAAAACTCGCTGCGCAGTTGCTGCCCCACTTCGCGCGCGGCGGCGCTGGCAGCCGCGCTCAACTGTGCCGCCGCCTGCCCGGACGGAACGCTGCCCGGCTGTGCAGCGCCAGCGGACGAACCCTGAACCGGATTTAGATCGGCAAAGGGATCATCTTCGGCTGCCATTTCGGATTGCACTTTCGACAGCAGCTTCTGCGCATTCGCATGTTCCGGGTTGAGCTTGAGCGCCCGCTGCGCGCATTGCAGTCGCCGCGCCGGGTCTTCCAGGTAGAAGCCCAACCAGAACCAGCCATCGGCATTGTCTGCGTCAAGCTTGACAGCCTGTGAGAGTTTGCTGCGCGCGGTTTCGGCATCGCCCGCGCGTCCGGCTTCAACCGCCTCACGGATCAACAGCTTTGCCTGATCATGCCCATTCATACATCTCCCCCTTATCACTTTAGCAGATTAGCTCCGGCACGAAACCTGATTTCATGATACCCCTTAAACGCGGTTCCTGAAAAACATTCCCTATGATCCAGCGGCGTTTTCTCTACATCAGCGAACGTTCTGCTCCTACAGTAAACACCCTGCCCGGCGCTTTACCCGCGTATTGACTTTCGCCTGTTTTGCAAGCATAGTAACGCGGCTATGAATACAACTTTCCAGATGGCGGAGGCAGACAGTCGTAATGAGCGCGCAGCGAAAAACCACCGTTGCCGTGATCTTTGGCGGACGGAGTGTGGAACATGACGTGTCAATTGTTACCGGGCACCAGGTAATGCGCGCCTTTAATGCGGAGCGTTATGAGGTAGTGCCAGTTTACATTGACCGCACCGGCAAATGGTATACCGGCGAACCCCTGCGTGACCTGAACAACTTCAAGAATGAGATTATCAGCATGAAAGGCGTGATTCCGGCGCTGCTGTCCCCCGATGTACGCCATCACGGGCTGTTGGTTAACCCCCTTGCCGGGCTGTTTAGCAAGACGGAAATCAAGCGCCTTGACGTTGTTTTCCCCGCTCTGCACGGTTCACATGGCGAAGACGGCACGCTTCAGGGACTGCTGGAACTGGCAGATATTCCCTATGTTGGCTGCGCGGTACTCGCCTCTGCGCTGACTAACGACAAAGTGCTGACCAAAGCCGTTCTGCGCGATGACGGTGTCCCGGTCACGGACGAAGTCAGCTTCAGCCGCCAGCAGTGGCTGGATGATCCGGATGCACTGGTAGAAGAAATTCATTCCCGGCTGACCTACCCCCTCTTTGTCAAACCCGCCACGCTGGGATCAAGCATTGGGATCGGACGCGCAGAAAATGAGCAGATGCTGCGCATGACTGTCGATATTGCCGCGAATTTTGACCGACACATTCTGGTCGAAAGCGCTGTTGTTGATTGCGTCGAGATCAATTGTGCTGTGATGGGCTATGGGCAGGAGATTCACGCTTCGGTATTGGAGCAGCCCGTTTCATGGGCAGAGTTCCTGACCTATGAAGAGAAGTACATGCGCGGCAGCGAAGGCATGAAAAGCGCCGAAAGGGTGATTCCCGCACCCCTCAGCCCGGAACTGACGGCACAGATACAGGCGCTGGCAATCAAGGCATTCAAAGCGGTGGATGGTCGTGGTACCGCGCGCATTGATTTCCTCGTCAAACCGGCTTCCGGCGAAGTCTTCCTTAATGAGATTAACACCTTGCCCGGTTCGCTGGCGTTCTATCTGTGGGATGCCGCAGGTCTCAAGCCTGGCGAGGTGGTTTCCCGGTTGGTGCAACTGGCGCGCGACGCCCATGCAGACAAGCGGCGCACCAATTACGATTACCAGACAAGCCTAGTCGCCGTGACTGCGGCACGGGGACTCAAAGGGCTAAAAGGCAACAAAGTGCACAGCAGTGCCCCTGCTGATGCCGCATCCGCCAAAACTGAATAGCGCAGATTATCAAACCGCTTTACAATCAGCCCTAGATCTTTGCGACTACAAACCGGGAGATGATTCCGTTGACCGTGCATTCAAGACTCCTCGCCTTTGTCTTATTAACGTTCAGCATTCTCCTGGCATTGCTCAGCAGCGCGGTTCCCATGTCGCTTGCGCAGGACGCAACGCCGCAAGGTCCGGTCGTGCCGCCGCGCAGTTCGCCCACACCGACCATTACGCCAACCCCCACCGCAACGCTGACGCCGGAACCCACCCTGACACCGACTACGACACCCAGCCCGACGCCATCGATACCTACGCTGGTCACGACGCGCGAAATCGCCGCACGCAGCGGACCGGGATCAATTTACCCCACTGTGGTTACCCTGCCGCCACAAACGCAGCTTGAAATTCTGGGCATTAGTGAGGATGGAGCTTGGTATCAGGTGCGTCTGCCGGATGGCGGCATTGGCTGGCTGCCGTCCTCGTCACCGCTGCTTCAGGCATTTGGAGATTTGAGCGCCCTGCCGATTGTGCTGCCACCCACAGAGACACCTTCACCGACACCGACAGTCGAGCCGACAGAAGCTGTGCTGCCAATTGGTTATGGACAGACTGTTACGGGCAGCGTCAGTAATACTACCCCCGAAATCCGCTACCTGTTTGACGGGCGCGCCGGAGAACGTGTCAATATCAGCATGGCGACGACCAGTGGCACACTTGACCCGCTGCTGCGCCTGATTGACCCCGCCGGAAATCTTCTGGTGGAAAATGATGACGACCCTGAACAGCCACAGGGCAACAATGCTTTTATTCGCGGTTTCGCTCTGCCTACTGATGGCACCTTTACGATTGTGGCGACCCGTTTCGGACAGGTCACGCAGGGGGATTTCACGCTCACACTGGAACTCGCCCCGGCGTTGAACATCGTCGTCTATGGGCAGCCGGTAAGTGGCACAATTGACGATACCGTGTTTGAAATCGCGTATCTGCTCGATGCGCAGGCGGGCGAAGTTATCACCATTGATCTGACAACCACAACGGGCAACCTTGATCCTTTCCTGATTCTGCTTGATCCCGCTGGCAATGAAGTTGCCCGCAATGATGACCGCGCAGGCAGCATCAATTCATTGATTAGTGCGTTCTCCATCCCTGAAACCGGAACTTACACCATCGTGGCAACGCGCTATCAGCGTGAAAATGGGGTGACGAGCGGTGACTTTATCCTGACTGTGACGCTCAACATCGGCGCAGGAACACCCATTGTGTATGGCGCCTCGGTGGAAGGCAGCATTGAGGATAGTGCCCACACCGTGCTGTATTCGTTCGAGGGGGGACGCCGTGATCGTGTTGCAATCAGTATGCGGACCACGCGCGGCGATCTTGTACCCGCTGTGGTACTGCTTGATGCCGACGGGCGCGAACTGGCACGCAGTTGGGATGAGGTTGCCGACGACGCGCAAATCAGCGGTTTCGACCTGCCCGAAGATGGCAATTACACGATTGTCGCTACCCGTGTTGGCAGAATTTTTGGCTCAACAACCGGGGTGTTTGAACTGACGCTTGACGCGGACCCAAACAGCCCCGAAGCGGGCATTTTCTCGGAAGAACTCGCCTATGCCGATGAACTGTCCGGTGAGATTACCGATGAAGTTCCTGCTCTCAGCTATACCTTTGCTGCCGGGTTGGGGGATGTCATTAGCATCTCGATGGTCGAAACCGGCGGCGGGCTGGAGCCGCTGCTGATTCTGACCACCAGTACCGGTGATGAACTGGTGCGCAGCGACTTCGACCTTGCGGCGAATGACCTGACCAACGCAGCGATTGATAACTTTGTCGTTCCGGCAGCCGGCTACTACACCATTCTGGCGACCAGCTCGGTCAACTTCAGCGCGGGCAGTACCGGCGATTTCAACTTGGAACTTACCCTGGAACGGCAGAGTACCACCAGCGAAGACTTCCTATACGCGCCGCTGTATGCCAGTGCGTCAAGGACACTGCTCGAAGACGGCACAACGATTGTTTTCTACGTTGCTGGGGACTGGGCAGATGACACCAACCCGCGCGATCAGGAAGCGGAACTGTTCCTGACCTTCTTTCTGCCCTCGCTGCCTGCCGAACGTGTGGTGGATGAGGCGCTGTTGGATCTGACACTCTGCATTCCTGTAGGCGACGCCGACAGCTTCGCCTTTTCCGATCTGGGAACGTTAAGCATCTATACGGATGACTACGGATTGGATGCGCTGCCCACCTTTGGCGGCGGTGGCTCAGGGATACTGGTGCGGCGAATTCGCACCTGTCAGGAAGTGGATGCTTACGACGCGGTGACGAATGCTTATGCAGCGGGGTCGCGCTATGTCCAGTTCAGACTCGCCTTCGGCACGGTGATCGCCAACGAGTCGCTCGATGTAGTCCTGTTCGGCGAACCCCGCCTGCGGCTGGCACTGCGCTAGTCCAATCGCTAAGCACAGCCGCAGAAATCTCGCGGGATTGTTTTCCGTAGAAGCGGGTCTCGGAACCGCCCTACACAATTTGCTTGTACTTAGAGCGAGATGAACATGCTGACTGAACAAGGGGCTGAATCCCCTTGTCAGGTATGCAAATTAATCTTGTGCATGTAATGGTAGCGGTAGTCACCAGTGCAGCACGCCCAAACCAGTGCTGCGCAACTGCTTACACCCTGTGTATGGGCGACGCATGCTCGATAAACCGGTACCCGACGCCATATTCATTAAGGATATACGTCGGGTTTTTGATATCCGGTTCAATCTTGCGGCGCAGGTGCGACACATAGATACGCGGGTAATGGTGTTCGTTGTTGTATTCGTAACCCCAGACTTGTTCGAGTAACTGCTGGAAGGTCAGCACTTCGCCGGGGTGCTTTACAAAGGTGGCAAGCAGCTTGAATTCTGTAGGCGTTAGGCGGATTTCGCTGCCCGCAACCATCACCCGACGCAGCGCGAGATCCACCGATAAATAATCGTCATGGTAGCTGGCATTGATCTTTTCATCTTCATCCAGAATGTGGGCACGTCTCAGCAGTGCGCGCACTCGCGCATGGAACTCCATATTGCGCAAGGGTTTGAGCATATATTCGTCTGCACCAATGTCCAACCCCGCTGCAATCTCCTCTTCGCTGACAGCGTGGGCGGTCATCATCAGGATCGGCACGCTGGACTGTTGGCGAATCCGCTGGCACAGCGTCAAGCCGTCCATCCGCGGCAGCGCCACATCCATCACCACCAGATCCGGTTTTTCCATTTGAAAAAGACGATAGCCTTCGACGCCATTGTCCGCGACCAGTGCTTTATAGTCGTTCCGTTCCAGATCAAGTTGGAGCAGCCGCGACAGTTCACGGTCATCCTCAACGATGAGTACACGCGCTTTCGTCATAATTGCCTCTTCGCCACAGATAATGCAGGGAGCTGCTGCAATAAGTTTTGTTTAATGATTGTACCACTGCTGTTCACCTGCTGCGATTGCAGGTTGGAGGCGCCTATAGCCTGTGCTATGCTTATAGTAACCGCGCTGCACAACCATACAGTGCCGCAGTGCGTAACAATCATGAGTTCACCTGCATACCCGCTGTCCTGAGACAATCAAACACTTAACGTGAGTTGTGCATGTTACGACAAACGCTCTGGGATCGGTGGCAATCTACGCCTCACTTGAAAACACACATGGCACGGCTGTTCCAGCGCCTACTGGATGCCATACCGGGTGGGCTGGTATGGCTGGCACTGCTCTTTACCATTGTCGGCGCTCGTTTTTTTCCGGAGACGCTTTTTTCCCTGGCAGCAGCGTTGGGGCTTTACTCCGCGCTGCGCTTTTGTTGGGCGGCTATCGCCGAGATCGTCGGCGTCCGGCGTGTGCAGCGCTGGGAACGGTTAGACTGGCAGCAGCTGCATGCCAACCATGCTGCACCGGACAAGCTTGCATGGGATGATGTGCAGCATGTCGTGATTATCCCCAATTATAACGAACCCTTCGCGCTGCTGTGCCGCACACTGGAACACCTTGCAGAACAGCAGGATGCCCGCATGCGCTTGACGGTGGTGCTGGCGATGGAAGAGGCTGAACACGACAGTGCCGAAAAAGCCCGCCGCTTGCAGCAACGTTATGAATCCTGCTTCGCAAGCATTTACTATACAATCCATCCCAAAGGACTGCCGGGTGAAATTCGCTGCAAGTCCTCCAACCAGACATGGGCGGCACGCTGGATAAAACACAGGCTGGTTGATGAACAGGGCAGCTCTCTCGACAGGATTGTCATTACTTCCATGGACGCGGATACGCGCTGGCATCCACGCTACTTTGCGGCGCTCAGTTACCTGTTTGCGACCAATCCCGAACGGCACAAACGTTTCTGGCAAGCCCCGATTCGGCATCATGGCAACATCTGGCAGATCAGCCCGCCCATGCGACTGATGAATGCTTATTCATCTGCGTTGGAGCTGGCATATCTTTCTGCGCCGGGTTGGCTGCCGATGCCTATGTCCTCATACTCGCTCAGTCTGCGCCTGCTGGACAGTATTGGCTACTGGGATACTGACGCCATTGCTGATGAATGGCGGGCGTTCATCAAGGCGTACTTCAAGCGGCGGGGCAGTGTACAGATTGAGCGTGTGTTTCTGCCGTTTGTGGTGGATGCGCCAACTGGCAAGACGCTGTGGCAGTCTATTCGCAACCGTTATCTGCAAACCGTGCGCCATTACTGGGGCAGCAAAGAAATCGGCTATACCATCGCCAGCATGGCACGCGAGGGCAGCATCCCGCCGGTGGGGGCACTGCGCCTGCTGTTTCGTGTTGCACACGACACGGTGCTGGCAAGCACTGGGTGGATTATCATCACCTTTGGCTCCAACCTGCCCTATATGCTGAACCCCTATTTTGTCTGGGAAATGCGCTTTGAGGATTGGAGTGATCCGGCGCTGATTATCTTGCAGGTGGCGTTTTTCATCGTCGCCGTGCTGAGTGTAGTTTGCTGGTATCAGGATGTGCGCGTGCGCCCCCCGCGCACAGAGCCGCTCAAGCCATATGAACGACTGATGACACTGCTCAGCTTTCCGCTGCTGCCTGTCCTGACACTGCTGTTCGTAGTGCTGCCCGCCATTCACGCGCAAACCCGCCTGATGCTGGGCATCCCGCTGCAATTCCGCGTGACCGAGAAAATGATCTAATCATCAACCGGACAATACAACGGCGAGGGCGTTTCCTGCGATCCTCGCCGTATATATTGTCGGCAGGCGTTAATTAGCGTTTTTGGATGACAAACATTGGCACAACAGACCCCGCTCCCGCAGTCACATTGAGCAGCGCAGCCGAGGAGAGCCGGGTGAGACATCCGCCCACAGTATCGCCGTAAAAGATATACGGGTTAGCATCCACAAAGCGCGGACCAATATCCAGCCTACCCTCCAGCAGCATTGGAAAATCGCGTTCGACAATAGTCACTCGTTCCTGCACTACGTGCGGCGTGGTCAGGGCGTGTTTGATCGTCTGCTGCCAGTCCTCTGGGGAGGTCTTCCATCCGATGACAACCCCACTGCCCCCGTATTCGTCATTGGGCTTGAGGACCAGCGATTCCTGATGGTCAGCAATGAACGTCAACAGATCTACCGGTTGCCCATTGTAAAGGGTCTTCCGGTCCGCAACCCGGCGCGTCCACGGGATATGCTCTGCAATAGCTGCCCTCTGCTCAGCGGTGAACAGGTGTGCGTTTTGCTCGTCACTCAGCAGTGCCAGACTGGCTTTTTTTGCCATCAGCTTTGCGCTGAATGAATTGGTGATTACGACTGCCCTGGCGCGCACTGCCTGAATGATGGCATGTTCATGTCCCATCTGCCGCACCAGTTCGCTCAGCAGCACGCGCTTATAGATCAGATCAACCCGGAAATCCCCTGCCCAAAGGCTGCCATTCCTGAATTCCATTTCCTGCGGTGTGGTCAGCACGGTAGGGCATTCATGTGCCTCAAAGTAGGCTTTGCAGATTTCGTGTTCATTGCGCGTGGGGACATGCTGCCAGTCCACAATCGCAATTTGCGGATGCCCCTGTCCGCCCCAATCGTGATACGTGCGCAGCAGCACCTTGAGCAGTTCAGGAAGACCCCACTGCGCCTCGACGTGATATTGCTGCTGAAAGCGCCGCATAGGTTCGAGTTCGAGAAACATCTCGGTTAGCTGGTCGCCATAGCCCATCCCGGCGGGGGTTTCTGCATTGTATTCCACAAAGCGCAGATAGCGGGTTTCCGGCTTATAGAAGGCGTCAAGCCGTGACGAGGACCATGGCACTGGCGTGCGCGCATCCAGACTGAATAACGCCTCCTCGTAGGCTTCCAGATCAAGCTGTTCACGCAGGGTGGCATCCTGCATACAGGCAATGTGTGCGCGGGCGAACGCGCTGAGAACGATTTCAGTGCGCTGTTTAAGAAACACCCAGCTTTCCTGATCGTAAAGATGTGGGCGCAGCACCCGGCAAACAGGCACTGTGCCAAAGTACAGATGGCGGCGCGCCAACTGCGAAAGCATCACCTCGTGGACTTCGGTGGCAGTCTGGTCGGTCAAAAAACTGTGGTACAGGGCAACGGCTTCAGCAATCACGGTGCAGCCCCTTTACGACTTGGGGGCTTTTTCGCCAGTTTCCCCCACGTATACTGATCACGTGTGGCTTCTGACGATTTCGCCAGCCGAATGCAGATTTCTGCCATTTGCTGGACCATCCAGTCGAAATGCCTGCGCCCCAGCGAATTAACATCCATATCCGGCGCGGGGTTCATGAACTCAATCACATATGGCACGCCATCCTTGATGGCAAACTCCACCGTGTTCATGTCATAACCAACTGCTGCGCACAATGTCAGCGTATCCTGGTACAGCTTTTCATAGAGCGCTGGGGGGAAATCATGGTCTTCGTGGTAATAACGGGAATTGGGATCATATTTCATCACATGCACATCACGCTGCCCCAGACACATGCAGCGCGCATAATTCTCCCAGCGAATGAACTCCTGCACAATCATCGTCAGCAGCCCGCTCCCGTTATAGCGCCAGATCAGTTCGTCCATTGAGCGCACGATATAGACATCGCGCCAGCCACCGCCATAAGCATCTTTCAGCACTACCGGGAAACCGCCCAGGCTGTCCACAATCGCCTGCCAGTTCATCGGGAACACCAGATTGCGCAGGCTTTCGTTGTGAACGATGCCGGGAACATAGTCCTTGTTGGGCAGTACTACTGTCCGGGGCGATGTCACTCCCAGTCGTGTTGCCAGCGATGCCCCGAAGAACTTGTCGTCTGCTGACCACATGAACGGATCGTTGATGACCTTGACACCCTGGATGACCGCATTCTTCAAAAAGGAACGATAATAGGGCACTTCATGTGAAATACGGTCAACGATCACGCGGTAAGGCACGGGTTCATTCATCAGGCTTCCGCCAACCTTCATGTATTCCGCGATGACCCCTTCATTGCGGCGGTTGATTTCTTCAATGAATGCCGGGGGCCACGACCACTCGCGCCCGACAAACAGCCCGACTCGCAGTGGTTCAGCAGTATTTTGGGGTGGCATAAAACAATCTCCGTGCTGGTTCAGGAATGAAAAATAATCGTTGTTCAATCACTCAATGAGTCACCTGCCCCAACTCGCCCGGATAGCGCTCACGGTGCTGTCGCCAGGACACCCACAAAATGAGCGTATTGGGTGAACAAAGGGGTTAACCCCCTTGTCCAGCAGGTAACTTAACCCTGTCGGTGTCTTAAATCACAACAAAAAGGCACAAAGTACAAATGCGCTACCCTACGATAATCAGCGCATTATAACGTATTTTTCCGGCGCGCAAATTATACGCCCTGCCTGAATTAATCGTGCCCGCCGATATACAATCTGACCATCCTGTGCCAGTAGGGCCAGTCGTGCGCCCAGCTATCCCATTCACGCAGGCTGTTGCCGATCCCTTTGGACCACAGCAAGCCCGAAAAATCGCGGTTCTGCTGGATAAAACGATCGTCTCGCCCAATCGCCATGATGATGTCCTGACGGTAAAGTGCCTGCAAACGCGCGGGGTCATGCTCATGGGCGATGAACTGCATCGGGTTATTAAAATAGACATTTTCGTCGCTGTAGCCGCTGGTCATAAAGCGGATATCGAACATGCCGCTTAATGATAGAATGCGACCAACAAGTTCGGGGTGCTTGAGTCCGAACGTCATCGCATGATAACCGCCAAAACTCGCGCCCAGCGTAATCAGATAGGGGTTGGGGTTCTTTTGGTTCATCAGCGGCAGCACCTCGTGGTACAGATAGCTGTAATACTCGGTCTGGCGGTACGCCCGCCCGCCGGGGTGTGCCCACCAGCAGTACCAGCTCTCGCTATCTACGCTGTCCACACAGTAGACTTGCAGCCAGCCGTTGTGGATTTGCTCACCCAGGGCATCCCAGATTATCCCACGATCTTCCCACTCATAGAATCTGCCCTGCGACGTGGGAAACACCAGCACCCGCGCCCCTGCATACCCCATGACCAGCAGTTCCATGTCCCGCCTTAAACGC
The DNA here is from genome assembly GCA_034435675.1 of Anaerolineae bacterium. Lineage (GTDB taxonomy): Bacteria > Chloroflexota > Anaerolineae > Aggregatilineales > Phototrophicaceae > DAOTWP01. The sequence continues at coordinate 43,968 of DAOTWP010000291.1, forward strand.
GGGCTGTACCAGCGATGGTATTCTCTCATGTTGATCTTCCCTGAAGGTTGTGTTGCAAAGCTGCGAATAGTCATGTTGTGAACAGGCAGGCGGGCTATGCGCCCAGCGCGCGCTGCACGGCTTCCGGGGCATTCAGCGCGCCGCCACCCTGCTGTGCTGTCGGAACTGTGTCAACCCGCCGCGCAGTAGCGACGAGAATTTGCTTGATCTGTGCCGGTGTGAGCTGCGGATTTACTTCCAGCATTTGCGCTACCACTGCGGAAACGATCGGCGCGGCAACCGATGTCCCATCCACATGCTGGTGATTGGCGTCAATCAATTTATGCGTGTGAATACGTTCCTGAAGCAGGTTGTAGACTTCATCGTTCGGGATTGCGGCGCTGCGCCATGTCAGCCCGAAATCTTCATAGCCCTGCCGTAGTGCCCGCCGTAGGGTTTTGGCGTCGCTGGATTGCAGCAGCGGACCGAGCCACTGTGCCTCGCGGGCGACAGTTGTACCGGGGAGAATTGGCGAGGGGATCCAGCGGGCAGGCGCGAGCAAATCGGGCTTGGCGCTGCCGTCATATGCTGAGCCGTAATTGCTGCCATAGGCTACCCACAGCGCATGGTCCAGCGTATTCTGGTCATCCAGTCCGCCCACCGTAATTGCCTCCGCACTGCTGGCAGGCGGCACTAACCGTTCAACCGGTTGGTTGCCCGCCGCCGCGACGACGACCACACCCCCATCCGTAAGACCCCGCACCAGCTCGTAGATCGGATGCTGTGGATCTGCGGACACAAAATCACCACCGACAGACAGATTGACCACCCGGATATTAAAGCGCTGATGATTGGCATTCACCCACTGCAAACCGCGCAGAATATCGTCTTCCTTGATTTCCCAGCGTAAATTGCTGACTTTGATCAGCACGAGCTGCGCGCCCGAAGCGATACCGCGATAACGCCCGGCTGAGACGCTGCCGTCCCCGGCGGCAATCACGCTGGTCATTTGTCCATGCCAGCTATAATTGTGCGCCTGTTGAAACCGCCGGCTGGCAGTGCTTTCGATAGCATAGCGGGCGGTGGCGTCCACATGCATCAGCACGCGGCTGGCAATGTCCGGATGCGGATAAAACCCGCTGTCAATGAATGCAATGACGATACCCTGCCCCGTGTAAGTGGGCAGCGCGCCTGTGCGTTCCGGCGTAGACAGCAGTGTCGGCGCACTGTTGGGGTAGGTGGGATAATTGGCAGTGAACAACGGCATATGCTGGTTAATGACCCTGTGGAGCATGCAAGGCTTGCAACGTGTTGTTTCTCTACTCTACACCGAAGTTTATGCTTGCATCTGTGAAATTGACCTGAAGTTTTCTCAATGCATGGGTTTATCACGCGGCGGCGCGACTGCCATGAAGTCATTCACAAAGCGCGGGTGATAATCAGCAAGCAGGGCGCTAACCCGGTCATAATCCGGCGATGCTACAATCAGACCAGCATGATACGCCATGTTCAGCCGCCAGACAACTTCCAGGTCACTGTAAGCTGACAAATCGGGATGTTCCTGTTTGGAGAGGGAAATCAGCAGTCCCGCTTGCTGCTGATGAATATCCGGCAGTTGGTATGCTTCACCGCGCAGGTGCGCCACCTCAATCCGCGCCCACTCCGCCCATAAATTCAGACTGCTTGCGGCTTGCACCAGATCAGCGATGTGCGCGCCACCGACACGCCCGGCAATTTCGAGGAAGTAGAAACGACCATCCGCGTGTGCCTTGATGTACTCGGCGTGTGCTGCCCCCTGGTGGATTTGCACCGCGTTAATCACCTGCGCGTTGACCTGCCGAATAGCAACAGCATCGGGATCATCCGGTTGCAGCGTGCGTGTAATAAAGATACCCCCTTCATGCGCAACATTCATCGGGGGCGCGCCATATTTCTGCACACTGCAAAAGACGATCTCGCCATCGACGATCAGCGAATCCGCATGATAAACATCGCCAGGGATATACTGCTCCAGAACGCGAAAAGACTGTTGATCACCTAGCTGATCCAGCCAGCGCCAGACTTCCTCGTCATTGTGGCACTTTTTGATGCCCATTGCGCCCGCTTCAAGGCGCGGCTTCAACACCCAGGGCGGTGTCACGCTGCCCATATAGGCGCGCAAACGGTCATAATTGTTCACGCCAATAAACGGCGGCACCAAAATGCCCGCCCGCTGTGTTTGCAGGCGCATCATCAGCTTATCGCGGAAATAGCGCGTCTGTGTAATCCCTGCGCCCTGTACTTGTAGGTGTTCCCGCAGTACTGCTGCCATCTCGACATCATATTCATCCAGCGGGACAATCGCCTGAAGATCATGTGAGCGCATCAGATAGGCGACCGCATAGAGCATATCAGGCAGTTTGGACAGATTCGGCATCAGGAACAGGCGATCAATGCTGCTCCATGCCCAGGGTTCATCTTTCAGACGTTCTTCAGTGACCAGAATCACATAGCAACCCTGCCGCTTAGCCTCCTCAAGGAAGGCGTTGCCTTTGAAGTAGCTGGAAATGCACAGAATGGTGTTTGACATAGGCTTAACCCAATTAACCGGCGGCAAGTGCGATGCCCGTGATGATAGCATGGGAAGTTCAAACGCTCAAAATTTCGCAGCTTGTGACAACGTTGTCTGGTCTGATCTGGCACGCGCCTTTTTTGGCAATCTGCCTTATAATACAGGTATGAATTTATGTAGTTTGAACAAGGGGAAAGCCTATGATCGATACAAAGCTGCACACACAGGATTACATTGGTCTCGAAAAACAGTACAATGCCAACAATTACAAACCTCTTGATGTTGTGCTGGAGCGCGGTGAAGGCATCTGGGTGTGGGATGTCGAAGGCAAGCGCTATCTGGATTTTTTGAGCGCCTATTCGGCAGTGAATCAGGGGCACGCACACCCGCGTCTGGTCAAGGCGCTGGTGGATCAGGCGGCGCGTCTGCCGCTGACCTCGCGCGCATTTCGCAATGACCAGTTGCCCCTGCTGGCAAAGGAACTGTGCGAGCTGCTCGGCTATGAAAAAGTGCTGCCGATGAACAGCGGCGCAGAAGCTGTTGAGACTGCACTGAAGATTACGCGCAAGTGGGGCTACAAGGTCAAGGGTGTGCCGGATAATCAGGCAGAAATCATTACCTTCACGGGCAACTTTGCCGGGCGTACCATCTCGATCATCAGCTTTTCCCCGGAAGAACAGTACCGTGATGGTTTTGGACCTTTTACGCCGGGCTTCAAGATGGTTCCCTATGGTGATGCCGAAGCGCTGGCAGCCGCCATCACGCCCAATACGGTGGGGATCCTGATTGAGCCAATCCAGGGTGAAGGCGGCATCATTGTCCCGCCAGCAGGCTTTTTAAAGCGCGTGCGCGCATTGTGTGACGAACACAAGATCCTGCTGATTGCCGATGAAATCCAGACCGGATTGGGGCGCACCGGCAAACTGCTGGCATCCGAATGGGAAGGTGTGCGGGCAGATATGATTACGCTTGGCAAAGCGTTGTCCGGCGGGTTTTACCCCGTGTCTGCGGTGCTAACTGACAACCCGGTGATGGAGGTGATTAAACCTGGCGATCATGGTTCCACCTTTGGTGGCAATCCGTTGGGGGCGGCAGTGGCGCGCGAGGCGCTGCGGGTGTTAGTCGAAGAAGGCTTGATCGACAATGCACACCAGCAGGGTGAATACCTGATGGGACGGTTAAGACGCATCGAAAGCGAGCACATCAAGGAAGTGCGCGGACGCGGACTGCTGATTGGTGTTGAACTGCACCCCTCCGCTGGCGGCGCGCGACGCTTCTGCGAAGCGCTGAAGAGCGAAGGCTTGCTCTGCAAAGAAACCCATGACCATGTTATCCGTTTTGCTCCGCCGCTGGTCATCCAGAAAGAAGACATTGACTGGGCATTCGACAAAATCGAGCGCGTACTGATGATGGAATAACGTTACCAGATTAAACAGCGGGGGCACTTGCAGCAAGTGCCCCCGGTTTCTCATATTCAGCATCCACTTGTCGGGATTGGTTCAGCCCTTCAATCCTGAAGTTGCCACGCCTTCGATAAAGTAGCGCTGTGCCACAATAAAGATCAAAATCGGCGGGATAATCGCTACCGCCGCGCCGGTCAGCACCAGATTGGGCTGGTCGGCGGCAATGTTGCTTAGGCGGATCAGCGACAGCGTGAGCACATGGTTCGGCTCGTTGCCTTCACCGATAATCAGCAGGGGCCACAGGAAACTGTTCCACGCATACAGGAACGAGAAAATCCCCAGCGTGGCAATTGCCGGTGTACTCAACGGGACAAAGATTGTCCACAGAATACGGAAGCGGCTGCATCCGTCCAGCAGCGCTGCTTCTTCCAGTTCCTTTGGAATCGTGATGAAGAACTGGCGCATCAGGAAAGTGCCATAAGCGGTGAAAATCCAGGGCACAATCAGGCTGACGATGTGATTCTGCCAGCCAATCGTGACCATCAGGCGGTACAGCGGGATAATCAGCACCACAAACGGGATCATGATGGATCCCAGATAGGCGATAAACAGCGTATCGCGCCCACGAAAACGCACCCGCGAGAAAGCGTACCCGCCGAAGATTGACGTAATCAACTGCCCCACCGTAACGCCTATAGTAACCAGCGTGGTGTTGACCAGCGCACGGTTGAGATTCAGCCCAAAAACGGTGGAGTAGTTTTCCACGCGGAAATCCACAACCTCGACCGAGGTGGCAGTGCGAGCCACCGCATACTGCACATCCTCAGCGTCATCTGGATTGATGAATAGATCCAGCGATCCCCGGTACGCCAGCAGCAGGGGAATTGGCTCACCGTCAACGGGCACTTCGTAGACGTCGAATGAGTCGGTGCTGCCATCACTCATCGGCACTGCGACCTGCTGCCCTGTGGGGCTGAGATCGTCAATCGGATACTGGACGAGAATTTCACTCTCGCGTGGATTATCCCGGCTGATTAACTCGGCGGAGGTGAAGAAGCCAAAACGCACTTTCTCGCCGGTTTGCAGATACTGCCGTTCAACACCATCCACGTCAAAAGTGTAAGCGTTCAGTTGTTCCCCGTTATATTCCACTGTCACCGGGCTGTAAGGCAGCAGGCGCGGTGGGTCATGAAACACATCGCTGGATGTTTTGAGCGATGTGGACATCATGTAGAGGAATGGGAACAGCATAATGAATGCGAAGAAGGTCAGTAGTGCGTAGACCACCAATCGCCCGAAATACCACCAAAAGTTCTTTTCCGGTACACGATCCATCGTTTGCGCTCCTAACTGTCATACGCCTGCGAACGCTGCAAACGGAACTGTGCCAGCGTCACCAGGAAAATTAACCCGAACAACAGCCAGGCAATTGCCGACGCATAGCCAAAGTCAAAGAAGAAGAAGCCGCGATTGTATAGGTTATATACAACGGTGGTGGCATTGACCGGCATCGGACGCACAGAGATCAGGGCGTAGGGTTCGTTGAACACTTGCAGTCCGGTGATGATCGTTGTGATCATGACGAAGAATGTCGTCGGGGCAAGCAATGGCAGGGTTACATTGCGGAATCGCTGCCAGCCGTTAGCGCCGTCTACGTAAGCGGCTTCGTACAGAATTTTGGGGATGCCCTGCAAGCCCGCCAGAAACAGCACCGTATTAAAGCCAATTACCTGCCACGCGGCAAGCAGCACGATAGCGAACAACTGTACGCCGGGGTCTGTCAGCCAGTTGATGTTGGGGTCAACGATAGACATACCGAAGGTATTGTTGAGGAATGTGACAATACCTGTGATTACATAGTTGATAAACCCAATCGTGGGATCATACAACCAGCGCCAGATTAGTGCCGTGCCAACCACTGCCGCCACCGAAGGTACAAAGTAGACCGCGCGGAAGAATTTCATCCCCGCCAGTTTCGTGTTCATAATCATTGCCAGCAGCAGCGCCGGAATAATCGCCAGTGGCACCAGCACCAGACAGAATATCAGCGTGTTGCGTAGACTGTACCAGAACATAGGGTCACGCGCGCCCAGCACATAGCGGGTCGAGCCGATGACGATTTCGCCCAGTGCCGTAAAACCTGAGGACATCACGCTCTGTGTGTTGACAGTCATATCCTCAGTGGTGGCGATTTCAAGACTGAGGATGGTGGCATAGTTTTCCAAACCAATCACGTCAGGAACCTGCCCAACGGTATCGTTGGTAAAGCTGAGGTAAAACGACAGCAGCAAGGGACCGGCAAAAAACAGCATGAAGCCAATAATATTCGGCGACAGCATCAGCCAGCCCTGCCACGCCTCCTGCCCTTCCGGCTTCTCGTGAAAATGCACGCCCAGGCGCATCAACCGCCATGCGAGCACACCAGAAATAAGCATGACGCCGGTGGTGATCCACGTTTCAATCCGTCCATACGTTCCCAGAATAGCGCTGGCAGCGTCAAGGATTCCGGCACTGAGCAGAAACACGATCAGGGTCAGTGCGCCAAGTGCCACCGCCGCGCGCTCCAGCCACAACCGCACAGGACCGTCCTCAGGGAGCTTGCCACTCCCCCACCACAGCACCCAGGCAACCGGCAGCCCGATCAACCAGGGATAATGTGCCAGAATCGCCGGTGAGAGGTTGTCCATACCCAGAAACACGCCCCACAGACTGAGCAGCACAAAACCACCCAGCACCATTGTTACGTAATTGATTACCATTGCAATGTACCGCCCTGCCGGGTGACGACGGCGCATCAATGGGATGCTCACACCAGCGAGAATCGCCGGGAGAAGCGCAACATGCCCTATAAATACTTTTACCGGGCTTCCCAAACCAAAAAATGCTTCTTCAGCCTGAAAAATCGTAACCGCCATCCAGAGGCTGGCAGCCACAATCACCAGCATCCAGACGCTAATAATCAGAAGAACACGGGGAGCCGTTATACCTCCGGCAACTTCACCCTGTCGTTGCTCGCTGATAGCCATATCCATAACTTTTTGCCCCCTGCCGGTTTCCATCCCCGGAGGGGCGAATCATAACGATTCGCCCCCCGGTAAAGCCGTGATTTATTCAGAGTCGAAGTACTGTTCGACCTGCGAGCAAATCGTGTCTGCAAATTCCTGCGCGCTCAGTTCGCCGTTGAAGACTGCGTTGACGGCGGTGCCATACGCGGCGTCAATAGCGGGCCAATCACCGTAGAACAGCGGGGCTTCGGTCACACCGACTGCCGCGCCGTCCACGAACACCTGATTATTCACGCCGCTGTCCGGCAGCGTGCCGAGGAACAGTTCAATCGCGGCGTCGGTTGCACGGCTGGGGATATTTGCACCCAGGCTGGCAATCTGCCCCTGAATTTCGGCGCTGGTCAGGCGGGTCACCAGATCCCACGCTTCTGCTGGGTGTGCGGTGTTGGCGTTGACCACATAAGCACCCCAGAACAGCCAGTTCGTCGGACCACCCGGACCTTCCGGCAGCGGACCCACGTTCCAGTTGAAGCTGGCATTGGCGATCGTGCCGGGGGTTGCCCAGCGCCCGTTCATGAACATACCCACTGTGCCCGCGAGGAAGGGCGGTTCAGAGTCTGTGCCCCACGGAATTGCCCAGCCATTGTCGAACAGGCTCTTGGCAGCTTCGAGACCCATAACAGTCGCTTCGTTGTTCAGCCCGCATGCGCGGAAGTCTTCGGTGAAGAAGCTGGAGCCAGCGCTGTTGACCCAGAAGCCCCAGTTCGCCCACCAGGCATTCATGCCGAAACCCGTGATGCCTTCACCCAGCCCACTGATTGCCTCTGCTGCGGCAAAGAATTCATCCCATGTCCAGGAATCGCCAGCGCCGGGATAGTCCAGACCAGCTTCGTCAAACAGATCGGCGTTGTAATACAGTGCGAATGCCGATACGTCACGCGGCAGACCCCACAGTGCCGGATCCTGTCCCTCGGTTGGGGTTTGCAGGAAGCCCATCGGACCAGCATAGAAATCAGTGGCGGCAAAATCTGCATCCGCGCCCGAAAGTTCAGCAAGGTTCAGAATCAGACCAGCTTCCGCAAAGCGTGCCACGTCCGTGCCGGGAATCCAGAACACATCGGGAGCCGTGCCCGCTTCGATTTCGGAAATCAGCACATCCTGATAGCTGGCAGTTTCAGAGCCACCGGGTTCATATTGCAGGGCTACACCGTCCCATGCTTCGTCAATCGCCTGGCTTGCGGCGGTGTAAACGTCAATTTCCGCCTGATTATCCGGGCGGGTACGCCAGCGCAGGGTGATTTCTTCGCTGCTTTCCTGCGCGAACACCAGCATGGTGGGCAGCATCAGCGCGAAAACGAACAGCACACTGATCAAAACACGCTTGTTCATTAGTTCCACTCCTCGAGATAGTGTGTTAAACAAGAGTAAGTGCTGCTGATCTCATATTAATCGTTCTCGACAATCACCCCCTTTCGGATCAGTGCGCTCCACAATTCGCCACAGGAAGCACCACGCCTCCGCATGATTGGCGTCTGTGGATCAGCATCAAACGGACAGCTTATCTGCCGGTGGCTGTGTTGACGCCCGCGTAATCAAACGTGCGGGCAGTTCCACCGGGTCAGGGAATTTGTTATCCAGAACCTCAAACAACATCCGGGCGGCGCTGCGCCCCAATTCCAGCGTCTGCTGGTCAATCGTCGTTAGCGCAGGGGCAAAAATCGCCGCGGTCGGAATATCGTCATAGCCGATGACACTCAGGTCATGGGGGACTCTTCGCCCCAGCAGGCGCGCCTGCTGCAGCGCACCAAACGCCATACGGTCATTGAGACAGATCAACGCAGTGATCTCAGGGTGCTGTGCCAGCAGGTTCGCCGCACAGGACATACCACTTTCTGTGGAAAAATCCCCCAGGCACACCGGCAGCGCATCGTAATTCAGACCCTGCTCCTGTGCAGCTTCTCGCAAGCCAGTCATTCGCCGTGCGACAGAATAGTTCACCGCTTCCGGTGCGCTGATGATTCCAATGCGCCGGTGCCCCAGTTCGAGTATGTGGGTCATCTGCTGGCGCGCGCCGCCATAATCATCGCTGCGCACGGAATAGCGTGCAGTGTGATAACCAATCGCTACAGCGGGCAGATGGCGCTGCTCCGCAAGTTGTGTCACGGACGCCAGCGGCACATTGTCCACCGCGATTACGCCTTCGATATAACCACTGTGCAGCAGCCGATAGTAAGTGTCGTCAACTGTGCCCGGTTGCAGGTGTGGAGTGCTCAAAAGAATGTTGTAACCGCGCAGATTGCATTCCTCGTCAATCCCCTCAAGGATGCGCACCACCACCGGGTCCTTAAAAATCGGGTCATAGATGTACGGAAAGACAATCGCTACGATGTGCGTTTTTCCGGAAGACAGCGCTCTTGCGGCAATGTTGGGGACATAGTTGAGTTCCGCTACGGCGCGCATCACTTTCTCGCGGGTTTCCTCGCGCACATAGGGGGTATTGGAAAGCACCTTGGAGACAGTCGCCGTAGAAACGCCGGCGTGCTTCGCTACGTCTTGTAAAGTGGGCATCAGACCGGTCTATTTCTGAAAAAAGTATAGTTAAGCGCTTAACTATAGAGTATAACGCGAAACATGCCGCTGTCAACAAATTGGGGTGAAGCTCTCATCATGTGACGACGTCACCCCGCGCCCACCCGGCAGAAACCGGATGGACGCAGATCAACAACCGCATGCAACCACCCTTGCACTGGTAAGATCAATTTGTATGCCTGACAAGGGGATTATTCCCCTTGTTCAGCCCGCATGCTTTACCCGGCTTACTGATCTTGTTGCACTGCCAGAGGCAATCAGATCAGTTTTACGGACACCGCAGCGTGTGGCAGGCGCGGTGCCTGTGCGCGCACCACCACTATGCCGTGCTGATAACGTGCCTTCAGGTAAACCGCGGCGTTGCCCCCCATCAGAGCAAAGGGATTTTCCCCAATCAAGTCCGCCGGTCCTTCCACGCTGAACGTGACACACGATTGTGTGTAGGGCAGGCGATTGCCAAACCGGTCTGCAATCCGCACGATAATGCGCGTCATATCTGCACCATTCGCCTGAATCTGCGCGTCGTCTGCTTCAAGCACGAGTGCAGCGGGCAAGCCATCCGCCGAGAAGCGCTGTTCAGCCGCTTCCTGTCCGTTCAAGTAACCGACCACACGCAAATCCTCAAAGGCGCTGCCCCAGGTCATCAGCAATCCCAGCCCGGTCACGGCAAACGGCGGGTGGGGTAAATGAGGATAGTGTTCACGATCCGGCTGGAAACGTCCATGCAGGCTGCCGCCGACATAGACGGCGATTTCATCGCAGTTGCTGAAAATCACCAGCGGATCGTTGCCGCCTTCGCTGCGATCGCCCATCGTCCAGAATGTGGCGGCTTGCAGGACGACACGCTGCCGCGGCGACTGCTGGCTTGCATAGAAATAAGCGGCGAACTTGGGCAGCCGGAACATATCCATGACACCGTGATAACACACCCGATCTCCACTGCCCAGCTCGTGATGCGTATGATAATCAAAGGCACACCAGCCAATCGCGCCGGTAACGTCATCCATCCCGGCGGCAGTGTTCTGGATGCGCGCATGGCGCAGCGCGTGTTCAAGCTGGCGATCCTCGTTATCCCAGCTTTTGGTCGGGAACATATGCCCGTTAAACTCGGTCACCAGATGCGGCGTATGCACTGGCGGGTCAATCGTGTTGGAAAAGTCGTTATACGTGTAAACATCTTCCAGAAACACACTTTCCTTGAAGTTACGCACGCCGCCCGCCTGTCGTGTGGGATCAAGCTCTTTCGCCAGCGTGTTGCTGTCCTCGTAAAATGCGCCGTCGTCCCAACTTTCATTGATGCGCACACCCCACAGGATGATCGACGGGTGGTTGCGGTCGCGTTCAATCATGACGCGCAGGTCGCGCAGCGCCAGCGCCTTCCAGTCATCATCGCCAATAAACTGCCATCCGGGGATTTCCTCAAACACGAGCAAGCCAATTTCGTCGCAGCGCTGCAAGAAGTGCGGCGACTGCGGATAATGTGACGTGCGCACGATGTTACAGCCCAGTTCATATTTGAGGATGTCGGCATCGCGCGCCTGCAACCTTGCCGGAGCAGCCGCGCCAATAAACGGGAAGGTCTGATGCCGGTTTAGCCCGCGCAGCTTGATCTTTTCGCCATTAAGGTAAAAGCCGTCACTGGCGAAGCGTGCCTCGCGGAAGCCATATAGCAGGGAGATTTCGTCATACTGGCGTTCGTCTGCGCTGTGCAGCCCTGCCTGATCGTATAAACTCACCGTAAAATTGTAGCGTTGGGGATTATCCAGCGACCAGAGTTGCAGCGAACCGCGCGGCACAGCGCTGAGATCACTGTGCAGACGCAGCTTGACGGTGCTGCCCGGCGGAATCGTGCCCGTTGTCGTTTCCGCCTTCCAGTACTCCATCCCACCCACCACCGCCACTTTCTGCGCCTGTGCGGTCAGGTTGTTGACCCACACATCAATGACGACCTTCGGCGAGTTCAGCACATCAAAGCTCTGAACAAACACGTCAGCGATATACACCGGTTCCACCAGTCGCAGCCGTACATCACGGTAGATGCCACCAAATGTCAGGTAATCCACCACATAGCCGAAGGGCGGAATATCCTTGCGCTCGCGGCTGTCCAAATACACGGTGAGCAGGTTCTCGCCTGTCTCATCCAGATAGTCTGTGATGTCGAAGGAGAACGGCACATACCCGCCGCGATGTTCGTCAAACGTGTGCCCGTTGATACTCACTGTCGCGGCGATCATCGCCCCGTCAAAGTCGAGCAGCACTCGTCTTCCGTTCAATGGTTCGGGCAGGCGAAAACACTTGCGATAGGTCGATATGAACTCATACTCGCTCTGATCAAAGTTGTGGTGCGGCAAAAGTACGTTGCTGTGCGGCAGGGTTACGGGATGGAAAGCCTCGTTGGGCACATCATCGCTCAGCACTTCGGGCGCAAACAGCCATTGATCGTTAAAAGGGATGACGGTTCTCACGTCGTTTGGTCCTTGTCGTTCAACACAGGAATGCAGTCTACTATGCATTATACCTGTGCGGACGCACAACATCGAAGGGGCTGCAACAGGCATAGTTCGGCGCAAAAGCTGCTTGATGAAACAGGCAAACAACGGTGTACTATCTTCAAGGCTGGTTACATCTGTCAGCAACAGAAAGAGCATGCCCTATGATCTGTGTGACCCCGAATGCCGCGATTGATCGCACCCTGGTCGTGCAAGGTTTCGCACAGGGCGGGGTGTTTCGCCCAACTGAACAGCTCATCAATGCCGGGGGCAAAGGGGTCAATGTTGCCCGTGCAGCGCGCGTGCTGGGTGGCAGTGCAGTTTGCAGCGGTTTTCTGGGCGGTTTCAGCGGGCAGTACGCCGCTGACCTGCTGCGGAGCGAAGGTTTGGATGCTGCATGGACATGGCTGCCTGGACGCGAGAGCCGTACCTGTGTCATCCTCATTGATCCGGAAACGTTGCTTAGCTCTGTTATCAACGAACAGGGTCCCACTGTCAGCACGGAAGACTGGGCACGCCTGCACGCTGACCTGCTGCGGCTGGCACAGCAGCACGTGACCGTCTGTTTTTGCGGCAGCCTGCCGCCGGGATCACCACAGGAGGCATTTACGGATTTGCTGCACGCGCTGGTCACGGCGGGGAAACAGGTGTGGGTAGATACCAGCGGCGCGGCGCTGCAAAACGCTGCGAAGGTTCATGGGGCAGCACTGAAAATTAATGGTGATGAGGCGGCGGCGCTGGTCGGTATGCCCCTGCACACCCCCGCAGAAGCCGCTGCTGCCGCCCGCACACTGCACCAGCGCACTGGCGCAAAGTGTGCGATCACGCTGGGCGCGCGCGGCGCAGTCTTGGCAGATGAACACGGTGCATGGTATGCCCAGCCACCTGCCGTGCAGTCAAAAAGTGCCCTGGGCAGCGGCGACACTTTTCTGGCGGGCATGCTCACCGCGTTGGAACAGGGCGAACAACCGCCAGAGGCACTGCGCCGCGCTGCCGCCGCAGGAACCGCCAACACGCTTTCGCTGGGCGGCGGGCGTTTTGAACGCGCGCAGTTTGAGCAAATCCTTGCCAAGACATACTTGGAACACCTGCCTGTTGAGGGGTAGTGCTGCGTGCAACAAACAACAGGAGGGCAATGTACCCTCCTGCTGCTTGCTCATTGCGCATTGGTTAGTTCAAGTGTACAGATACCAGCGTCTGACGCTAATCCTACGTCTCAATCACTCGTTTCATCTATCAGCATTGTGCCTGTTGTAGACCAGCCGCTCCATGTCGTTGGTCCGCTTTGTGCTCGTATCCGCCAGAAGTACGTGCCTGCAGGCAGGGCTTCCGGCAGGGTAAACACCGTTGCATTGGGCGGCAGGACGTTGTTGCTGTATACAATTTCGACGAAACGTAGATCACGCGCGATCTGAATTTCGTATGCCTGCGCCCACGTGATGCGCGTCCATGTCAGGGTGGGTGGGTTGTTGATCTGGCGGTTGAGGACCGGCGCGACGCTGGCGGGTGTCATCAGCTTAAGCGTAAACACTGCACTCCAGCCTCCAGGCAGCCCAACGCCATCCAGCGCCCGCACGCGCCAGTAGAACGTGGTTGGAGGCAGCGGCGAGAGGGTACTGTAGGTTGTCCTTGGAACAATTACGCTGGCAGCGTTGCCAAAATTCTCGTCCGTACTCCACTGCAATTCGTAGTTTGCCGCACCGAGAACAGGACGCCAGGTAAACCGCGGAGTCAGCCCGGTCAGGTTGGTGTTGTGCGCTGGTGTGAGCAAGGTCGGTGCGGCAAGCGGTGTGGTCTGCACAATAAAGAACCGTGCCGCGCTCCAGCGTCCCGCCGCCTGATTAGTATCCACCCCGCGCACGCGCCAGTACCAGCGCCCGGCAGTGAGCGCCTGTCCACCGGGGATCGTTAGCGCTGAGTTTGCCTCGCACGGATAAACCCATTCCGGACTGCTGAAGTTGGCGGTGTTGTCAATTTCAATACGATAACACAGCAGATTGCCGGTAACTGCGGTCCATTGCAGCGTTGGCGTTCCTGTGGTCAGTGTTACACCGTTATTGGGGCTAGTCAGCAGCGGCGCAGGCAGCACTGATGTCGTGACCGCAAAGCGCAGGCTGCTTTCCGGTGGGGGCACGACCCCATTCACCAGCAGCCGCCAGTAGTATTCGCCGTGCCCAAGCGCATTCGCGGCGGGCAGGCGGTAAGCGGTGGCAGTCGTAGGCGTTCCAGTGTGAATGATATTACCGAAGCTGCTGTCGGTGGCAATCTCCACGACATAGCTTGCCCCAACAAGTCCCGCTGTCGCCCACGTAAAGGTGGGGGCAATGGTGTTAGCAGTAACTAAAGCAGCGTTGCCGGCGGGCGTCAGCGGCAGCCGCACCACAAAGCTGGACACGGGACTCTGCGTCCCCCAGTGGTTGGCAGCGTCCATTGCCGCGACCGACCAGTAGTAAACACCCTGTGCCAGCGGTGTGGGCAGCACAGCAGCGGTCAATGTCAGGCGCGGCGCGGCAACTTCATACTCGAACAGCAGTGGGCTGCTCAAATCGGATGAAGTAGACAGAGTCACGCGGTAACGTACTGCACCATCAAAGCCACGCCAGACCAGAGTCGGGCGAACAAGATGCGTAGGGGTGCCCTCTGCCGGGGCAAGCAGTTCGGGCGCGCGGGGGGCGCCGGTATCCAGTGTGAAGCTGTACACCGCGCTCCAACGCCCTGCAGCGCCGTAGGTATTGAGCGTGCGCACACGCCAGTAGTACAGTCCATCACTGAGCGACTGCGCGGGTAATTCCACGTTGTCTACCGGGACATCGCCATCAGGTATCGTCTGGTCCACGGCGAGCTGCGTGAAACGAGCATCATGCGCCACCTGGAATTGGTAGCTGAATGGCCCAGCCGGGGTGGTGTCGGCGATTTCAGCCGCAACATACTGCGGCGACGCCCCGGTCGTACTGCGGTTGACCGGGCTGAGCAAGCGCGGCGCAGGCGGCAGTGCGGGCGTGACCGAGAACCGGCGCACACCTTCAGTGAGTTCCGGCTGACCGCTAACATTGACCCGCCACCAGTATTCGCCGTGCGGCAGTGCGTCCGCAGCGGGCAGCAGCAATCGCAGGGTTGTCTGCGAGGCGCTGGTATAGACGATATTGGTGAAATCCTCATCGCTCGCGATTTGCAGCGTGTAGGTTACTCCGGCAACTCCCGCGCTCTGCCAGACAAAGGTTGGGCGGGCACTTGTGCCGGTGACAATTGCAAAATCCGCTGCCGGAGCAGAGGCGAGATTCACGATAAACACGGCTTCAGCACCGTAGGGGCTCCAGTTGCCCGCCGCATCACCGGCAGCAACTTGCCAGCGGTAACGTCCCTGTGCCAGCGGCGTAGGCAGGCTGGTAGCATTGAAAATCATGCGGGTGCTGTTCACAGCAAAGTCATTGAGAATGACCGAACCATCGCCGGTCAGCAGGCGCAGGCGGTAGCGGTTTGCACCGGGCGCGGCACGCCACGACAGCGCCGGGCGCACCAGATAGGTCGTCGTATTGTTGATTAGGCTGAGCAGTTCGGGCGGGTTGGGCGCGGTGTTGTCCACCGTGAAGCTGAAGACAGCGCTCCAGCCCCCTGCCACACCGTTGATATTGATTGAAGCGACCCGCCAGTAGTAGACACCGTCCGCCAGCGGAGGATATGGCAGGGGGCGGGA
Source organism: Anaerolineae bacterium (assembly GCA_034435675.1). Classification (GTDB taxonomy): domain Bacteria; phylum Chloroflexota; class Anaerolineae; order Aggregatilineales; family Phototrophicaceae; genus DAOTWP01. The sequence continues at coordinate 59,678 of DAOTWP010000291.1, forward strand.
CAAGGTTGTAATCAGATTGTCGTTGATGATCATGCTGCCAAAGCGCGGGTCATCATCAAGCTGGAGATGATAATATGCTGGCGCTGTGCCAGCAGGAGCAGTCCATGCCAGCGCTGGCAGCGGATCAACCAGCAGCGCGCGGTTTGCTGGGGCGTTCAGCGTCGGCGGGCGCAGCAGCGGCACGGTGTTCAACTGCGCGCTGAAGACATAATCGCCCGAAGCGCCGTTGTAACCGCCAAGCTGAAAATGCACCACCTGCCCGCTGGTGAGGTTCAGCAGCACCCGCGACGAACGATCTGTTACTGTGACATCGTCGCTGCACGCAAGCTGTGTCAGCGCGTTCAGGCTGCTGCCGCTGTAGGCAACCAGCATAGTGTCGAAGCTGCTGCCTGCCGTGAAGAACACATACTGCCCGGCAGCGGGCGCGGTGAAGCGGAACCAGACGGTGCGCTGAATGTTAAACCCGCACGTCGGTACAGGTTCATCCACAACAGTTGAATCGCTGCTGCTGCCAGTAGAAACGCTAGGTACGATGCTAAGCAACGTCGCCGCTGGGAAATCATCGTTGACTGCCAGAATGCCGGCGGGCGGTTCCACTGTCACCGGAACGCGCGATTTTTCGCCATCGGCGGGCGGCAGCCCCGGCTCCGAGGTTGTTTCGGGCGTCAGCTCTGGCTCAACTGGCGCGGGTGCTTCAGTGACTTCGACAATCGGTTGGGCATCGGCGGTTTGCACAGGCGCAGGCGTGACGCTGGTCGGCGTGGGATACAATCCGGCTTCGCTGGTAGGGATCCACAGGAAGAAGTTGTCCAGCAGCACACTGCCCGCATCCGGCGGCAGCCCGACCAGCAGCGCAACGGCGCCGGGCGGCAGCGGGGCAGCATCGCGCCAGGCGAGCACCTCGATATTGTTCACACTGACACGCACCACACCCTCGATCACCGAAAGGCGCAGCGTGTGGGTGCCGCCGGGCGGCAGTACAGCGGTAGTCCAATCCACAGGGGTCTCGCCGCGATACAGCACCACCTGCCCGCTGGCGTCCAGCGCGGCGCGATAGCCCAGCGTGCCATTCTGGCGCAGCGTCAGGTGCAGGCTGCCCTGCGCTACGTCGTCTGCCTGCGCGGGAACAAAGGCAGCGTTGATCTGCGCGGCAGCATTGTAGTAGCTGCCGGTCAGCAGGGTGAGACCTGCGCCGCTGCCGGTTTGCAGTGCGAGACCGCCGTCATAGGCAACCAATGCCCACTGCTCCGTGCCGCCCCATGGCGACAAATCGCCATTGTCGAACAACTCGCGCAGCAGCAGCGTCAGCGGCGGTTCGGGGGGCAGGGCATCCGGGTCGAGTGTCGCTGTCGGCACGGGCGTGCTTGCCTCAGGCGTGGTTTCCGGTGGCAGCGCAGGCTCGGCGGTCTGTTCTGCCGGCGCTGTACTCTCCGGCGTGCTTTCTGCCGGGGGCGGCAGCAGGGTGACGGTGGGCGCTTCGGTCACCGGGTCTGTTGGCACCTCAGTCGGCAGCGGGGCGGCGGTGACTTCCTGCACGGGTTCGGGCGTGCTTTCCGGCGTTGCTTCGGGCGCGGCGTCCTGCGCGCTGACGCTGATGGTCAGCAGCAGGGCGAACAGCACCAGCGCGAACAGCCAGTGTAGTTTTCGATCAGTCCTGATTGTAGCCATGATGGTCTTTACTCTCCGCTGCGACTAAGGCAGATCAATCACAAACGTATCGGCGGCGCTCCACACGCCCCATGTGCCATCTGCACGCTGTGCCCGCACACGCCAGAAGTACGTTCCCTCGCTGAGCGCGCTCGTGGTCGTTTCAAGGGCGCCGGTCATGGTCGTGAACGCTAGTGTGGTGAACTGCGGGCTGTTCGATACCTGCACCTCGTAGCCTGCCGCCCAGGTCACCACACCCCAGCGCAGTGTTGGCGTGGGGGTTGGGTAGGCGTTCACGGCAGGCAAGGCATTGGGCGAACTTGGGTTCGGACAGGCTGGCAGTATTGCGCTGGCAGTATTGGAATACTCAGAATAGATATTCTCGTAATCACGATAAGCGCGAACCCGGTATTCATAGATATTGCTGCATAAAGCAATCGTGTCTGTATATGCCCAACTGTTGTCTGGCAGCATGGCAATTTCTGCCCATGTGACACCTGCATCCATTGAGCGTTCAATGAGATAATGGGTTTCATCAGGACTGCGATCATTCCAGTTCAAAACAACAGCATATTCATTTGCGCTTCTCACAACCAGATTCGTGGGGCTAGCGGGTGGCATAATCTGGATTCTGGCTACAAAGATGTTGTATGTGGTTCCAGTATCTTCTGGACTATAGGAATTACGATCTACAAATATCACGGTATTCGAAACAGAACCCACCGGGAATTGCACTCTTGGGCTAAAATCGTTGTAACTCCCTCGCGAAATTGGGTTGCTTCCATCAGCCGTGGCGAAACGTTCTATCATGTAGCCAGTTTGCGCATCCAGCACACGGGTGCTTCTATAAGCAGGTTCGAGAGGGTAATTGTAGATGGTAAAGGCCACATAGCGCCCATCATAACTGATAGCATCAGCACTATGCTGACCATATATGCGACTGCCGTCAATACGGATACCTACTCGTCTGTTCTCTCCGGTCTGCAAATTACGCAGGATGATGTCTGTACAACATGTGTCACCGGGCACAAGGTTGTTATCGCCTGACTTAAAGACAACGAAGCGCCCATCGCCGCTAATCAGGCTTCCAGTACTTTCTTCTGTTGCCTGTTCGCCGGTCGAAGAAATACTTACACGGACAGTTTGATGGCTGTATACCTCATGCAGGAAGACATCATATTCGTTGTTAGTATCGTCTGGAACGAGATTCGCTGCATTTGATGAGAAAACGACTCGACTACAATCGCCACTTATCGAGGGCGCATAGCTGTTACTCCTGCTTTGCGCTTGCTCACCACTAGTCGAGATATTTACTCGCGATACTGTTCGAGTATCCCACTGGAAAAGAAATACATCGATGGCACTATTTGTGTCGCCCGGAACGAGAGCTGCATCAGAAGAGGCGAACACTGAACAGTTTCCATTTGCGCTGAATCCAGCTTCAACAGTGCTGTTTGGTGAGCCAACAAATGATTCATACGTGTTTGATTCGCGATCATACCGAATGAACTGTTTACGGTAACTATACGTATTGTTGGGCTGGAGATAGCGAATATTTGCAAGAAACTGTATGTAACGGCCATCTGCGCTGATAAAAGGAGTCCAGGCGTCCCGCAATAATTCGCCAGCGATAGAATCTGGGCTGATCCGGGTCGTCTGCTGTGTCTGGCGATCACGCAAAAAAATATCACTATAGCTATCGGCATCGTCCGACGTAATGGCATTCGACTCAAACACAACATAGCGACCATCAGCACTCATTTGCGGACGCCAGGATCCTTCGGTAGCTGGCTGTCCAGTGCTATCTATGTCTATCATTTCCGAAGCCCAAAATTCTGCCGCATTGACGCTTGTGGCAACTATGCCAAATAGTGTCATGATTACTACAATGAACAAACCCGTTTTGATTGGCTGCTTTTGGAAATGCATCATATCCCCCAGAGTGGTCATTGCATACCTGCATCACAAGAATACTGCCACTCCTGTTTCCTTAGACATACCGTATGTCATGGATAATAATGACATTCATCAATTGCGTTATTACTTTGATAATTACCATCGCGAATATTAAGGAGTTAATCTTTACGATGGAGTTTCTCGCGCATTTCGATGCGCGAGAATGCAGCGAGAAGCTGCTGAGTGATCAATGTACAGGCAACCATATGATATATCCGTTAGGCTACAAGACATCCAGTACAATGAGTCTCAGTTTACGCAACATTACGCGGTCGTCCTCATGCCTATTATGGCACACGTTCATTGTAACCCATTGCTGGCGGTCTCACAGCAGTTTACCCGTCCCCGCTAAGAGGATTTTACGATCTTCGGATTTCTTAATACGCGCTTAATTATCGGTCTTATCGTACGCCGCCAGTCGGCTTATTGGACTCGCACACAGCGCGGATGCACCATGATGTAACCGGCGAAGCCGTCTGCATGCTTGACTTCTCAATGCAGTTCTAATCCTAGCCAACTAAAAATGCATAGATAATCAGGTTTATAAAGAAAAGGATTACCAGGATGCCACCCATTACCGTCTATTGGGATGAGACTTCAGCAACGACGATCATTGCGGAATTTACTGAGCCATGGGATTGGAACGATTTCCACCTTGCCGTCAGCGAGATTCACCACATGATTGCCGGTATGGAAGCGGTGATTGACATCATCATCTGGCATAAGAAATATGCGCCGCCGCCAAACCCGATGGCGCACTTCAGCCGCACCCTGCGCCAGCAGCCCGCCAACACTGGACAGACTGTGATTGTGCTGCCGCCGGGGCGCACCCCGTTTGATTCTTTCCTCAAGACGATTGCGACGATCCTACAGCGCACCTACCCCGGCAAATTCCCAGTCGCCTCGGTGACGACACTGGAAGAAGCCCGCATCCTGCTGGCGAACCGGCGCGCGGGCAAACCGGGACGCTAGCAAACCATCCTGCCGCTGCACTATGGCGCTGGCGTGCAAGCAGGAGTATGATTGTAGTTAAACGCTTAACTGGTATGGCGAGGTGACGAAAGGCATTTCTTATGCCCCCCAAAATTACATTCATCGGCGCTGGCAGCACGGTCTTTGCCAAAAATCTGCTGGGGGATATCCTCAGCTTTCCCGAATTAGCCGACGCCCACATTCACCTGATGGACATTGATCCGCAGCGGCTGGAGGACAGCGAACGAGTCGCGCGCAAGCTCGCGCAGCAGCTCGGCGCAGCGCCCACTATCGAAGCGACCACGGACCGGCGTCAGGCGCTGGACGGCGCGGACTATGTCATCTGCATGATTCAGGTGGCGGGTTACAAACCGGGAACGGTGATTGACTTTGAGATTCCCAAGAAATACGGCTTGCGGCAGACCATTGCCGATACGCTGGGCATCGGCGGCATTATGCGCGGGCTGCGCACCATTCCGGTGCTGCTGGACATCTGCCGCGACATGGAAGCCCTGTGCCCCAATGCTTTGTTCATCAACTATGTTAACCCTATGGCGATGATTCAGTGGGCGCTCAGTCGGGGTACGCCTGTCAAAACCGTCGGGCTGTGCCACAGCGTCTTTGGCACGGCACACCAGCTTGCCGAAGACATCGGCATCCCCTATGAGGAAATCAACTATGTGGTTGCCGGCATCAACCACATGGCGTTTTATCTCAAATTCGAACGCAGCGGCGAAAATCTGTACCCGCTGATTCAAAAGGTGATTGACGAAGGGCGCATCCCGCCGCACAACCGTGTGCGCTACGAGATGTTCAAGCGACTGGGCTACTTTGTAACCGAAAGCAGCGAACACTTCAGCGAATATGTACCCTGGTTCATCAAGCGTGACCGCGCCGATCTGATTGACCGCTTCAACATTCCGCTGGACGAGTACATCTCGCGCTGCGAAGCGCAGATCGCCATGTGGGACACCATGCGTGACCTGCTGCTCAACGGGACTGACCCGCTGCCTGTACAGAAGACCGAAGAATACGGTTCGTATATCATCCACAGCATGGAAACCGGGCAGCCGCGTACGGTCTACGCCAATGTCCCCAACTATAACATTATTGACAACCTGCCCTACGGTTGCTCTGTCGAAGTGCCCTGTCTGGTGGACAAGAACGGGGTGCAGCCAGTTCGTATTGGCAGCATCCCGCCGCAGCTTGCCGCAGTGATGCAGACCAACATCAATGTGCAGGCGCTGACCGTTGAGGCGGCACTGACCTGCAAACGCGAACACATCTACCACGCGGCAATGCTCGACCCGCACACAGCGGCGGAACTGGACCTGACCCAAATCTGGGCGCTGGTGGACGACCTGATCACGGCGCACGGCGATTGGCTGCCCCAGTACCACTGAGCCGGGCCAGAAAATCAGCGGAGTCTGTGCAGAGGTGCTTTCGCCTCTGCACAGGCTGCTCATAAAATAGGTGCATGTGTTGGGATTTTTTGAGGTGCAAGATGACACTTTTTAACCCCACCGACCATCCACACCGGCGTTACAATCCCCTGACAGGCGAATATGTGCTGGTATCACCGCACCGCACCAAACGCCCCTGGCAGGGCAAACAGGAGCGCCCCGCGCAGTCCGCGAAGCCAGCCTATGACCCGCAGTGTTATCTGTGTCCCGGCAACACACGTGCCAATGGCGAACAGAATCCGGCTTACAGCAGCACCTACGTTTTTACCAACGATTTCGCCGCGCTGCTGCCGGATGTCCCTGATGCTCCTGCCGCAGACAATGCGCTGTTTCAGGCGGATGGCGTGCGCGGCACATGCCGGGTGATTTGCTTTTCGCCACGCCACGACCTGACTCTGCCCGAAATGGCCATCGCTGACATTCGCCGCGTGGTGGACCTCTGGGCGGAGCAGACACAAGCACTGGGGCAGCAGTATCGCTGGGTGCAGGTTTTTGAGAACAAAGGCGAGGTGATGGGGGCGTCCAACCCACATCCGCACGGGCAAGTCTGGGCGGAGGATGTGCTGCCCAATGAAGCCGTCAAGGAAAACGACAACCAGCGCGTCTACTTCGTCGAGCATGGCAGACCGCTGCTGCTGGACTATGCCGAGCAGGAGTTACAGCGCGGTGAACGAGTCGTGGTCGCCAATGAGCACTGGGTTGTTGTTGTGCCCTTTTGGGCGGTATGGCCCTTTGAAACCCTGCTGCTGCCGCGCCGCCCGGTCATGCGCATGTACGATCTTGAGGAAACCGAGCGCGACACACTCGCAGACATCCTCAAGCGCCACCTGACGCGCTACGACAACCTGTTTGAGATTTCATTTCCGTATTCGATGGGCTGGCACGGTGCGCCCACCGACGATGGTGACTATGCCCACTGGCAGCTGCATGCCCACTTCTACCCGCCGCTGCTGCGCTCGGCAACTGTACGCAAGTTTATGGTCGGCTACGAAATGCTCGGCGAGGCGCAGCGCGACATCACCGCTGAACAGGCGGCGGAACGGCTCAGAGCGCTCAGCGAAGTCCACTACAAAGCGCAGTAAGACACGGCTCACTCACCTGCGCGAGGCGGATGCACACCTGACAGCGCTGCGCTTATATTTGCGGTTAGCGTACCAGTGGGCGTGGCTGAGCAGCGGGCAGGACGAGCAAGTCAATAATATGCTTGAGGAAGTCGGGCGGCTGCTGGGTGGGTGGCTGCGACATCTGGCGAAAAACCCAGTGGCATGGCGAACGGTTACAGGCATGTACTGGCATGCGTTGGAACGCTGACAATGCGGACCGCATGTTAGTCATCCGTGCTGCTGTTAGGCAGTGATTTTGATATGCTCTGGCGTGCTGCTGCCTAAACTTTGAAACGCACCCCTCCTGTTTGGTCACATTGCGCCAGTGTACTCAAAGGTGTTATACTAAACGCAATCGTATTTTTATCAGCAGACCTTCGGGGCAGGGTGCAATTCCCTACCGGCGGTAAAGTGTGCAGGCGGTTTTTCCACACCGTTATGCATGCCAAGCCCGCGACCCGTGTCGTCAGTCCGTCGTTTACGCGACTGCTGGCGCGTCACAACGATTACCGTTGTGCCGGTGGATCTGGTGCAAAACCAGAGCCGACAGTGACAGTCTGGATGGGAGAAGGTTAGCAACCCGCAGCGCACACAGACGTAATAAATTCTGTGGAGGTGCGGGTACACTGCTATACGACCTGTGTTGACCTGTGTGGAAAACCCGCTGCGGCAGCGCATGATTGTGCTATGCGTTACCGTCGTTTGGCATACCCCGGCAAAGGTTAACCGTCGGCTCTCCGTGCCCCCTATTGTGCTGCGTGCAGACTACAATGGGGAATAAGATGCAAGACATTCTACGCAACACCTCAACCCAGGTGCAAACGCCACCCGACATTGCACTGCGTCCATCGCCCGGTCAAAAACAGGCGCGGTTGCCACGCAGTGTGCTGCTGGCGCTGGTCAGTGCTGGCGCAGTGCTGCTGTTCTGGCAGTTGATCGTCAGCGCCGAAATCTACCCCGCATTTGTGCTGCCCGCACCGGCTGCTGTTGCGGAACGCCTGTTTGATATCACCTTTGGTGACAGCCGGATTCGCCTGGGAACGCATCTCTTGGTAACACTTCAGGAAATCACGCTGGGGCTGAGTCTTGGCGTTCTGCTGGGCTTCACCCTGGGCTATCTGATTGCTCGCAATCGCCTGCTGGAAGGCTTGCTCTCGCCGCTGATTGTTGCGCTCCAGGCAACCCCGGTGGTTGCCTACGCGCCAATGCTGGTGATTCTGTTCGGCACCGGGTTGGAAAGCAAGGTGTTCACCGCCGTCCTGATCGTTTTCTTCCCAATGCTGATGAACACGATTGTCGGCGTGCGTTCAACACCACGCAATCTGTATGAACTGATGCGTTCGCTGCGGGCAACCCGCTGGCAGATGTTTCGCAAACTGGAACTGCCTGCCGCGCTGCCGGTGCTGTTTGGCGGGCTAAAGATGAGTGTCACGCTATCGGTGATTGGCGCAGTGGTCGGTGAATTTGTCGGCGCAAGTGCCGGGCTGGGCGCGCTGGTGATGACCGGGCGTAATACCTATGATGCGCCGCTGGTAATTGCCGCCGTGCTGACGCTGACTGTACTGGCGCTGAGCCTGTACGGATTGGTGGCAGCGCTGGAACGCCGCGCGCTGGCATGGCAGCAGCGCACCGCACGGTGAGATGCAGGGTACAAACCGGCTTGTTCGCTGCATGAACCCCTGCGTTCTGGGTGTCCTTCTGTAATCCCGGACAAGGGGATTATTCCCTTTGTTCAGGCACACAGGTTCTAACTGGTTGATTCTGACACGCTGAGGCGTGTCCATAACTGATCTACGATGGAGGAGTCTTGAACATGACGAAGAGTCGTCCTGTGTTGTTTTGGATTTGCATGGTTCTGGCGCTAACCGCTGGGCTGCTGGTGTATCCGGCAAATGTATCGGCACAGCAGGACGCCGAACTGGAAGAGTTCCCCTTTCTGACCACATTCATTCCCAACATCCAGTTCGCGCCAATCTATGTTGCAGCCGGTAAAGGTTATTTCGCAGCAGCAGGCTTGACCCCGGCAATCGAATATCTTGATGAACCGCTGGTTGTTGATCTGGTCGCCACCAATCCCCGCGCGGTGGGTATTGTCAGCGGGGAGCAGGTGATCGTCAGTCGGGCACAGGCAGACCGCCCGGTGGTCTATGTCTATGCATGGTGGCAGCAGTATCCGGTAGGGATAGTCGTCGCAGAGAACAGTGACATTCAATCCATCAGTGACCTTGCCGGGCGGCGTGTGGGCATTCCGGGGCGCTTTGGCGCCTCATACAGCGGGCTGACCACACTGCTGATGGCAAATGACATGACCGAGGCGGATATTCAACTGGAAGCCATCGGTTTTAATGCGCCGGAGGTCTTTTGTGCCGGGGCAGTCGAGGCAGCAGTGGTGTACCTGAACAACGAACCGCTGCAAATCGCCAGTCGCGCTGCTGCGGGAGACTGCGGCGACGTGACCGGCGTGCGCGTCTTCCCGGTTTCGGCGGTTGCCAACCTGATCTCCAATGGGCTGATTGCCAACAGCGCAGCAATCAATGATGACCCTGACTTTGTACAGGAGATCGTGCTGGCCTATGATCAGGCGCTGCGGGATGTAATCAACAACCCGGCGCGCGCTTATCTGCTCAGCGTACCGTTTGTCGAAACCCTGCCGTTTGACGCCAGCATTGAGGTAGCGCTGACGGCTGCCG
>DAOTWP010000292.1:0-24906 GCA_034435675.1 Anaerolineae bacterium
GAAGAGGCGCTGCTTCAGGAAATCGAAGAAAAACCGGCGTGTCCGGGCTGTGGGCAGCGGGTTCATATCGACTGGCAGCTTTGCCCGCACTGCCACACCCGCCTGAAGAAACCCTGTGTCAACTGCCGCCAGATGCTGGAGCTTTCGTGGTCAATTTGCCCCTACTGTGCGGCTAATCAAAGTAGCAGCGCGGAGCAATCTCTCGTCAGCGCCGCGCGTCCGGCAGTCAGCGTACCCCAACAGCCCTATCCGCCCCAGTGGACACCCCAGCCCGCGGTACGCTACGGCAGTACGGCGGCGGGGCAAAATCTGGAATTTGTCGAAAACGACGAATACTAAATCAGTCATCGGGGCGAGGCAAAGCGCCCCGATAGCAGATATAGCTTAAATCTCCCCAGCTTCACCCACAATGTGAATTTTGAGCAAGTTGGTCTGCCCTCCTACGCCGAACGGCACGCCGGCGATGATCACCGTGTGATCGCCGCGATGCACCAATCCTTTGTTGTGTGCCGCGCGGATCAGTATGCTGATCATTTCATCAATCGTGTTGAACTGTGGGACCAACAGCGGTTGCACACCCCAAACCAATGCCATTCTTCGATATGTGGTCGGTTCTGGTGTCACGCACAAAATCGGTGTGCGTGGGCGCTGGCGCGCAACCCGTCGCGCCGTATAGCCGGTGAGTGTTGAGGTGATGATTGCCTTGGGGTTCAGTGCTTCAGCAATCTCAAACGCTGATTGGCTGATTGCATCTGACACCGCCTCTTTGCTTTTCCCGGTCTGCTTGATATTAGCGAGATGCGGCGGGCGATTTTCGACAAAGTGTTGTTCGGCAATCTGCGCGATATTTGCCATCGTATGAACTGCTTCGACCGGATACTTGCCCGCAGCCGTTTCATTGCTGAGCATTACTGCGTCTGTGCCGTCTACAATCGCATTGTAAACGTCGCTTGCTTCGGCACGGGTGGGACGCGGCAAATCCACCATCGAGTTAAGCATTTGCGTGGCGGTGATCACCGGCTTTCCGGCAAAGTTGCACAGACGAATGATGCGTTTTTGCTGGTAAGGAACCTGTTCGGCAGGGGTTTCCAGCCCCAGATCGCCACGTGCCACCATAACGCCGTCGGAGGCTTCGATAATCGCCTCGATATTGGTGAGTGCCTCGTGCTTCTCAATCTTGGCAATTACCGCCGCATCGCCGCTTAGATGCCGGATGAGCCAGCGGAGTTCACGAATATCTTCCGGTGCGCGCACAAAAGACATGGCAATGTAATCTGCCTTTTGCTGAAGCGCGAATTCGATGTCTGCGCGATCCTTTTCTGTAATCGCCGAGAGGGTCAGAAATGCACTGGGCGCAGTAACGCCTTTACGCGAGGTCAGCTCACCCCCGACGACGACCTCACAGAGCAGCGCGCGTGTTGTCACTTCACGTACGATAAATTCCAGCTTGCCGTCATCCAGCAGCACCTGCATTTCGGGGTGAATGTCGCGCACAAATTCCGGGTGTGGCAGGGTAACAACATTATTGGTGCCATCCGCAGCATCCAGCGTCAGGGTGATCTGATCTCCCGGTTGCAGCAGCAGGGGTTCATGGGCAATCTTGCCAATGCGAATTTTCGGCCCCTGAATATCGCACATAATGGCGATAACCACATCTTCTTCTGCTGCGATGCGCCGCACAAGGGCGATTGTTTCCTCGTGGCGGTTATGTTCGCCGTGCGACATATTGATGCGCACAACATCCATCCCGGCACGGATCAGTTTGCGCAGTACAGTTTCGTCCCACGATGCCGGTCCGATTGTAGCGACTATTTTGGTGCGCTTGTTCGGGCGATGGTTGTTGGTTGGCAAGGTCGGGTCCTTTCTGGCGAATTTGGATCAGACGAATGGCAAAAAACCCCAGACAGACGAAAGCTTGAATGTCTATCCGTAAACGTGGGCAAGGGGATCAATCCCCTTGTTCAGGAATACGGGTTTATGGATAGGTTCTAAAGCAAAGGGCACTGGCAACCTGAAGTTGCGAAGCATCACCCTCTCGCTTGTGCCTGGTGCTGTCTTTTAAGCTTGTGGCGGCATGGGCAGGCGTAGACATGCGCTTCGTCCTATGCCATGCCGCCGGTTCAATGCTGACAACGCTTGTCGTCTAGAGATCGCGACTCAGATTGGTGAAAGCGTTCTTTCCGGCATAAACCGCCGCACTACCCAGTTCTTCTTCAATGCGCAGCAGTTGATTGAACTTGGCAACACGGTCAGTCCGCGCTGGCGCACCGGTCTTAATCTGCCCAGCGTTCATGGCAACCGCCAGATCTGAAATAGTGGTATCTTCGGTTTCACCGCTGCGGTGGCTGGTGACTACCGTCCAGCCGTGACGCTGGCTCAGGTGCGCAGCTGCCAACGCTTCGGTCAGGCTGCCGATCTGGTTGACCTTGAACAACAGTGAGTTGGCAGCTCTTTCGCGGATACCGCGTTTGACACGCTCAACATTGGTGACCAGCAGGTCATCCCCGACAACCTGAACGCGATCTCCTACGCGGGCAACCAATCGTGACCAGTTTTCCCAGTCATTTTCCGCAAGCCCGTCTTCCAATGAGATGATCGGATAGCGTTCGCACCAGTCTGCCCAGAATTCGACCATTTCCTCGCCGGACAGCACCTTGCCCTCGATGTCAAGGTGATATTTGCCGTCACGGTATAGTTCGGAGGTTGCCGGATCAAGCGCGATAAACACCTGCTCGCCAGCTTTGTAGCCGGCTTTGCCGATTGCTTCCATGATGACATCCAGCGCTGCCTGATTCGAGCCGAGGCTCGGCGCAAACCCGCCTTCATCCCCGACATTCGTGGCAAAGCCTTTGTCGTGGATCACTTTCTTAAGTGTCTGGTAGATTTCCGCGCACCAGCGCAGCCCTTCGCGGAACGTCTCCGCGCCGATAGGCATCACCATAAATTCCTGAAAGTCTGTGCTGCCGATCGCATGTTTGCCGCCATTCATGATATTCATCATCGGCACAGGCAGGACATGGGCATGGATGCCACCCATATAGGCATACAACGGCAGACCGGCGCTGTCAGCGGCTGCCCGAGCGACTGCCATGGAGACGCCGAGAATGGCATTGGCACCCAGATTCTTCTTGCTTGGCGTGCCATCCAATGCAATCATTGCGTCATCCAGCGCCTTCTGGTTAAAGGCATACATGCCTATCAGAGCGTCGGCGATCTTGGTATTGACGGCGTCTACTGCTTTCAGGACGCCCTTGCCCATGTAGCGGCTCTTATCTCCGTCGCGCAGTTCCAGCGCTTCATGTTCACCGGTTGATGCGCCGCTGGGCACAATTGCGCGCCCAAAGGCACCATCTTCGAGGTAAACCTCGACCTCAACCGTTGGGTTGCCACGTGAATCAAGTACTTCGCGGGCGTGAATCTTTTCGATGAAACTCATTGTGAGTTTTCTCCTTGTAGTTGTGGATACCTTACGGTACACCGGGCAATTATAATCTATCCCTGCATTCCTACCACCATCAACCATTGTTTGGGCTTAAACTCCTGTCATGTTCAGATAAAATATCCAGGCTGATGTCTGGGACTGGAAGGAAGTCAACTACAATGACTGTGCAGCGTTCGGTCTATCTCGACCATTCTGCCTCAACGCCTACCGATTCGCGCGTTGTGGATGCGATGCTGCCTTATTTTTACGAGGATTACGGCAATGCATCGTCGGCACATCGCTTTGGACGCCGTGCCGAGCAGGCGATTGAAACGGCGCGTGAAACCGTTGCGCATGTGCTGAACTGCCGCCCATCCGAAGTAGTCTTTACCAGCGGTGGTTCAGAGAGTGATAACCTCGCTGTGCGCGGCGCTGCATGGACACAGCATGCCTCAGGCAAAGGCAAGCACCTGATTACCACGCCGATTGAGCACGATGCAGTTATCAAGACGGTTGAGCAGCTTACGGACTATATGGGCTTTACCAGCACGCTGCTGCCGGTGGATCAGACAGGACTGGTAGATGTCGAGGACTTTGCTGCCGCTATTGAGCCAGGCACAACCCTTGCCAGCGTGATGTATGCCAGCAATGAGGTCGGCACGGTTGAACCTTTGCCAAAACTGACGGCACTCGCTCATGAGTGGGGTATCCTGCTGCATACGGATGCCGTGCAGGCGGCGGGGCAGCTTCCGCTGGATGTCCAACAACTGGGTGTGGATATGCTCAGTCTGTCTGCGCACAAGTTTTATGGTCCAAAAGGTGTCGGGCTGCTCTATGTCCGCGCTGGCATTACACTGCTGCCCAGTCAGGCTGGCGGCGGGCACGAGTCTGGACGGCGCGCAGGGACGCACAATACGCCCGGAATCGTTGGCATGGCAAAGGCGCTTCAACTGGCATACGAAGAATATGAAGCACGTACTGCCCATTTCCGGCAGATGCGCAATATGCTCGTAGACGGCATTCTGAGCCGAGTGCCCAATGCCGCGCTCACCGGGCACCCACAGCAGCGTTTGCCCGCCCACGCGAGTTTTGTATTTGACGGTGTTGACGGCAACACACTGTTGATGCATCTGGACATGAAAGGTGTGGCAGCCAGCAGTGCGTCGGCGTGTAAGACCGGCAATCCCGAACCGTCTGGAGTTTTGTTGGCGCTCGGTTATCCGCCAGACGCCGCATTGGGCAGCCTGCGGCTGTCTGTTGGGCTGCAAACCACCGAAGCCGACATTGCTTATGCTGTTGATGCGGTTGCGTCCAGCGTGGAAAAGCTGTACCGTTTGCGCCAATCGTCTTGAACGCCCCAATCGTATTGTGATCCATATGGGGCGTTGCGAGACGCTGGCAGGCTGTCGGTAACGTTAGTTGGGTTGGTATGGTTTTGAAGAACTATGAATGCAGATATACGTGTCGTAGTTGCGATGAGTGGTGGAGTAGACAGTTCGGTTGCTGCCGCACTGCTGCTCGAACAGGGCTATGATGTTGTCGGTATGATGATGCGTCTATGGTCGGAAGAAACCGCAGACGGGCGCGTGCATAACCGCTGCTGCACGCCGGAACAGATGGCAGATGCACGCCGAATCGCGGATCAATTGGGCATCCCGTTTTATGTACTCGATACCAAAGAGGTCTTTCGCGGCAAAATCGTGCAGTATTTCATTGACCAGCACCGGCACGGCTTTACGCCCAATCCTTGCCTGGAATGCAACCGGCACATTCGCTTTACCTGGCTGCTGGAAAACGCGCTCGCGCTGGATGCGGACTATCTCGCTACCGGGCACTATGCGCAGGTTGACCGCGATCCTGACGGGCACTTTTTGCTAAAGAAAGGCGCGGATGATGCCAAAGACCAGAGTTATGTGCTTAGTGTGCTGACACAGGATATGCTGCGCCATGCCATGTTCCCTGTTGGGCAGTACACCAAACCGCAGGTGCGCGAACTGGCACGCCGCTTTGGGCTGCCTACCGCCAGCAAGCAGGACAGTCAGGATTTGTGTTTTCTGGGCGATGGCGATTACCGGCGCTTTCTGAGCGAACATGCGCCGGAGATTATGCAGCCGGGACCAATTGTGCGCGCCAATGGAACAATCATCGGTGAGCATTCGGGCTTGGCGAATTACACGATTGGTCAGCGTAAGGGCTTGGGTATCACCTTTGCCGAACCGCTTTATGTGATTGCTATGAATCCTTACCGCAACGCGCTGGTAGTGGGCACACGCGATGAACTAGGGAGTTCGGAGCTGACTGCCGGGCGTGTCAACTGGATTCAGGGCGCAGCGCCGCAGCAGTCCCTGCACGGGGAAGTCAAGATTCGCTACAAGGCAAAGCCTGTTCCTGCGCTGGTTACACCGCTGCCAGATAACCGCATGCACGTCAGATTTGATCAGCCCCTGCGCGACATTGCGCCGGGACAGGGGGCGGTGGTTTATCAGGGTGAGCTTTGCTTGGGCGGTGGCATCATCGAGCGTTCGACGTCGCTGTAGGTCAGCGTGGGATGCGGCTTCCTTTTCCGTGCCTTCAAACGGGCGGGAAGTATGCCCCCAGAAATGCGCCCACCGCATCCTGAAACAGCAGCATTAATGCCGTTGCAATCACAATATAGGGTCCATACGGCAAAGCAGTAAACGCCTGATAACGATTGCGCAGCAGCACCGCCAGCAGTAGGTACAGAAACGCCCCCAGCGCCCCCAACATGACCGCGATAAACATCGTGAAAATTGCCGCTCGCCAACCGAGAATTAGACCGGCAAGCGTCATCATCATCACATCACCATAGCCAAAGGCGACTTCGTCGATCTGCTTGCCGCGCGTCTTGGACATCGCCGCCGTAAAGACGAAGCCCCCCAGATAAAAGGCGTAAAAAACGCCAAAGCCTAACGCGCCGCCAATCAACGTATCTACCAGATTAGGTCCGCTGTTGGCGATATTCACCGTGGTTAGCAGCGCATCAACCAGCGCAATGCCGAACGAGGGGATCATCACGGCGAACAGGATCAGCCGGTGTTCGACATCCACGACGATCACCAGTACAAAAATCGCCATATAAATCAGCCAGAAGGCAAACTGGGCGAGGTTGATCTGATGCGTTACGGCGGTGAGATACGCGATAACAAATGCGCCCGCAGTTGACAGCTCGGTCAGCGGGTAGCGCCACGAGAGGTGGTTGGGCAGGGTGATGGTGTATTCCGGCTCTCCGGTTTCTGTTTCCCCGAAGCGAAACTCAACCGTTTCAGGTTGTTCCCCCGCGGGGCGGCGCTGCCCCAGCAGAAACGCGGTGATGCCCAACCATGCCGTTCTGGGGCGTGGGGTGCCATCGCGGTATCGGGGAGGGAATTTGACGCGACGGTGAAAGGGCAGGTCGTCTGCCAGCGTGTTCAGCACGCCCCCAATCACAATGCCGAATACAAGCAACAAAATGATGATGAACAAGTCCATAAGCGAGTCCTTCGCCAGCGCGGCGTATTCGTCAGCGCAGCAGGTCGGGTGCTGGCGGCAGCAGCGATAACGATATGGATAGCATAATCGCAAATGCAATCAGCGCGCTGATAAGAATTGCGATAATTTGTGCGCGTGTCAGCGTCGAGTGTTCGGCTTCCGGTTTGTCACCGCCGATGTGCAGTTCCAGTGGCAGCACCTGCTCCCGGTTGATCTGCCATGCTGCGAAGCGTGTTTCACCCTGTCGCACACCAACAATGAGATAAGCCGTCTCCGGGTACGCCGCCTCGCGGATGTCCGTTGGTGATGGGCGTGGTTCACCATCGGGATGGGAATGGTAGATACCAATCAGCGCCAGCCCGGTCCGTTCAAAGTCATATAACGTGCGAACCAACGCCTGCGGTTCAATGACGTACTGGCGCAGGGGATCGGCGGCAGCATTCGGCAGTGGAACGACCACGTGGGCGACACTGCCTCTGCCGCCAATCATCCCACAGGCTTCAGCCGGGTGGTCTGCCAGCGCATGCTGGGCAATTGTCAGCGCCTGTTCGTGCGACAGCCACAGCGTGCGCATGAATTAGCCCTCGTCAGCACTGGCGTACGGAATCTCAAAGGTGTCAATACGCTCGTCATGCGCCGGGTTGCGGGTTTCATAGAACAGTTCAGTAGTCAGAGTGTACACCCCCGCCGGATCGCCCGTTAAACCGCGCAGATGCAGCGTGAATTCCATGTTGTAATGCATCGTTTCAATAATGCTCAGTTCCGCGACACTCCGATCAGCCGCTGTGTGCACAGCCAGCAGCAGGTTAGGGCGCTCAAGAAACGGCGTCACACGCACCTGCACATGCACCCGAAAACGATCCGGATATGGCGTTATCACAATTCCCTCAATCCGCACATCTTCTCGCGGTCTGGGGACGAGACTGCCATCGTTGAAAATATTAATCTCCACAGATGAACCTCATCTTCCCTTCGGCACAGATTGCTGTCATAGGCTGGCTTGCAGGCTTTTCAGCGTTTGAAGGGCGAATTCAAACTGGTCTGCCGGGACAAACAGATGATCGCGGCTGTGCGCTGCGTAGGGCAGGATGCTGATTCCCGCTTTGCCCAGCGCACTGCCAACAAACCCGATGAAACCGGTTAGGTCGGGTTCCAGCACCACGTCCAGCGTAATCAGACGGTATAGTTTGTTGATGACCTGATGACCGCGCAGCCTGTCGGCGAAATCTTCCAGCGCCTCCTGCGGCAGCACTAGGCTGACCTCATCTTTGTCAGCAATCAGGGCACAGAAGGGTTCACCGATTTCCGCGATCACACCTGCCGCCACCAGAATACCGTTGGCAGGCAGTTTCGCCAGCACGTAAACGGTCTCATCCGAATAAAACAAGGCGGCTTTAAGCGCCTGCTCAACCGTCTGTGCCACAAGTGCCCATCCTTTCATTCACCAAATTGGTAGGTAGCTTCGGCATAGTAGCGCAGTTTACGCTTTGCCAGCTTTTCTTGCAGCCAGCGGGTGAGCTGTGCATTCTTGTCTGCTAGGGTCATCATCGTATCCCGCAGCAGCATCATGGGGTAGTTAACCTGAAGCGCGCGTCCGTGAATGATGTGCCGGCTCACCCCCGGCGGGATATGTGCATCTGGCTGCGCCGCCGCATAAATATCTGCCGGATGATAATGTGGGAACAGCACCAGTGCAATGGCTTCTGGGTACAATGTCCATACTTCCTCGGGTTCTGCCAGTGCAGTGCGGTACAGTTTTGCATTTCGCTGGTAAACTCGCACAGCCTCGCACAGCGCCTTGTTCCGTTCTGCTGTGCTTTCCAATGGGCTGGTCAGCGCCAGCAGTTCACCCCCGCGCAGCATCACATGCGCAATCGCGTGTTTGTCCTGCCCTTCGTTCAGAATAACGTTAGGCAGGGCTTCCAGGTGGCTTAGGAAAGCAGCCTGTTCCCACCCACTGACGACATGCCGCCATGTCTCCAGCTCGACGTAACCGCTGTCGTATGGTGCGACCTGTACGATAATGTGGGGATAGCCAAGCTGCTGAAAGGCATAGCAGCGATTCGCGCCATCGAGTATAACATATTGATCTGGTTCACTCAGTGGCGCGACAATCGGCGGATTGATCACATATTCATCCTGTTCCAACCGTGCGATCAGCGGCGCGGAACGCTGGTTGTCGTGTTCTTCGTGGGCAAGCAGCCCTTCAACTGCGACAATACGTAGATTTGGAGTAGGCGCGAGCGAGCGTGTGTTCATAGAACAAGCTACCTTCAATAGCGAGAAGAAGTCCATTCATCAGCAAAAGGTAGCATGATTGGTTGGTCACTGCAATTGCTGCCAGTGAAATGCACAACGAAAAGGCGGATAATATGGGTGCAAATGAGCAGGGGGCTGATGCAACGCAGGGACGCTGGCTTGTCATTCCGCGTACGCTCTGTTTTGTAACGCATGAGGACGCGGTGCTGCTGATGAAGCGTGCGCCGCATAAGCGTGTGTTTCCCAATCAATACAATGGTTTAGGTGGGCATATCGAACGCGATGAAGATCCCTTCAGCAGTGCCCGCCGCGAGATTCTGGAAGAGTCAGGTTTGCACGTTTCCAATTTACGCTTGTGTGCGGTTCACAATATTGATGCTGGTGCAGCAACCGGGATTATGCTGTTTGTGTTCACAGCGCAAAGCCAGACCCGCGACTTGCAGGTGACCACGCCCGAAGGCACACTGCACTGGGTAAACATTGAGGAGCTTGCTACGCTCGACCTTGTAGAAGACTTGCTTCGGATTTTGCCGCGTGTGCTGGCACTGCCGCCTGCTGCCCCACCATTTTTTGTGCATGTCAGCTATGATCGTGAAGATGTTATCCAAATGCGTCTTGCGGAGTAAGCGAGTCCATGTCAGCAGCCGAAAATGTAACGACCTCAGCAGCGGAAAAACTCCAAACAGCCAATCTCTGGCGACGCCTGCGTCGGACTGGCTGCGTGCTGCTGCTGATCATTTGGTTTGCGGCATTGCTGCTGCCCTGTTTCCTGTTTTACCTGGCGACACAACAGGAAGTTGTCGTTTCACAGGGGGATTTGCCCGGTCAGGAAATTCGCATTGTGTTACTCATGGATGCAGGCAAACGCGGGATTGGTTTCTGGTCAACCGCAGCAACAACCAACCTGGAGGGTGACACTTGCCTGATCACCTATGTGCGCTATATTTTGTGGGAGGGGCAGGGCGATCCTGTGTCATACTGCGAATGTTATGTCCGCGACACTGCCAGCAGCGGTTGGTTGCCGTCGGGACGCACTTGCCTGCCTTGAGCCTGAGTCTTGCGGTCAATGGAAAGGTTGATCTTGTCTGGTCAAGTCGCATTTTTTGATATTGATGGCACCCTGATTTCCGAAAACACGTGGAAAAGCTATGTCCGGCATCCTGAGGTGACTAAAGCGCGTGTGCGTGTCGCCTACCTGAAGGCGTATCCCCTCTGGGGACTACAGAAAGCCCGGATAATCAGCGATGATCGTTTTCGGGGCTTGTGGGTACGCGCTATGGCAGGAGTCGTCAGCGGATGGTCACGCGCCCATGTTCGTGCGCTGTTTGACTGGATTGTGAACGAGCGCATGATTGGGCATTACCGCGAGGATGTACTGCGGCGGTTGGCAGAACACAAGCAGCAGGGCAATCATGTGGTGCTGATTTCCGGCATGTTTGATGTGGCGGTGCAGGCATTTGCGGCGCGGTTGGGCGCGGACGGCGCAATCGGTACGCCGCTCGCGTTCGATGGGGATACCTGTTTGGGGCGCACGGGCGGTGTCGGCATCGCTGGTGTACATAAAATTGCCGCGCTTCAGGATTATCTCGTCCGGCATCAACTGCCGACAGATCTCACCCAGGCACACGGCTATGCCGACAGTTACTCGGATCGGTTTTTGCTGGGCGCAGTCGGGCATCCCACCGCAACGTATCCGGATGATGAACTGCGGGCGCTGGCTCAGGAACGTGGTTGGGCGATCATACCACAGGTGACCAGCTAAAAGCCTGTCCATGGACTGATCTTTCTAAGCAGGGAGATTAATTCCCTTGTCGGGGTTTAGGGACAGATACTGCTGATCCGACCATGAAAACCTAAACCCGGAGAGCGCAGACACCGCCGGTGTGCAACCACATCAGTAAATGGAGAGGCGCAGTTTTTGAACGCCGGGCAGCAGCACAGGATTGAGCCGGCAGCGGCACTTGCAGGTTGCATGACTATGGGGATAACGTGATGGAATTCTTGCAGAACATTTCTATTGACCAACTGCTGCTGCTAGCATTGGGCTGCGGTTTCTTGTGCGTGCTGGGTGTCGTTCTGGTAGTTGGCTTACAGTTCGTCGGCACATTGTTCTCGCTCGTCGAAGTTTTCTTCAATGTACTCAGTGGGGGTCCCGTTGCCTGGTGTGGCTGCGTTTTTCTGCTTGGCGCCTGTTTTCTCTGCTCCATGCTGGCGCTGTATCTGGTCAACCTTGCTCCCACCTGTGACGAGAACTTCGTCGGGTTTTGCAATTTTATTCCCGCATTCCTGCGGTAGAAGGGCTGCTGGTGGCGACGGTACGCGAACTGAACGAACGAGTGCAGCGCGAGACTGCCTTTTTGCAGGATGTTCTCTCGGAGACCGGGCGCGTGGTGGTGGGACAGCAGCGACTGATGCACCGCCTGCTCGTCGCGCTGCTGGCAAATGGACATGTGCTCATTGAAGGCGTGCCCGGACTGGCAAAATCGTTGGCAGTGCGCACGCTGGCAGCGACCCTGAATGCCCAGTTCCAGCGCATTCAGTTTACGCCCGATCTGCTGCCCGCAGATGTCATCGGTACACAGATTTACAACCCGCGTACCGGCGAATTCACGCCGCGTCCTGGCCCGGTCTTCAGCAATCTTGTGCTGGCAGACGAAATCAACCGCGCCCCGGCGAAAGTGCAATCGGCACTGCTGGAAGCGATGGAAGAACGGCAGGTAACGCTGGGTGATAAGACCCATCAACTGCCTGATTTGTTCATGGTGCTGGCGACACAAAATCCGATTGAGCAGGAAGGGACTTATCCCCTGCCGGAAGCGCAATTAGACCGCTTCATGCTCAAGCTGGTTGTGGGCTATCCTTCGCGCGATGAGGAACGCGAGATAGTCAATCGCATGGCAGGCGACACGCCGCCGCTGCCATCCCCGGTCGTTGAACCAGATGTTATTTTGCAGGCGCGTGCTGCTGTCAATCAGGTATATATTGATAATCGCATCAAAGACTACGTGCTGGATATCGTTGGCGCAACCCGCGATCCTTCAGCAGCAGGGTTGAAAGAACTGCGCCCGCTGATTCAGATTGGTGCATCTCCCCGTGCAACGGTATTAATGGTCCGGGCGGCAAAGGCGCATGCGGTCCTTGCCGGACGCGGCTATGTGACCCCCGAAGATGTCAAGTTGCTCGCCCCCGATATTCTGCGCCATCGCGTTCTGGTGACGTTTGAGGCAGAGGCTGAAGAAGTCTCGTCAGCACAGATTGTCCAGCGAATTCTCGGTCGCATCACGGTACCCTGACCAGCGATGATGACCCCGGAAATGCTGGCACAAATTCGCCGTATCGAACTACATTCTCGCCGCTTGGTACAGAACACTTTTGCGGGGGCATACCGTTCGGTATTCAAAGGACGCGGGATTGCCTTTGATACCGTGCGCCCCTATACCCCCGGCGATGATGTTCGTGATATTGACTGGAATGTGACCGCGCGCAGCGGTGAAGCGTTCATCAAGCAGTATGCCGAAGAACGGGAACTCACCCTGCTGTTGTTGTTTGATACCAGCGCCTCAACGACCTTTGGAACCCGGGTGCGCCAGAAGCGCGAACTGGCGGCAGAATTGGGCGCGGTGCTGGCGCTGGCGGCGGCAACCAGCGGCGACAGGGCGGGGCTGTTGACATTCGGCAGCCAGCTTGACATCTTTGTGCCGCCGCGTAAAGGTGAACGCCATGTGCTGCGCATCATCCGCGAACTGCTGGCGGCAGAAAGCAGTGCTGGCAGCACCGATCTTGCCGCTGCCCTCGCCGCCGTTAATCGTGCGGTCAAGCGTCGGGCTGTAGTGTTCTTGATTTCCGATTTTCTTGCGCCACCGGAAAGCTACAGCCATGCGCTGCGCCTGACCAGCCTGCATCACGATGTAGTCGCGATTGGTGTTCACGATCCCCTGGAACAGCGCTGGCAAAACAGCGGTTTAGTGACACTAAAAGATGCCGAAACGGGGGCGCTGCTCACGGTGGACAGCGCTTCGGCAGCATGGCGTGCCCGTTTCGAACAGCAGGCAGACGATGCGGAGACAGCGCGCAGGGCGGCATTCGCACGTGCAGGGGTTGATTATCTTGCACTGTCCACCACAGACGATTATGCGCCGCTGCTGCTGGCATTTTTGCGCCGGCGGGCGCCAGAAGCACGACGGTCAGGGCGGGCATGATGCGGATGATTGAGCTTGTCGGCTTGCTGCTGCTGGTATTCACGACGGTTTCGGCGCGGCAAGCGACACCGGAAACGACACCCGCTCCCAGCACTGAACAGGTCGTGCGGGCACGGTTCATCGCGGAGCAGACAGACGTAATGGTGGGGCAGCCGCTGGTGCTCGTCCTTGAAGTGCTTGCGCCGTCTGCCGCGCAGGTGTTCTTGCCGCGTATTCCCGGGCAGTGGGATGCCATTGAAATACGCGCGGTCAGCGTGGTTGATGTTCAACCGGGCGAAGACGATACCTTGATTTACCGCCAGCAGCTTTCCGTGCTGCTCTGGCAGACTGGCGAATTCAACACGCCGGAGATGTATGTGACTTACCGGCTTGACGGTGACGCCAGTCTCTACGATATTCCGGTTGCCAGCGCCTTTATCAGTGTAACGAGTGTTCTGGATGACACCCGGACCCTGAGACCGCTGAAGCCTGCGCTAAGCCTGCCTTACCTGTCGCCGCTGCTTGTGCTGCTGGTGTTTGGACTGGCGCTGCTCATGTTGACCTACGGTGGGCGCGCGCTGCGGCGGCGCTGGGGGCGGCTGCCCCTGCGGCAGCAACCGGCGCTTTCGCCACTGGAGCAGGCAAAGCAGGAGCTTGAACGTCTGCGGGCGGAAACTACGCCGGATTTGCTGCTTGGCAGCCTATCCGCCTGTTTGCGCGCTTATGTCGGGGCAGAGCTAGGTATTCCCGCTCCGCAGCTTACCACCAGCGAATTATCCGCGCGGTTGGAAACACTGCCGGAAAACCTGCGCCGGGAACTCCTGGCGCTTCTGGGCGTGCTGGATACGGTGCGATTTACGGGGATGACCCCGCAAATCCGTACCAGTCAGCGATTGTTGGAGCGCACCGAGCGCTGGATACTGGCGTCTGCCGCCGCAGATGCAGGCACGCGGGACGGTGCATGAGATGGATGCTTTTCGCTTTGCCCAGCCGCTGGCGTTTGTGCTGCTGCTGATCCCCGTGTTGTGGGGGTATTTGCGCTGGAAAGGCAGCATGCAGTTGCCCGCGCTGCACTACTCTGATACGCGATTGGCTGCTGGTCTTCCGCGTGGCTGGCGCGTGCGGGTACGCTATTTGCCCGATATTTTGAAGGTATTGTGCTGGTTGCTGCTGGTGATGGCACTGGCACGCCCACAGGGGGGACGTGCACAGGAGGTGCTGCGTGGTCAGGGTGTTGATATTGTATTGGCAGTGGATATTTCTGGCAGTATGGGCACGCCGGACTTTGCTCCCCTAAATCGCTTGCAGGCAGCGCAGCAGGTTATCGCTGAATTTATCAGTCGGCGATCCTATGACCGTATTGGGCTGGTGGTCTTTGGGCGCGAGGCGTATCATGTCGTTCCGCCCACGCTCGATTATGCTGCCTTGCTGCGTTCGCTCGAGACACTTCGATTAGTCACCGAGCTTGATCTCATTGATGGTACAGCGTTAGGGCTGGGGCTGGTGTCCGCAGGCAGCATGCTGCGAAGAAGCGACGCCGTGAGCAAGGTCATTATTTTGCTGACCGACGGGAGCAATAATGCCGCGCTTGACCCGCTGACCGCAGCCGAAGCGCTGGCAGTGTTGGGTATTCGCGTGTATACCGTTGGTGTCGGACTGCCGGGAGGTACAGCAGAGGGTGATTTGGATGAGGACACCCTGCGCGGGGTGGCTTCCCTGACGGGTGGACTGTATTTTCGCGCTGTGGATCGTTCTGGTCTGGAGGAAATCTACAGCCGGATTGACACGCTTGAACGTTCTGCTGTTGAACGCCGTTTGTTCGTGCGCTGGCAGGAATATGCGGGTGGCTGGATGGTTGTGGCGCTGATTTTGCTGGTGCTGGAACGCCTGCTGCGCAGCACTGTTTTTCAGTCGTTTCCTTGATCTGGTAGGCGATGTTGACCTTTATTGTTCCTGCTGCGTTTCTCCTGTTGGTTTTGCTCCCGCTGTTTGCGCTGTTGTTCTGGTGGCGGGCGCGGGCGCGGCGCATTGCAGCGGCGCGTCTGGGGGATACGGCGCTGCTGGCAGCGCTTGTTGAAACCCCACAGCCGCATCGTGGTCAGGTGCTGCTCTGGCTGGGGGCACTTGTCGCGTTAATCTTTGCGCTGGCACGCCCGCAATGGGGCATTGCGCCGGAAGTGATTGAAGTGCAGGGCGTCTCCGTCATGTTGGTGCTGGATGTCAGCCGCAGCATGGACGCGCAGGATGTGCTGCCCAGCCGTCTTGAGCGCGCCAAACTCGATATGCGCGATTTGCTGGTGCAGTTGGAAGGCAATAATCTGGGACTGATTCTCTTTGCCGGGGAGGCAGTGCTGCAATTTCCACTTACCAGCGATACGGCATCTGCGCTGAACTTCGTGGCTGCGGCCAGCAGTCGCGCACTGACCCGGCAGGGTACGGCGCTGTCCGCCGCCCTGCGGTTGGCGCTTGCTGCATTCGATGAGCGCCGTGCTGAAAGCCAGATTATTGCCGTCATCAGCGATGGCGAAGATCATGCTGGTGACATTGAGCAGGTGGCGTCTGAAGCAAGTGCGCGGGGCGTTGTGATTTACACTATCGGTTATGGCTCGTTGCAGGGCGCGCCTGTACCGGAACTGGACGATGACGGCCAGATTACCGGGTTACGCACACTGCCAGACGGAACGGCAGTTCTCACCCGGCTGGAAGAAGAACCGCTGCAATCACTTGCTGCAAGTACAGGTGGTCTCTATTTCCGTGCCGGCGGTGGCGCGCCGGTGATCGCAAATCTCGCCGCGGTCATCAACCGGGCGAGCAGTACGCTGGAGGCGCGCATTGAACAACGCCCGATTGAGCGTTTTGGGTTGTTTGTCGCCCTGTCGCTGCTGGCACTGGCGCTTGAAACCCTGCTGCCTGTGCTGCGTTCCCGGCGCAGGAGGGTAGCATGAACGGTCTGGTGGTGCTGCTGGCGCTGCTGCTGGTGGGCTGCGGGGTGAATGCTGCGGAACGCAACAACGCCGGTGTTGCGGCGATTGGCGCAGGGCAGGCGCAGGATGCGCTTGACGCCCTGCAACTGGCACAGGTAGCGGACCCGGACAATCCCATCCCGTACTATAATGCGGGTATTGCGCTTGCGCAGTCGGGGCGTTTGCAGGAAGCCATCATTACGCTGCAATATGCGCAGCGCAGCGGCAATTCGGCGCTGGTGGCAGCCGCCTACTACAATCTGGGCAATGTCTATTTTGAACTCGGCTTTTACGATCTGGCAGTCGAGGCGTACCGGCAAACTTTGCTGCTGCACCCCGATGATGCTGACGCACGCTATAACTACGAACTGGCGCAGTCGCTGCTGCTGGCACCGACTCCAACAGCACAGGAACAGGAGACGTTGCCAGAATCGGGCGAAAGCGATCCTGAAGCCACGCCGACCCCTGACACAGCGCTGCTGGTGACACCAACGCCACTCCCTGCGGGCGAACCGGATTTCACTCAGACCCCTGCTGGCGGAACAACGGGTTCGCCTGGTGGCAGTCAACCTAATCCGGTGCCTCCCGTATCCGATAATCCGATGACCACCGAGGAAGCAGAACGTCTGTTAGACAGCGCCCGTCAGGACCAGCCTGTCTACCGCCCATTTACCGACACTGCGGAGACGCCGACTGCGCCGGGAGGCAAGGACTGGTGAATACACGGGTGGTCTCAACTGGGCGTTTTTGGGGCATGCTGTTGGTCGCGCTGCTGCTGGTTGGGCATAGCGCGGCGCAGCCCGCAGCGCCTGACATGTTTGTGCGGGCACTGGTGGATAATCAGACACCGTTTATTGGTCAGCAAATCAACTACATTTTCCGTTTCTATTCCAGCACAACGCCGCCCGATTTTCAGTTTGAAGCCCCCGATTTTAACGGTTTCTGGCGTGCAGACGCGGTGCGCACTCGCGGATACCTCGAAACGCTCAACGGACGCCAGTATGAAGTCCGTGAACAGGCGTTTGTGTTGTTTCCCCTGCGTGCCGGACAGACCAGTATTGATCCGGGCGCGATTCGCTTTGCTGCTACCACGCAGACGCTGCGCAGCGAACTGCTTGTGCTGGAGGTGCGCTCCCTGCCTGATGGCGCTCCGGCTGGCTTCGCGGGGGCTGTTGGGCAGTTCAGCATCGCGGCTGAACCTGATATGCGGCTGTTGCAGCAGGGTGCCGCGCTGACTCTCCGGCTGGTTGTGCGCGGCACAGGCAGCGTGGAACCACTGATCGCGCCCAATTTGCCTGCCCTCGAAGCATGGCAGGTCTATCCCGCAGGCAGTGAGTATATGGCAGTGGATCAGGATGGTGTGCTGCTGGGGCAGCGCGTGTTTAGCTGGACGTTGATTGCCCTGCAACCTGGCACACAGACCATACCAGCAGTCACATTTTCGTATTTTGATCCAGCGATTCGTGCATATGTGCTGCTAACGACTGCGCCGATTGTCGTCGATGTGCAGACTGTCGCAGAGCTTACGCCGGAAATCGCCCCAATAATGCTGCCAGCGCCTTCTTCGGTGGTCCTGCCCCTCAAGACAGCAAGCAGCCCGATATATGGGGCAGGCAGCATGTTCTGGGGCACTGCGTGGTGGTTGTGGCTGCTGCCACCGTTGGGTGTGCTGGTGGTGGGCTTGCTGCGCTGGCGGGCACATCAACGCGCGGCGCGCAAACAGTCCCATTCCGTCGCGTTCCACGCTGCTGACGATGCGCTGCGGGTTGCCATCGCCGCGCCGGAGACATTTGGCGCACTGGTGCATCACACGATTAACGCCTATCTGGAAGGCAAGCTTGGCGCCCCGCCCCCGTCTTTGCTCAAGGCAGACCTGCTGCCGCTGCTGCGGGCGCAGGGTATCGCACACGAGGTCGCCGGCGACCTTTGCGATGCGCTGGAAGCCGCTGCTGCTGCCAGTTACGGTCCTGTTCGAGAAGCGCGCGTGCACGAGCTGCGCGTGTGGGTGCGCGGAGTACTGCTGGCGCTGGATGAATCGTGGGGGCGCACATCATGATTCGAATTGTGCTGCTGCTATGGGGCTTGCTGCTGGTCTTGCAGCCTGCACCCGAAGATACATTTGCTGAGGCAAATGCTGCCTATACGGCTGGCGATTATGCCCGCGCAGTTACCCTGTATGAAGGTCTTCTGGCACAGGGAATTAACGCTGGCGTGGTGTATTACAATCTCGGCTGCGCATACTATCAGTCTGGTGATCCGGGGCGTGCGCTGCTCAACTATCGTCGTGCACAGCGCCAGATGCCGCGTGATGCTGATGTGCAGGCGGCGCTGCTACTTGTGCGTTCGCAGCGCCTAGAGTCTTTCGACGGTGCGCCGACTGGCGATCTGTTCGTGTTTGCTGGCGAATGGTTGCTCAGCGCTTGGACGGTAGATGAACTGCTGCTGGCGGCACTCGTCGGCTGGTCAGCGTTTTGGGGCGGCATCATCTGGTTGCTGGAACATCGCGGCAGGTTGCGCACATGGTTCGCCGCCGGGTTGGTCGTGCTTCTGCTGCTGACGATTGGGCTGGTCGGGTCGGTCATTGTCGTGCAGCAGTCGCCTGCGGCGGTGGTCGTCGCTCCGCTTGTTCCCGTGATGAGTGGTCCGGCAGAGTCGTATCTGGAACTCTACCAGCTTCAAGCCGCCGCTGAGGTGCGCGTGCTTGCTGTTCAGGATGACTGGCTGCGGATTGTGCTGCCCAACGGGCGGCAGGGATGGCTGCTGGCGGACAGTGTAGCGTTGGTTTAGTACAGCAGGTTCGGGATTTCCTCAGGCGATTGGGCGATAATCACCCCCGCATCACGCAGCGCCTTGATTTTTGCCTGCGCGCTGTCTTCTGGCTGGTCGGCAATTGCGCCCGCATGCCCCATCCGTTTGCCCCCCGGCGCGCTGCTGCCTGCGATCAATGCGATGACGGGCTTGGTCATCTGCGTGTGAATGAACTGTGCTGCTTCGATTTCGCCGCTGCCGCCAATTTCACCGATCAGGACGACGCGCGTTGTGTCCGGATCGTTTTCGAACATTTCCAGCACTTCCACAAAGGTTGTGCCGACAATCGCATCTCCCCCGATGCCGATCAATGTGGACTGTCCGCTGCCTGCGCGGGTCAGCGCCCCGGCGGTTTCATACATCAGGGTTCCACTGCGGGCGACAATTCCCGTGCTGCCCGGCATGGTGACAAAACTTGGAATCATGCCGATGCTTGTCAATCCGGGGGACATAATGCCAGGGCAGTTCGGTCCTATCAAGCGCGTGCCTGAACCACGCAAATAGGCGTAAATGCGCAGCATTTCCTGCATTGGGATATTTTCAGTGATACACACGACGAGTTCAAGCTGTGCGTTGATGGCTTCATAGATCGCATCAGGCGCGGTTTCAGCAGGCACAAAAATCACCGATGTATTGGCTTCGGTAGCCTGTGTTGCCTCCTCCACTGTGTCGAACACCGGAATGCCGAGGAGCCACTGTCCGCCTTTTCCCGGCGTTATCCCGCCGACAACCTGCGCACCTGCCGCAATCATTCGCGGCACGTGCAGACTCGCTTCACTGCCGGTGATCCCCTGCACAATGATTCGAGTTGTGATTGTAGACAGGATTGCCATCGTTACAGAGGTTCCTGTTCCAGCCGTGCCGCAAGCGAAATCGCATTTTCCAGTGTTTCAGCAACGCTGATTGTCGGAAGCGCTGCCCGCGCCAGCAGCGCCCGACCTCCCTCGGCATTCAACCCGTTTAGCCGAACCACGCCGGGTATGTCTATACTGAGCGTTTGCCAGACCTGCACAAAATGCCGCACAAAGTTGTCACAGGATGTATGGTTGCCAAAAAAGCTAATCACGATACTTTGCAGATATGGCTGTTGCAGAATCAGCAGCAGCGCTTCCTGCAAACTGTCGGGAGTCACGCTGTCCCCGATGTCACAAAAATTGGCAGGGGCACAGCCCGGCTGCTGAGCAATCATGTCCATCAGTATCATGCACATGCCCGCGCCATTGGCGATGCAGCCGATATTTCCGTTCAACCGCAGAAAATCTATTCCTGAAATTCCAGCCTGCGCGCCTGTGCTCGGCTGTGTTGATGACTCTGTGTGACTGACAAGCAGTGTTCCATCCAGGGCGACAAGCGCATTGTGCGAAGTAATCACGAGAGGATTAATCTCCGCTAGCAGGGCATCGCTTTCCACAAAGCAGTTGTGCAGCCCACGCGCAATTTCGATGAAAGTTTCCCAGTGTTCGCGGGGTAGGTTAATGCCGCTGACCAGATTGACGATCTGATACTGGCGTAAGCCGAGAAACGGGTTAATCTGTTCAACAGTTAGGTCGCTGATTATTCGGCGTGGGGCGTGCGGGTAATGTGCAGCGCGTGTCCATGCCGAAAGTGTTGCACAGCGGCGACTGCGGTCAATTCGTGCGCTCAGGCAGTATTCAGCGCTGCTGCTCAATGCCGGTTCAACCAGCAGCGTTTCCGCGCGTGTGCCGTTATATTCGGTCAGCAGCATCTCCCCGGCAAGCATTTCAGCTTCCGCTGCGTTGCGCGCCAGCCGCACCCCGCCAAGTTCGTAGCGGTTGGCGTCGGTAATCTGGGCTTTCAGCACTGTTGATCCCGCCGTATAGGCGGCAAGCGCGCGAACCTCTTCGCCAGATGTTACGAGACGCCCATACGGAACCGGGATGCCATAGCTGGCAAAGCGCGCCTTCACGTGGTGTTCCAGCAATCGCACGAAGCATTCCCCCGCTTAAAGCATTTCGATGTCATGGCTGACAATCAATGCTTCACTGTAATGGGTTTCAATCCAACTCAACAGCCGTTCGAACACCTGCGCATTATGCGCGCTGGCATTGCTGACCGCCGCAATCGCAATCACTGCCGACTGCCACACGTCATGGTCTTCAACCTCTGCCGCAGAAACATTGAATTCCTTGCTCAGGCGGGTTAGCAAGGATTTCACAATGCTGCGTTTGCCCTTCAGCGAATCAACGCCGGGCAGATGCAGTTCAATCGTACAAAGTCCGATAATCGTCGCCATAGTTTTGGTGAGCGCTACGCTCTTTCTAAATCATACAGTGAAAGAGTCTAAACATGAATTGATGCTTTGAGTATAGTTGGTTGGGCGGGTTGCCTGTTTTGCTAATCTGCCTATACTGAGTCACAATCCAATAGGTGGCGCACCAGGGCGTGTGCCGATAGAGCACCTCGCTCAAAAATGCAGAATGGTGGACCTGATGAAACGACTCGCATTTTCCAGAGCCAAGTTCTTAATGCTCTGCGCCGCGTTGCTGCTGGCATGGGTTCCGGCACAGGCGCAGGTAGCCAATCTACTGACCAATCCGGGGTTTGAGGCTCCCTTCACAGATCGTGGCGGAGAAATTCAGCGCCTTGTGGCACAGGGATGGGAACCCTGGCATCGCGGGCAGGCAGCCGGCGATCCCTCGTGGCGCAACCGGCAGCCCGGTTATATCCCGGCAACTGCCGATACACCTGTGCGCGTTTTTGAAGGCAGCGAAGCCCAGCTAATCGCTTCTGAATATCAGACCCATGATGGCGGGGTGTACCAGCGGATCACAGGGTTATCCTCTGGGACAATGCTTACACTTAGTATGCAGGTCTATGTCTGGTCAACAGCATTTCGGGATAGCGAAGATTTCAGCGATGAGCCAGGTGGCGTACTCGTGCAGGTTGGCATCGATCCGACAGGCGGAACCGATGCCGATAGCGCCAACATCATCTGGTCAACCCCCACCGAGAATTATGACGGCTGGAATCTCTACACTGTGAGCGCCAGCGTCAACGGGACTGCCGTTACAGTTTGGCTGCGTTCGGTAGTCAGCTTCCCGCAGGCGGTCAACTTCGTTTATCTTGATGCCGCCGCGCTGACCGCTGGCACAACCCAGCCGGTCGTGTCGCCGACTGCTGACCTGCTGCCAACAGCGACTCCTCCCCCGACCAACACACTGGTCGTGCCCGCTGGCCCGACCGCGACCGATGACGATATCGGAATTATTATCCCTGCGAGTGCTACCCCCACGGCAACTGCAACATCCACGACTGTACCTACCGTGCCGCCAACCGCCACCGTTGTGCCGACACAGACTTCCGTGGTGATTGTGGTGACGGCAACGCCGCAGCCCCCCACACAACCGCCGCCCGTCACAGTGGTGACAGCGACTCCAGAGCCAATCGTCGTCACAGCGACAGCGCAGCCTTCTGCCACGTCGACGAACACGGCAACGGCTACCGCAACGGCTATTGTGCCCGCTACTGCGACAGTGCTGCCCTCGCCAACACCGGAAGAGATTGGCACAGGGGGACCGATTTTTGAAGAATTCCCCGGCAGAATCTTCCATACCGTGCGCAGCGGCGATACTGTCTACGATCTGTCACGGCTTTACGGCAGCAGCACGGATGCAATTATTGACGCAAACGGGCTGGACGAAGAGGGCTTGATCTTTGTTGGGCAGCAGTTGGTGATTCCTGTGCGCATTCCTAATCCTGCAACTGTGACGCCGACCCCAACGCCGCTGGTTCCGCCCACTGCCGCGCCGGACA
This sequence comes from Anaerolineae bacterium, assembly GCA_034435675.1. GTDB lineage: Bacteria > Chloroflexota > Anaerolineae > Aggregatilineales > Phototrophicaceae > DAOTWP01. The sequence goes on from DAOTWP010000292.1 coordinate 22,893, forward strand.
ATGGTGGAGTGGGCGGACCGGGGGTGGTGCCCGGTGTAGGGGAAGTCATCTATATTGTCCAGCCTGGAGATACGCTCTCGGTGATTTCTCGCCGCTACAATACGACCGTCGCCACACTGGCGCAGGTCAACGGGATCGTTAATCCGAACATTATTCGGGTGGGGCAGCAGATTCGGGTGCCTGGTGCCGCGGGCAGCACTGATAGCAGCGGTGGAGGTACCGGGGTTACACCACAACCACCTGCGCAGCGGGTGTATGTTGTGCAGCCCGGCGACACCCTCTACCGAATTTCGTTGGCGCTTGGCCTTCCGCTGAACACATTGATTCGGGCAAACCGCATCGCAAACCCCAACCTTATCTATGTAGGGCAGGTGCTGGTCATTCCTTGAAAGGTGCGGCAGATGGCAGCGAAATGGCGTGTGCTGCGCAGTGCTGCGGGTGAAATTGTGCTGGCGCGGGTAAGGCTGTGCGAAAGCTTCTGGTGTCACTTTCGCGGCTTGCAGCTTGTCTCGCGCCTGCCGGAAGATGAAGGACTACTGTTCGTCAATGCTGGCGAAAGCACGACGCATACAACAATTCATATGCTTTTCATGCTGTTCAGCATTGGCGTTGTGTGGTTAGATTCTTCCGGCAAGGTAGTTGATAAGCAATTGGCGAAACCCTGGCGGCTCGCCTATGTGCCCAAAGTACCTGCGCAATATTTCATCGAAGCGAATACGAGTCTGCTGGAACGTGTGCACATGGGCGATGTGCTGCGTTTCGACGAGGTTGTCAGTTCATGATCAAATGGTTTTTTGGAGGGCTGTGTCTGCTGCTTGTGCTGTTGCCGGCAGCCCTCTTTGCGCAGGATGTTACGCCTGAAGCACCCCCACCTGGCGTGACCATCCACGTTGTTCAGCGCGGGGAAACACTTTACCGCATCGCGCTTCAGTACGGGCTGACCGTCGAGGTGGTTGCTCAAGCAAATGGCATCACCAATCCCGACAGCATCTATGTTGGTCAGCGGTTGATTATCCCTGTCAATGGCACGACAGCCCCTGCAACAGATACGCCCGTCACCCACACAGTGCAGCCTGGCGAAACTCTGCGCAGTATCGCTGATCTTTATGGACTGACGGTGGAAGTACTTGCCGCAAACAACGGGATTGTTAACCCCAATACCGTCTATGTCGGGCAGGTACTCCTAATCAGCCCGCCTGCTGTGTCCGCTGTGCCGGATACGCCCCCCGCTGAAGATGCAGCGGCACAAAGCGGTCCTCTGCTGGTGCATATTGTGCAGCCCGGCGAAACGCTGTTTCGCATTGCGCAGCGCTACGGTGTTGCCGTCGCCGACCTTGCAGCAGCAAATGGCATCACCGACCCGACGCTGATCTATGCAGGACAGCAGTTGATTATTCCTGGTGTCGAAGCCCCACAACTTGCCCTTGACCTGCCGGAACCGGTCAGCGCGCTTGATCTGACTCCTATGGTGCTTGTGGAAGGACAGACCGGGCGTCTGCGTATTACGACCAGCGCGCCCGCAGCATTGAGTGGGGTGTTTTTGGGGCGGGTGATTCCAGCAGCAGCGGAGCAGGATAACACCCTGCATACCATGTTTCTGCCGGTGCCAATTTACACCGAAGCGAACGTGTATCCACTGGATTTGCGGGTACAGGTTGCCAATGGGACGGCAGTGACGTTTACAGTAAATCTACAGGTTATTGCGGGGGGCTATCGCAGTGAAAGCCTGACGCTGCCGCCGGAACTGAGCAGCCTGCTGGACCCTGCCGTCGAGCAGAACGAGATTGCTATCTTGCAGCGGGTCGTCGCGCCGTTTACCCCGGAACGTTATTTTAACGGACCGATGGGTTTGGCAGCGGCAGCGGCGGTGACCTCACCCTATGGGACGCGGCGTTCTTACAACGGCGGTCCGTTTGACCGTTATCATAACGGCACCGATTTTGCCGGGGCAGCGGGTACGCCTGTACTCGCTGCTGCCAACGGGCGCGTAGTGCTGGCTGATAACCTGAATATT
>DAOTWP010000293.1:0-5296 GCA_034435675.1 Anaerolineae bacterium
GCGGGCAACATCGGCAAGTCCAAACGCGGCTAACCGCAAACCGCACCGATCAGCACCGGCAGGCGGCTGCCGCCTGCTGGAAACCGGACAACGCCATCGAGCAGAATCAGACCTATGCGATTGAGTAGGGGCGAAGTAGGGCGCAGCATGCTGCGCCCCTGCATTTATGCAGTCCTGTCTGAACCTGTAACAGGGACGATCAACCTGGTCGTCCCTGTTGTATTTCCGCGCCATTGCGCCAGCCCTGCCCCGCGCGGTATCCTTGCGGCACTGCTGTTCCGCAAGTCATAAGCAACGGGGAATACGCTGCTGATGTTTAACGATCCGATTGTCCTGTTTGGCATCCCCATACTCGTCGTCTGGGGCATCATCTGCATCTTTTTCCGCGGGGCGGTCTGGCGCATGTGGGTCTGGACCAACACCGCAGGCAACCCCAAGCCGGAACCGATGACGCGCACCAAAGGCTTTGACCGTCTGGTGCTAATCTATGGACTCTTTTCGCTGGCGACGGTGGGCGTGCTGCTGGCGGCAGTGCTGGGCGGGCGCTGAGGAACCAGCAGCCCGCCACGGCTTACTGCCCTCAGCCGCGTTTGCGCTTTTCTATGTTCAGCGCCCCGCTGGTAATCAGCGCCGCGCGCACCTCGTCCGAAGCCCGCAGCACGCCGTAGACGGTGGCACGCTCGAAGGTGGCGACGGCGAGTTCCGGCGTCACCTCGCTGCCAATGACCAGCATGCCCACCACCGTAATCCGCAGCCGCTGCCCTTTGTCGTACAGCGCTTCGAGATCCTTGCGCGTATATGCCAGCACGCCCAGCGTCGCGGAGAAGCGCGAAATCGTCTCGCGTGAGGTGCTTTCGTGGCGCAGCAGTTCATGCCGCACTGCCGCCCGCAAAAAGTCCGCCCGGTTGGCATAAAAGCCCTGCTCAATCAACAGGTCAATCTGCCCCAGATCCACCACCCCCAGATTCAGTGTGAGTTTTTCAGTGTCTGTCATGATCTTTCCCTTTCATGGTCAGTGCTCTGACTTGCGCTTGTCTGGCAGCACAATTTTAGCCGTGCTGCCATCTGATTACCATCTACGCAGATGTCTGGGGGATGGTTGCGCAGGGGGTCGCCACTGGCTGCCCGCGCCTGTGCCCCTGTTTAGCCATCTGCACAATTGTTGCCAGTACGTAACCGCTGGTTGCCGCTGCGTAACAGGGCTGCAACCGCCTTGCAACGACGCCGTGCGAGACTGTGTGCATCGTCAATGCTGACTGTTTCACGACAGGTTCAAGACATAAGGAGATGCACAAAATGCAGAGCAAGTTGCGCAAGGCGAAATTGGTGGTGCTGATGCTGGTGGTGCTGGTGGCAGCGCTGGGTGCGGCTGCTGTCAGTGCGCAGTTTGATGACGGGCGCGTCAACGCCTATGATCCGGATGCCCCGGTGGCGGTGTACTGCACATTCACCCAACCCGACCTCACCGATCTGGATTACAGCGTCTTCAGCGGCATCGAAGTGCTGTGGATTAACCCGGAGACCAACAACGGGTCGCTGTTGATGGACGTGAGCGCCGACGCGATTGACGCCGTGGGTGCGACGCCGGAAGTGGATACCGTGCTGGCGTCGGCGGGTGGCTTCACGCTGTATCGTGCGGCTACGGGCGAGTTTTACATCACCGGACCGGCAGACGCAGAAGGCAAACCTTACAGCTTCGTCTGGGAGCGCGGCGATCTGGGCTGCTAACGTCAGCGCAGCGTGCCCTGCTGGCACAGGCAGGCGCCCGTACACACGGACACTCGTATCTGCGGGCAGGGCACACACATTTTCAAAGCTAAAGCGCCACAGCGCGCGCAGAGAACTATGATGTTTCTGTGCGCGCTGCGCTGTTGCGGGCGGGAAGCTGCCGGGCGGGAAACTGCCGGGCGGGCAGCAACCCCGCAGCGTAGGGTCATGCGCCGCCCGTCTGCTTTGCCCGGTCCTTTTGCCTGTCGTTCAGACTGCGGCGGCTTTGCCAATCGTCTCGCGCAGGAACTGCTTGACCAGATGCGCGGGAATCGCAAAGCCAACATCCGGTCCGGTAATCATAGTGTTGATTCCGACCAGTTTGCCCTCCGCATTGAGCAGCGGACCGCCGGAATGACCGGGACGCAGGTGCAGGCTGAGGGCGATCCAGTCACGCCCGCGCGGCATTTCCGGCAGCGCGTCGCCTGTGCCAATGACCACGCCGCTGGTCAGCGAATTGCGGATACCCCAGGGGTGTCCCAGCGCCAGCACCCAGTCGCCGGGCTTCAGCGCGTGGGAATCACCAATAACGATTGTCGGCAGGTCGCGGGCGTCCACCGCCAGCGCCGCCACGTCTAGCTGCTTGTCCATTGCCAGCACCTGCACCGGCAGGTCTTCGCCGCTGTGCAGGGTGGCGACCAACTGCCGCCCGGCGACCACATGCGCATTGGTGATGATCAAGCCATCGCTGTGCCAGATCGTGCCGCTGCCGCTGGCGCTGCTGCCGTCGGACAGGCGTACAATGCTGGGCAGGGTGTGGTCGACGACTGCGGACATGCCCTCGTTGATTTGCTGAAGAATGTTCATCAGAGTCACTCGTTTCTGTTCGCACAGCAGTCCGTTGTGCGGCGGCACTGCTGCGGGTAGATGCGTTAACGCCACTCTACCCGTGCGCGTGTTAGAGCAACGCTAACGGCGGCACTATCCATTCGGGTGGTTTTTGTGGCAGTTGGATGATGCACTTGCCAGCGTGCGCTGCCCGCTGCTACAGTAGCGCCTGTCTGTTGATGCTGAAAATCACCCGTGAGTGTGCTATGCCCCAACTGCTGATCGCCACCGGCATCTTTCACCCCGACCCCGGCGGACCGGCAACCTACCTGCGTGCCCTGCTGCCCGCCTTGCAAGCACGCGGCTGGTCAGTGCGTGTGCTGACCTATGGCGACCCGCAACCAGGCGACGACAGCGCGGCGTATGGGTACCCGGTGCGGCGTGTGCCCCGGCGGGCGCTGCCGCTGCGGCTGGCGCAGTATGCCACGACTGCGCGGGGCGAACAGCGTGACACCGACCTGATCTACCAGCACACCCTGGCGCTGCCGCTGCTCGGCGTGCGTGTCCCCCGGCTGCTTAAAGTGGTCGGGGATCAGGCGTGGGAGCGCAGCATTCGCCGCGGCTGGATTGCGCCCGATACTGACATTGATGCCTTCCAGCAGGCGCGTTACGGCGGGCTTGTCGGCGCGCAGCAGGCGGCGCGGGCGCGCGAAGTGCGGCGCATGGATGGTGTGATTGTGCCCAGCCACTACCTCAGGCAGATGGTCGCCGGGTGGGGCTATCCTGCCGAGCGCATCCACGTGATTTACAACGCACTGCCCGCTGGCTTTGCGCCTCCGCCAGTCAGCCAGGCACAGGCACGGGCGCAATTGAGGCAGCCGGACGAACCCACACTGCTGTTTGTCGGGCGGCTGACGGCATGGAAGGGCGTAGACCGGCTGCTGGCGGCGCTGCCTGCCGTGCCAGGTGTCCGGCTGCTGGTGGCGGGCGAGGGCGATCAACGCGCGGCGCTGGAACGGCAGACGCAGACAGCGGGGTTAACGCAGCGGGTGCGTTTTCTGGGCAAGCTGGCGCACGAGCAGGTGGCGCTTGCCATGCGTGCGGCGGATTACGTCGTGCTGTATTCCGGCTACGAGGGCTTATCACACACGCTGCTGGAAGCGCTGCGCTGCGGCACACCGGTCATTGCCAGCGACAAAGGTGGCAACCCGGAAATCGTGCGGCATGGTATCAACGGACTGCTTGTGCCCTACACGCGGCAGCCGGACGCGGAGCCGGACGCGGAGCCGGATGCACTGGCGGATGCACTGGTGGATGCCTTCGTCCCCGGCAGACGCGCGGCGCTGGCAGCGAACACCGGGGACGGGCTGGAACACTTCGATTTTGACAGGCTGGTGCAGCAAACCGCCGCGCTGCTGGCACAATTTGTCTGAACCAGACAGCCGCACCCGGCGTGCTGGTGTGCTGCACCGGTTGTGCTCATTGATCGTCGCGGCGTTCCCGGCGGCGGCTGATCCGGCGGGTGGTGCGGCGCGCCACTCGGCGCATGGTGCGGCGGCGTTCGGCGCGGCGGCGGAAGATTCCAAACATGATCCCTGCTCCTGAACAGCAATCCAACGATGCTTACAGCATAGCGCCGAAGTGTTACCGGCAAGTGTTGAAAGTGCAAAATTTGTTGGCGTGACTGTGGGCACACATGCCAGCGCGAACCTGTCAGCGCCCGGCGCAGATTGGCACCCTTGCAGCCGGAATCGTGTCAGTGGTACGGGAGACAGCTCTGTTCAAGGGACCGACGCATTTGGCGCGGGCGGGGGGTTGACAGGATGCCCAACAGCGCGAAAAATGCCGGGAGCAAAAAACGGGAACCTGCCGAGAATGCTGAGTTTTTTCACGACCCTGCTGGATTATCGCCAGACGATTGCCCGCGCCTGCGCTGTGCTGGCGCTGGGGCTGATGCTGCTGAGTGCGCTGTGCTTCAGCGCGCTGTTTCATCGGGATTTTGTCGTCTACGGCTTCTGGCTGCTGATCGCCGGGGGCTGTGCGCTGGCAATCGCGCTGATTGCCGGGTACAACCTGCCTTCGCCCGACGCGCCGGGCAGTCCCACACCAGGCAGCGAGGACACCCAGCCCAACCAGCCGGTCAGACGCGCCAGCCTGCGTATCCGCGAAGCACGGGGGCTGCTGCCATCGCGTGCCGTGCTGCGCGCGCTGTGGCGGGTGCGCCTGGTGCTGTTCGTGCTGGGGGCGCTGGGTATGGCGCTGCTGGCAGAGACCAGCGGCGGCGCGCTGCGTATTCCCGCCCTGCTGCAACTTTCGCATCATGTGCAGTTCGTGCTGCTGTGCGTCTCGCTGCTGCTGATTATCGCCGGGTTGAGCGGCGGCGTGCCGCGCGAACGGCGGGCGGCGCAGCATGCTGGTTTGGGGCAGTGTCTGGTGCGCTGGCTCTGGCTGCTGCTGCCTATCGGCGCGGTGACGGCGCTGGCGTTCGCGCTGCGTGTGTGGTCGCTGGAAAGCGGGCTGCACTATTTTCTTGATGAACTCAACTTCGCCAGCGCGGTACGGCATTTCTGGCTGCGTCCGGATGTCGAACTGCTCGCGCCGTTCAGCACGAGCATCGCCTTCCCGTGGCTGTATCCCTATTTTCAGGCACAGGCGGCAGAGGCTTACGGGCGCACGCTGTTCGCGCTGCGGCTGCCGAGTGCCATTCTGGGCACGCTGACTGTGCCCGCGCTGTGGCTGTTGCTGCGCGAGACCCTGCTGC
>DAOTWP010000294.1:0-14008 GCA_034435675.1 Anaerolineae bacterium
GTTAGTCCACTTAGTCCACACCCCTTGGGGTGGACTAAGTGGACTAGCGAAGGGTCGGTGGTGGCAGGGGGAGCAGGGAGAAAAATGCCCCCGGCACGCCGGCACGCCAGCACACCGGGTCACAGCGGGAATGCCATGCCGGGACAGCGCCAGCACCCACGCCAGAAGCGGACTTATGGATAAATCAAAATGAATGCTCCTCAGATGCGGTCTGAACACTCGTGATTGCTCCCGTAGAGGCGGGTCTGAGACCCGCCCCTACGCAACGGTGGCAGAGTTTTCAGACCGCCTCGCATCGTTATGAACAATGGGATCAATCCCATTTGTTGGCAATCTGATTGATTTTTCCATGAGCAGCTATCCGTAAACGCAAACAAGGGGATGATGCAGGTTTCCAAAATAATCCGGCGTTTGGGCGGACGGCTTCGCTCTGCGGGCGCAGGCACCTTTTTCCCTGTGACGGGTTCAACCCGCTGCCGCTGCCGTGTTATAATGGCGCGGTGGCAGTGAACTCCCATCCCTGAAGACTTGACACTGAGGGCACAAAACGCATGTCTCTGCTGGTCGCCAAAGACCTTGCCAAAGCCTATGGACCCGACGAGATTTTCGCGGGCATCAGTGCCGAAATCCCGCATAAGGCGCGGATCGCGCTGGTGGGACCCAACGGCGCGGGCAAAACCACCCTGATCAACATTCTGGCGGGGCTGGACAGCTCTACCGCGGGCGGCGTGACACTGGCGCGGGGTACGCAGATTGGCTTTTTGCCGCAGCGTCCTGAACTCGCCGGGCAGCATACACTGTGGGAAGAAGCGCTGCGGGCGGTGGAACACCTGCGCCGGATGGAAGCGCGGCTGTCTGAACTGGAACACGCGCTGGCAGACAGCGTGCAGCACGATGCGGCGCTGGCGGAATACGGCAGGCTGCAGGAACAGTTCGAGCAGCAGGGCGGTTATACCTATGAAACGCGCCTGCGGGCGGTGCTGCAAGGGGTAGGCTTCAAACCGGATGATTTTCAGATGCCGCTGCCCAAACTGAGCGGCGGGCAAAAAACGCGCGCGCTGCTGGCGCGGCTGCTGCTGGAAGCGCCCGACCTGCTGGTGATGGACGAGCCGACTAATCACCTCGATATTCAGGCGGTGGAATGGCTGGAAGGCTTTCTGAAGGACTTCCCCGGCGCGGTGCTGGCAGTCAGCCATGACCGCTACTTCATGGACAACTTCGCCAGCACGATCTGGGAACTGGACTTTGGCGAGCTGGAAGTTTATCGCGGCAATTACAGCCATTATGTGCAGCAGCGCGAAGCCCGCCACGAACGGCTGCTGAAGGAATACACAGCGCAGCAGGAATTCCTCGCCAAAGAGCAGGAATTTATCCGCCGTAATATGGGCAGCCGGGGCACGTCGCAGGCGAAGGGACGCCTGAAGCGGCTGGAAACAATGGCGAAGCGCGGCAAGGTCATCATGAAACCGCGCAGCCGCCAGACCATGCACCTGCGCATGGAATCGGTGCTGCGCAGCGGCAATCAGGTGTTGGTGACGCGCGGGTTGTCGGTGGGCTATCCCGATGCCGACGCGCCGCTGTTCAGCGTGCCGGACATCGTGCTGATGCGTGGGGAAACCGCCGCGCTGATCGGACCGAACGGCGTGGGCAAAAGCACATTCCTCAAAACTGTGCTGGGGCAGTTGAACCCGCTGGCGGGCGAGGCGAAGCTGGGCGCAGCGGTGAAAATTGGCTACTTTGCGCAGGCGCACGAACTGCTCGACCCGGCGCACAGCATCATGGACGAGATTCAGACCGTCAAGCCCATGCCGCTGAGCGAGGCGCGCAGTTATCTGGGCAAATTCCTGTTCAGCGGGGACGATGCTTTCCGGCAGGTGAGCACACTCTCCGGCGGGGAGCGCGGGCGGGTGGCGCTGGCAAAGCTGGCGCTCAGCGGCGCGAATTTCCTGCTGCTGGACGAACCAACCAACCATCTCGACATCGAGAGTCAGGAAATTCTGCAATCGGTACTGGAAAACTACGACGGCACGATTCTGATCGTCAGCCATGACCGCTACCTGATTGACGCGCTGGGTACACAAATCTGGGCGGCGGAACCGGGCAAAATGACAGTCTATCGCGGCACGTATCAGGATTACCTTGCCATGCGCGCCGGGCAGGAAGCCTTTATCGGCGTGACACTGGACGGCGACAACCCCACGCGCCCGGCGGCGGCAGACACAGGGGCGGCGAGCACGCGCCCGGCGGAGGACAACGGCAAACCCCGCGCTGCCGAACGCAGGCACGGGCTGAATCCTTACCAGCTCAAAAAGCGTGTTGCCGAACTGGAAGCGGCAATTCACACGCTGGAGGCGCGGCTGGCGCAGATTACGGCGGCGATCGAGCGCGCCAGCACTGCCGGCGATGCCGCGCAGATCACGCACCTGGGCGAGGAATACCGGCAGGCGGAGTGGGAACTGGACAGCGCTATGAGCGAGTGGGCAGAACTGGCGGAGTGAATCCATGACAGCCACGCACGAGCGTTACATCCACCGTGCCTATGCCCTCGCGCGGCAGGCGCTGGTCTACGGCAATCACCCGTTTGGCGCGCTGCTGGTGCACGAAGACCACATCATCCTCGTGGCGCGCAACACGGTCATCACCAGCCATGACCCGACACAGCACGCCGAACTGCGGCTGGTGAGCAAAGCGGCGCGGCGGTTCAGCGCGGATATTCTGGCGCAGAGCACGCTGTATACCAGCACAGAGCCGTGCGCGATGTGCGCGGGAGCGATCTACTGGGCGGGCATCCCGACGGTGGTGTTCGGTTGTTCGGCGGCGGCGCTGGCGCAGTTGGCAGGCGACGATTTCCTGATTCCCAGCAGCGCAGTTTTCGCGCACGGTCAGCGGGCGGTCACGCTGATCGGTCCCGTGCTGGAGGACGAGGGCATCGCTGTTCACGGGGATTTCTGGGCATAAAAAGACCGCTGGAGGTGGGGAGCAGACCCGCGCAGCGGTCAGGGGAGATATCAGCGTTAGCGGAGCTTAGCTGCCTGCGGACACGCTGCTGGTCGTGCGCTGCCCATTGGCACCATAGACACCTTCCGGCGCTGGCACCTCAGCGCTTTCGCCTTCAGCCGCCATCTTGGCACGAGCGATTGCGTAGATCATCAAGCCATAACCGCACTTTGCCGCCACATCCGCGATACCATAGCCAACCTGCACGGCAACGGTTGTCGCTGCGCCCGCCACGCCAATAATCGGCAGCAGGTAGACAATCGGGTAGAAGCCCCAGGTCGCCAGCAGCAGCAGTCGTGTGTTGCGCACCAGCACGCGCGCCTCACCCGGCTGGCGATCCAGCGATGCACCCATCTCGCGGAACAGCACCCAGAGGATGTACAGGAATGGCACGGTGCTGATCGCGCCCCACAGCGCGCGCGTGCCCGTGTCGGCGGCGATTTCGCCCGGATACCCCAGGATGACCATCAGCGCGGCGGCAGTCGCCAGACGCACAATCAGGCTCGTCGTTTGACTGCGCGGCAGACGCAGCACCAGCACCAGTTCGGCGACCAGCAGCGGCACCGTCAACAGCCAGTCAATGTAACGATAGGCATCGTTGAAGGGTTCGCCCGTCAGGCGGTAAATCCCGGCGGCGGCGTCAATCGCGTAAGCGCCGGACCAGCTCTCGAAGATACGGAAATAGTGATACCCTGCGACTGCCACGACCAGCGCCGACAGCACCAGCGCACCGCGATACTTTGCGCTGACCTGCCCGCGCGCCAGCACAAAGAAGATGAAGGACGCGAACATCGCGGCGAAGGTGAACGAAAACACATTGTAGACCAGTTGGAATTCGCCAATACTCAGCGTTTCAGGAAGCATCATCCAGCCTCATTCCGTTGTACTCACTTACTTACGTTCACTTTGTTCAATATGTATTGAACATTGTGATTATTATCGCTCCACTTTGCTTAGGGGTGCGTGGAAAGCGCCTGAGCGCTTGCTGAGATTTGCACCAGCTCCGCTGGTCGCAAGTGTGCAGTCGTCGCCGTCCCCGGCTATAATTCACTGGCATCAACACCTGGATGCACGACAGGGAAACGGAGCTGCAACTATGGAGACGACACCCTTTACCCTGCTGGACTGGCTGCTGAATGCCCCGCTGGACGACACGCCGCAGCCAACACTGAACGACTGGCGCGCGCTCAGCGCCGAGTACCTTGCCGGATGGGCGCTGCCGGTAGACCGCGCGATGGTCGGCGGTTTCCTGGCGGATCGCGCGGCATATGCCTTCGCTGCCGGGTATCAGGCGGCGCTGCGGCGGCTGGTGCCCACGCTGCCCCCGGACGACATCGCGGCGCTGTGCATCACCGAAGAAGGCAGCGCCCACCCGCGCGACATGCACACCTGCCTGACCGCGCAGGGCGACGACTACCGACTGGATGGCAAAAAGAGCTTTGTCACCAGCGCGCTTGAGGCAGAGCACCTGCTGGTTGCCGCCTGCACGGGCGTGGATGATCGTGGCAAGAACCGCCTGCGCGTGCTGCTGCTGCCGCGCGATACCGCCGGCGTGCAGGTCACGCCGCTGCCCGACCTGCCGTTTGTGCCGGAAATCAGTCACGGCACGGTCACGTTTGAGGCGGTGGATGTGCCGCAAAGCGCCCTGCTGCCAGGGGACGGCTACAGCGCCTATGTCAAGCCGTTCCGCACGCTGGAAGACGTGCATGTGTTCGCCGGGATTACCGCGTATCTGCTGCGGCTGGCGCGGCAGTACGACTGGCTGCCCGCGCTGCGTGCCCAGCATCTGGATATGCTGCTGGTGCTGCACACGCTGGGACAGGCAGACCCGCATCTGCCGGTGGTGCATCTGGCGCTGGATGGCGTAATGCAGCAAATGCAGGCGCTGCTGGCGGCGCTGGAACCCGCGTGGGAGACGGCAGAAGCACAGGTACGGGCGTGGTGGCAGCGCGACAAAGCACTGCTGGGCGTGGCGGGCAAGGTGCGCGGGCAGCGCACGGCGAATGCGTGGGCATATTACGGCATGGAACAACCCGCCGGAGCGTGAGTCGGGCTGCGCAGACCCGCCTAAGTACAACCAAATTGAAAATGTCGGATGTAGGGGCAGGTCTGAGACCTGCCCCTACGGAAAATAATCCCGCTAGATTTCTGTGGTTGCACTTAGTACAGCGACAAGATAAATTTGCATACCGGGCAAGGGGATTAATCCCCTTGTTCAGCCAGCACGCTCATTTTGTTGGAGTACTAGCGGTTCTGGCAGGGCAGGCAAACACACGCAGCGGACATCCTGCCGGGATGCCCCTGCAACAAGCCCACGATCTCAGGCGATGGCGGTGGGTTTGCGCGTGTGCCAGTCGGTTGCCTGTTCGTAAGCGTGCGCGATGCGCAGCACCGTCTGCTCGCCGAATGCCGGTCCAATCACCTGCAAGCCCACCGGCAGCCCCCGGCTGTCGAACCCGCAGGGCACGCTCATGCCCGGCACGCCCGCCAGATTAACCGCAATCGTCAGCACATCGCTCAGATACATCTGGATCGGGTCGTCGGTCTTTTCGCCAAACTTAAACGCCGTCGTTGGCGCAACCGGGCAGACCAGCGCGTCCACCTGCTCGAATGCCTGCTCGAAGTCGCGTTTGATCAGCGTGCGCACCTGCGACGCCTTGCCATAGAATGCCTCGTAATAACCCGCAGAGAGCGCATAGGTGCCGAGCATGATGCGCCGCTTGACCTCCGCGCCGAAGCCCTCGCCGCGTGTCGCCCGGTAGGTATCCCACATTTTGCCCTTGTTGACCTGCGCGCCAAAGCGGATGCCATCATAACGTGCCAGGTTGGTGCTTGCCTCGCTGGTCGCCAGAATGTAATACACTGGCAGGCTGTATTCGGTGTGCGGCATATCCACTTCAACCAGCGTCGCGCCCATGCTTTCCAGCAGGGCGATTGCCGCGCGGACCGCCTGCTCAACATCCGGCTGCATGCCCGCGCCAAAATACTGCCGGGGGATGCCCAAGCGCAGCCCTTGCACGTCGCCGGTCAGCCCGGCGGCATAATCGGGCACATCAATCTTCATGCTGGTGCTGTCCAGCGGATCATGCCCCGCCATCGCGTGCAGCAGCAGCGCCACATCGCGCACACTGCGCGCCAGTGGTCCCGCCTGATCCAGCGACGAGCCGTAGGCGATCAGCCCGTACCGTGACACCCGCCCATAGCTGGGCTTGAGCGCTGCTACCCCGCAGTAGCTCCCCGGCAGGCGAATGCTGCCGCCCGTGTCTGTGCCGAGCGTACCAGCAGCCAGCCGTGCCGCCGCTGCCGCGCCGCTGCCGCCGCTGCTGCCGCCGGGCACATGCTCCAGATTCCAGGGGTTGCGCACCGGACCATAGGCGCTGTTTTCGTTGGACGACCCCATGGCAAATTCGTCCATGTTCAGCTTGCCCAGCACAATCGCGCCGTGATCTTCCAGCCGCTTGACGCAGGTGGCGGTAAACACCGGCTTGTAACCCTTCAGGATTTTGCTGCCGCAGGTCGTCTCGATCCCTCTGGTGGACAGCACATCCTTGATGCCCAGTGGAATACCCAGCAGACGGCGGTAGTTATCGCCGGCTTTGCGCATGTGGTCGGCGCGGTCTGCCTCGCTCAGCGCATAGGTTTCGGCAACGTTGAGATAAGCGTTCAGGGTGGGGTTAAGCTGGTCGATACGATCCAGATACGCGCGGGTCAGCTCCACACTGGAGATTTCGCGCGCATTGAGCTTCTCCAGCGCTTCGGTAATCGTCAGGTCTGTTAATGCGGTCATCGCTCGTTTTCGTCCGGTGCATGTGGGCGCAACGCCGCTCAGTATACCATAAGTGTCTATTCGTAAACCCAGACAAGGCGATTGATCCTTTGTTCAGAAAGAACGGTTTCGAGCACGGGGCTATGGGCAGGATTCTTATACAAAACATACGTTCTACTCATATGGAGCGCTTTACCCTGCTCCCTGCTGTGGGTTATAATCAACATGAACAGGCTGCTGCCAACAGCATGCACACATGGGTTGTTGACTGCGTAGAAAACTAAAGCGAGGGTATCCCCGTTGGACATTACCTGGTATGGACATAGCTGTTTTCGCATCACTGAGCGCGGGCGTATTACCGTCGTGACTGACCCCTATTCGGGTGAAATTGGGCTGCCGGTGCCGCGTTTGAAAGGCGATGTGGTGACGATCAGCCATCGCAGCAGCGGTCACAGCTACACCGATGCGGTGAAGGGGTTTAATTACATGCTGACGGGACCGGGCGAGTATGAAATCGGGGAAGTGTTCATCAGCGGAATCGCCATGCACTTTGTCGAAGGCAGCGACGTGCGCCATAATGTTGCCTTCCACTTCGATTACGGTGGGCTGACCGTGCTGCATCTGGGCGATCTGGCGCATATCCCGACACAGAGCGAAATTGAAGCGCTGGGCGAAGTCAACGTCCTGCTCGTGCCGGTGGGCGGGGGCAACGGGCTGCGCGCGGCGATGGCAGCAGAGGTCGTCGCGCTGATCGAACCACAGTACATTATCCCGATGCATTATGCGATTCCGGGCTTGATGTTTGAACTGGACCCGGTGGACAAATTCCTCAAGGCGATGGGTGTCAGCAAGGTGCAGGAGGAAGAAATACTAAAAGTCAGCAGCAGCTTCCTGCCGGAACAGCCACAGGTGGTCGTCCTACAACCCCATATCAAACAGGAGGCTGAGGTATGAGCGTAAAGCTGTTGATGAACTGGGATTTGAAGCCGGGGTTGGATCAGGAATATTTCGATTTTATCATGCGCGAATGGGTGCCGGGAATCAACCGCCTGGGACTGGAAGCGACGGGCGCGTGGTACACCATCTACAGCCGCAACAAAAACACGCCGCAGATGATGACCGAGGTCATCAGCGACAGTCTGGACGACATGCGCGAGATTCTGGATAGTTCAGAATGGAAGCAGCTGCATGAACGGCTGCTGGAATTTGTGCAGAATTATCAGCACAAGGTGGTTTACGTCACCGGAGGGTTTCAGTTCTAAGCCACCAGCCGAATGAAATCCACCAAGCCTGTTCGCGTGGCTGTGCCAGGGTTGGCTGCCCCACAGTGCGCCTGTGTAGTGCTCGCGTTGCATGGGCGAATTGCGCACCTGGGCTTAGCAGGTTACCCGCAATGAACCTAAGCCGGATGTTACGCCAATCCCTGCGCAGGAGTTCCTGGGCAGGGATTTTCAAACGCTCCACTACCCCGGTTCCCCTATCTGATTGCAGCTTCAGACAGAACAGCATGAATGTACGGGCGCGCTGCAGGGGCGCGATCTATGCGCACAACCTAGAGGCGCGATGCGATGTAGGGGCGAAGCATGCTTCGCCCACTGAACTGATTAATAAAGTATCGCCGTCATAATCCGCAGGCAGCCCATCCGCAGGCAGCGCTGCCCGGCAACCTGCGGTTTAGCCCGGTGCAGGATACATTTCACATTACAAAACTTACATTCTTGGGGTGACTCTAATGTTCTCCGAATGAATCAGACTCTATAATTCAGGCTAACCGAAACTGGTTGATATCCTGCGGATCGAGTGCCGGGGTTGCGGCGCGCTGTTGGCTGTATCGCTGGCATCAGTGCAGATCCCGCTGCCCACAAGCAGCTACACATCCTGATAACCCGCCATTGGCAGGTATACTGCGGTATGACGACGAAGACCACATTGACCCCTCTGCGCAGCACCTGTGCGCGTTTCGCCCGGATAAAACGCCGCCGCCAGGATATTTCGCCGCGCCCTGCAGCAGCGCTCTTGCCGGGCGAGCTGGCGCTGCTCATAGAAAGTCTGCGGCAAAGCCAGCGTGAACTGGACGCGCTGTTCAACCAGACACTGGAAGGCGTCTTTTTTATGACGCTGGATGCGCCGGTGCGCTGGGATAACCACGTAGACAAAGATGCTGTGCTGGAGTACATCTTCAAGCATCTGCGCATGACCCGCGTCAATGACGCCATGCTGGCGCAGTACCATGCCGGGCGCGAACAGTTCATCGGGCTAACTGCCGAAGACTTTTTTCTGCATGATCCGGAACACGGCAAAGATGTCTTCCGGCAGTTATATGATGCCGGGCACCTGCACATTGAAACCGATGAACGCCGTTTTGACGGCACGCAGATGTGGATCGAAGGCGATTATATCTGCATTTACGACGAGTTAGGGCACATCACCGGACATTTTGGCGTGCAGCGCGATGTCAGCGAACGCAAACGCGGCGAACAGGCGCTGCGCGACGCCCAGAGCCGCTACCGCGCGCTGTTCGACCAGTCCAATGATGCCGTTTTTATTCTCGACCTGAACGGCAGACACCTTGAGGCGAACCGCCAGGCAGCGGCAATGCTGGGCTACAGCGTGGAGGAGATTCAGCACCTCAGCTACCGTGATCTTTCGGCAGAAGTCGAACAGAGTAACGCCGTGCGCGAGGCAATGCTCGCCGGGCGGCATGTCCCGCCTTATGAGCGTATCTTCCGCAAAAAGGATGGCACGCTGGTCCCGGTAGAGGTCAATGTCGAAATCGTGCGCGACTCGTCAGGCAGCCCGCTGCACATCCAGAGCATTGTGCGCGATATTCGCCAGCGCAAACAGGCACAGCAGCAGGAAATCGCGCTGGCGCTGGAACAGGCACGTATGCGCATGCTGGCGGGGTTTGTGCAGGATGCCGGGCACGAATTCCGCACGCCGCTTTCGATCATCAATTCCAGTGTCTATCTGATGAGCCTGAGCGAAGACCCGGAACGGCGCGAGAGTTACGCGCTGCGGGTTGACCAGCAGGTGATGCGCATCAAGAAGCTGGTGGACATGCTGATTCTGCTCGTCAAGGTGGACAGCGGCGAACCGATGCACACCGTCCGTGTCGATATCAATATGCTGGCAGTAGCGCTGTATAAAGAGATCAGCCAGCCCTCGACGCATTATATTCCGCGTCTGCATCTTGAACTCACTGAGGAATTACCCCCTGTGGAGGTGAGTGAACCCTACCTGCGCGAGGCGCTGCTGGCGCTGCTGGATAACGCCCAGCGCTACACCGATCCGGAAGGCATTGTCATCCTGCGCACCCTGCCCCACGAGCTGGGCGTCGCAGTTCAGATTGCTGACACCGGCAGCGGCATTCCAGAGGAACATCTGGAACATATCTTTGAGCTGTTCTGGCGGCACGACGACGTTCACAGCACGCCCGGTTTCGGGCTGGGGCTGCCCCTTGCGCGGCGCATCGTGGAACGGCATGGCGGCAGCATTGCGGTGCAAAGCACGGTAGGCAGCGGCACGGTGTTCACCATTGTCCTGCCCGCTGCCACCGACGCGCATGCAAGCAGTGAACGGTAGGGGCGTGCCGGTTCGCGCGCAGGGCGCTACTACACCAACAAGGTTAAGTGGATTACTCATGGAAAAATCAATCAGATTGCCAACAAATGGGATTGATCCCATTGTTCATAAACGTGCGAGGCTGTCTGAAAACTCTGCCACCGTTGCGTAGGGGCGGGTCTGAGACCCGCCTCTACGGGAGCAATCACGAGTGTTCAGACCGCATCTGAGGAGCATTCATTTTGATTTATCCATCAGCTACAGCCCGCACCCCCGCAGTCCCCCGCTCCCCAACGCCGCGTCGCGGCTGGGCGAGGGGGAGGGAAAATCCCCGGCAATTGGGTTGCTCCCCGCTCCTGCTGCCGGACGCACGGTCGGGAGCAGGGTTTTGGGGGTGAGGGCTGGACAAGGGCAGCGGGTGTCATGCGCAGCTTGTCGGACTACTACTCCTCGCCGTCAAGCTGCCGCAGCAGCGTGCGCAGCCAGAAGGGCAGCATGTTGTGCATTTCCCACTGCACTTCCATGCCGGGCAAAATCAGGCGGTGGTACAGCGTAGCATAATGCAGCGATGCCAGCGGACGCGCCAGCTCCAGCGCACGTTCCAACGCTGTTTCCTCCGCCAGTGCGCGCCAGGGCTGTAGATAGGCGCTGCGCAGCCGCTGCATGACGTCGTCCTGACCCGCGAAAGTCCGCGCTTCATAGAGCACAAAATGTTCCAACCCACAAAAGCTGAAAAAAGGGTGCGTAATCGTGGCGTCGGACCAATCAATAAAGCGTATCTGCCGCTGTGTGACCAGCACCTGACCGGGATAAAAATCGCCGTGTTCGAGCGAGTGCGGCACACCACAGGCTGCCAGTTCCGCACACAGCGCTTTCAGGCGCGGGGCAAAGGCGCGCAGCCGCATGACAGCCGCGTCATCCAGAAACCCGCCCACCCGCAGCGCTGCATCATCTGCCAGCAGGGTGTCCACATAACCGGCAAGCAGTTCCAGCGGCTGTGAGGGGCAGCCCAGCGCAGCCAGTGTGGCGATCTCGCTGCTGAGCGCCAGTTGGATTTCCGCCAGCGCCCGCAGCACGGTTTCCCACACGGTCAGGTCGCGCACCACGTCAAGGCTTTGCCTGCCGCCATCCTCCAGCAGCAGCCAGCCGCGTTCAGGGCTGCTCGCCAGCACCTGCGGGAAATAGCGCGGGAAGCGGTGGTGCAACCACACTGACAGGTTTAACTCGTGGGCGAAAACCGGGGGCACTGCCTTGAAGTAGACCAGCTCACCCTCACTGGACAGCGCCTTGAGCAGCGCCGACCGCTGCCAGGAGCGCATCTGCGTGAAGATTTCCACGCTGCTGTCGGGAATTGCCATGACCCACGACATCAGCCACGCCCGCGCTACCCGGAACCAGCCGGGTTTGTACCATGCCACCCGCTGCGGGTGATCCTCTGCCAGCCATGCAAACCAGTCGTGCAGCCAGCCCAGTTCCCGCGCCTGTGCAAAGTGCAGCCCTGCCAGTTCGTCATAGCTGAACCAGCCCGCATTCACCGGGGGCAGCCAGCGCGGGGTCAGGTGTTCCAGGGCATACACCGACGCCAGCCCGCCATCTTCATCAATCAGATCCATGCAGCGCAGCGTGGTGACATCCAGCCCATATTCGAGCATCATATGGCGGTTAATATGTTCAACATCCTGCCAGAAGCGCGCTTTGTCCAGCGCAAACTGCGGCAGCCGGTGCTGCCCGTCCGCATCACGCAGCAGCAGCACCCGCTGGTCATGCGGTTGATAGATGATACTGTAGTAACGAAAACGCGACTCAGGCGCAGTAGATTCACTCATGCGTTTGAACCCTGTGTCGGCATTAGTGCCGTTTTGAAATGTCGTTCCGGTTGCATCCTGCGGCGGCGGCGCCAGTTGAAGCGTGGCGCGCCCCACCCCAATGCCAGCAATCGCCCGGCAGCTTTAGCCGGCGTCCTGCCCTGCTAAGCCGTTACAGCCGGCTACAGCCTGAATCTCATCATACACCATCCTGTGCAATCGCGCCTGCTAATATCATTCAGCACAGATTAGCACAACCTGGCATAATTAGTAAAACCTGCTGAACGGGCATACTTGGCAGCACGCTTCGCCTCAAAATGTGTTATACTAACTGTAATGCATACAACTGTTAAATTGGCGCTGACCAGAGTACAAGGCACGGCACAGCGCCAATCAGGGCATTACAAGAGGGCGGTCAGGGGCGAAGCAGCACACTGGATGTGCGTTCAGACTTCGCCTTTTCAATTGACTCGAACGCTGACGTGCATTGACAACCATCATTATGCAAGTCGCTAGCCGCTTTGGCACCGTAAGGAGCAGACCATGCCCGCTTCTCCATTTTCACTGGTGGATGTTTTTGCCGAAACACAGTTCACCGGCAACCAGCTTGCCGTCATTCACAACGGCGGCGGCATGTCCGCTGACTTCATGCAGCAGATTGCCCTTGAAATGGGCTTTTCGGAAACAACCTTTGTGCTGAGCAGCGCCCCTCGTGAAGGTGGGTACGATGTGCGCATTTTTACGCCGGGGGCGGAAGTCGAATTTGCCGGACACCCCACGTTGGGCACTGCATATGTGCTGCGCGAGGTTATTTTGCAGCAGCCGCTGCGCGAAATCACGCTCAACCTGAAGGTTGGGCAGGTACCCGTGCGCTTTGAAGTGGAAGGCGACAGTGAAGTGTTGTGGATGCGCCAGCCTGCGCCACGTTTTGCCACTGTGGTCGAGACTGCCCGTGCCGCCCGCGCGCTGGCGCTGAACACGCGCGACATCGGAACGCATTTTCCCATTCAGGTAGTTTCCACCGGGCTGCCCTTTTTGATTGTACCGCTGCGCACGCTGGATGCTGTGCGCCGTGCGACAGTGCAAATGCCGCGCTATCTCGAACTGGTCAACCTGACACAGATCGCCGGGATACTGGTTTTTTGCGCGGAGACTTACCACCAGGAGAACCAGCTCAATGTGCGCGTGTTCGCGCCGCTGCTGGGGATTACCGAAGACCCGGCAACCGGCAGTGCCAACGGCTGCCTTGCGGCGTACCTGGTCAAGTATCGCTATTTTCGCAGCGAGAGTTTCGACTCCGTGCGCGTGGAGCAGGGTTACGAAATCAAACGTCCATCGCTGCTGCGCCTGCGTGCCAGCGAGACAGCCCAGAGCATCCGCGTGGAAGTGGGCGGCAGAGTTCAGCGGGTCGCCACAGGCGAACTGCACTAAAAACCGATCCATCAACCGGTTTTCCTGAACAAGGGGATTGTGCGCTTTAACGATTAAATCCGGAGAACAAGGGCGGACATGCGCTGCCTCAGCCGCCCCTACGCATCTCCTGCAGGATGCGGAGGGCTGGGCGTGCAGCGTTCCCGCTGGACAGCCGCCCGGCGTGTTGTTCGGCTTCATGCCTGCCGCGCTGAACGGCAGCGCCATCTGCCCTTTAGCCGCTGGTCCGGTCATTACGGTTCAGCGGCAAGCAGATGCCCCACTGCCCGGAACAGCGCCCGCACGCCCCGGCATTGTCCTGCTGCGCGAAATGTGGTACAAGGCGGGCACGCAGGTGCAGCCGCGCTGCCTCAGCGTGCGCGCTGTCGCACCAGAATAGCGAGTATCTGACCCGATGCGGATTGACCCCAATCTGGAATGGCTGCTGCAAACGCTGCTGGCGTGGCTG
>DAOTWP010000295.1:0-46291 GCA_034435675.1 Anaerolineae bacterium
TTCGATCTTGCCGACGCTTCGCCGCTGTGTCATCCAAAAGAGAAAAGCACGCCCCGCTACTTTTCAGTTGCTGGAACATGCTTTTGCTTAACTTGATGCCTATGGGCACGTCAATGGCGTGCCCTCAGTGAGTCCGGTAACGGATAGGAATCCATGACCCAAACACGGAATGATCTCCGCAACATTGCCATTATTGCGCACGTTGACCACGGCAAAACCACGCTGGTTGACGGGATGCTCAAACAGGCAAAGGTTTTTCGCGAAGGCGCGCATACCGCCGAACGAATTCTGGATAGCAACGCCCTTGAACGTGAGCGCGGTATTACGATTCTTGCCAAGAATACCGCGATTATCTGGCAGGATGTCAAAATCAATATCGTGGACACACCCGGACATGCCGACTTCGGTGGTGAAGTCGAGCGTGTGCTGAATATGGTGGACGGCGCGCTGCTGCTGGTGGATGCGGTGGAAGGACCGATGCCGCAGACGCGCTTTGTGCTGCGCAAGGCGCTGGCGCTGGGGCTGCGCATTATCGTCGTCATCAACAAGGTTGACCGCCCGCACGCCCGCACCGCCGACGCCCTCAATGAAACCTTTGACCTGTTCATTGAACTGGGCGCCAGCGAAAAGCAGGCGGATTTCCCGGTGATCTACGCCATCGGGCTGGATGGCAAAGCGGGCTACAGCGCCGACACACTCGCCGACGACCTGACGCCGCTGTTTGAGACGATCCGCAAGGAAGTGCCGCCGCCGATAGTTGAGCCAGACGCTCCAGCCAAACTGCTGGTCACGACGCTGGAATACGACAACTACAAAGGGCAGATCGGCATCGGGCGGCTTTACTCTGGCGTGCTGCGCCGCGGGATGACCATTACGCGCATGACCACCGAAGGTAAGCGTCTGCCGGGACGCCTCGAATACCTGTTCACGTTTCACAATCTGGCGAAGCAGGAGGTCGAGGAAGCGCGTGCGGGCGATATTATCGCCTTTGCCGGGCTGGACGAAATCCAGATCAGCGACACGATTGCCGATCCTGGCGTGACCGAACCCCTGCCGCCAATCAGTGTAGAAGCGCCCACCGTGCGCATGACCTTTGGCGTCAACACCTCGCCGTTTGCCGCGCGTGAGGGCAAAACCGGCTGGGGCACGTCGCGCCGCCTGCGCGAACGGCTGCTCAATGAAACGCGCCACAATGTCGCGCTGCGCGTGGAAGATGGCGAATCGCCGGAGAAATTTGTCGTCAGCGGACGTGGGGAACTGCATCTGGGCATCCTGATTGAAACCATGCGCCGCGAAGGGTACGAATTTGATGTCAGCAAGCCGGAAGTGATTTACCACGAAGACCCGGAAACCGGCGAGATGCTCGAACCTGTCGAAGAAGCGCACATTGAAGTTGCTGACGATAACGCCGGGGTGGTCTTTGAAATGATGGGCACGCGGCGTGGGCAGATGCTTGATATGCTCAGCGAGAACGGTACCACGTACCTGACCTATCTCGTGCCCACCCGTTTTCTGATCGGCTTCCGGTCACAGCTTCTGCGCGCCACCAGCGGCTTGGGGCAGGTCCACAGCCTGTTCAAAGGCTACGAGCCGGTGCTCAGCGCCGCCCCGCCGCAGCGCCAGTTTGGCAGCCTTGTGGCGCTGGAAACCGGCATGGCAACTGCCTATGCCATCACCAACCTGCAATCACGCGGCAGTTTCTTTGTCAGCCCTGGTGATGAAGTCTACACCGGGCAGGTAGTGGGCGAGAACATTCGCATCGAGGATCTCGACCTGAACGTGGTCAAGGCAAAGCACCTGACCAACCACCGCGAAAAGCCCAAAGCGATTGACGAAGGGCTAACACCTGCGCGAGTGATGAGTCTGGATGACTGGATCGAATTTATGGCGGAGGATGAGCTGCTGGAGGTGACGCCGCTCAGCCTGCGCCTGCGCAAGCGCGTGCTTGATGCTGAGGAACGCCTGAAACTGCGTAAGAAGCGCGAAAAGCAGTTCGCCGGAGTTTAGGTCTGGTCGCTAGCGTCGTTAATATAGAGACACGCTGCCGGTGTGCCGGGCGTGTCTCTGGTTTTGCTGCGATATGCCCTTCACGGCGCTTTCATCTTGGCGATGACGCCGCCGATGACAAAGCCGATGATGCCGCCAAACAGCAGCGGCACTGCTGCCAGAATGCGCCAGTCCCCCTCCAAAAAGAAATACAGCACCAGTGTCGGGAACAGGGCGACGACTAAACCGTTCAGTGTGCCTTTCCAGCGTCCCGGCAAACTCTGGTAAAGATCAACCACCAGCGGCTTCTGCGTTTTCTTTTTGATCTCTTTGGAGCGTTGGCTGTGCTTTGACCAGTCATAGTGGCGAATCTTGCTGGCACCCGGATCACGGGCACGAATCTGATCCTCGCGCAAACGCTGCAAGCGGTCCTGTTCTTTGCGGTTGCTCATAGCGATCTTCCCCTCACAGTAGCAACTATTACCGGCTGCAAAGTGCGAATCCTGGCTGAACAGGGCGATTAAACCCCTGTCCAATAGCCTTTCGGTGCACTATGGTGTTGTTGTATGCCTGTAGATCGGACACAGGCATGCCCTGTATACCTGTGCCGTTGTTTACCTTCAATTATACGCTGATACGCTGCTGCCGGTTTGGTTTAGTCGCCGGTTTAGCCGCCGGCTTAGCCGCCGCTGCGCAGCGACCCGATACTGTCGCACGCGGGGCAGGTCCCGTCCGGGCGCAGCAGCGCATAGCCTGCCATCGGATCGCGGGCGAAGTTATCAAAGTCCACGTTCCAGACAATCATCAGTGCCACGTCAATGTCCGGCAGTTCCGCCGCGATGGTAATCGCATCGCGCAGCCATGTCGCCTGCTCCTGGACCGTGTTGCCCGCCGCCCAGCCAAAACTGCCTGGCAGCGGCGTGTCATAGCCCTCAGCGGTCAGATAACCGAACTCGGTCAGGCACAGCGGAATTTCCAGCGCGCGAAACGGAAAATGCGCCCGCTGGAGCATGGGCACAAAATAGCGCGTGGGATAGTCCGGGGTGCGCGGGTCGCCGCCGCGCTGCTGCGGGGCGATGATGCCCTCATTATAGTGTACGCCGATGCAGTCGGCATACTGGGCGGCTCCGGCATTCGCCAAACCCTGATAGTAACGGTCATCGTTCCACACACGCGCCAGCCCAAACGCGCCTTCCGCGCCGGTGGGCGCGAGCGCCGCTGTAATCACCATGATGTCCGGGTCCACCGCTTTGATCGCGGCATGCGCCTGCCGCAGCATTTCCGTATAGGCACGCGGGTCAATCCGCCCGGTGGGCCATTCACGGTCAAGATTGGGTTCGTTCCAGACCTCAATCGCGTCAGGTCCCAGCGCCGCCACACGCCCCAGAAACTCTGCCAGCACCGGGTAATATGCTTCGCCCAGATCGCGCAGTTGATTGACATCGCCGACCACGCCCAGCAGCACATAGAACCCGGCGTTATGCGCGCGGCTGATCTGGTCGCGGGCGATGTCCAGCGAAAATGTCGGATCGTTCATGTCGAAGCGCGTCTGCCACTTGACCCAGGTCATGCCTGCCGACTGCATCGCGGCAATCGAATTCTCGTTGAACAACAGCACATGCCCGCCCAGTTCCACCGGCAGTTCATTCACGGGATTCGGGCGCACAGACAGCCCGTCGGCAGTGCGTTCGCCCTGCGGTTCGTCCTGCGGTTCGCCCGGCTGTTGGGGCAGGTCAACAGCGGGAACACCTGGCATGCCGCCGCCTTCCGGGCGCACCAGTGTATTGGCAACACGCAGCGGCGCAACAACGGCATACACGCTCGCGCCATTGGTCAGCACGGCACGCAGGCGCAGCTGGTAGATGCCATCCGGTACCGTGAGCGTGTTCCACTGCGCCAGCACCGCGTCATTGACTGGCTGCGCGCTGGGCAGGCTGGCAGGCAGCCACTGCGCGGCTTCGCCCACCGGGGCATCCAGCGTATATGGCGCGATTTCCAGAAAATAGCTCTGCAATCCGGTCGGGTTGACTGTCCCTATAACAGCGACAGTGCCCGCAACATCGTACACAGGCGGCGGAAATGTAATCGCCACTGCCGGGTCTGCCTGTGCGGAAACAGACAGCGCCAGCAGCGGCAGCAGCAGCCAGCAGCAAATCAGGCTCAGGCGTCGGCACAGCAGAATATGGCGCATCGAACGATTTCCTCCTGCTATTCAATTGAACAAAACGAGCACACCGTCAACGTGCCCGGCGTGCCCGGTGTAACCGGTGTTCTGCTTATCGAAATCTGTGGGCAGGGCACGGGGGACCGTCCCCATGCCCCGCGAAGGACTCACAGCGATCAGGGCGCGCCCAGCGGTGTAGTGATGTTGAAGAAGTTGTTGTCCGTGCGCAGTTCCTGAATGAGACGGTTGACATCGAAGGCGCACTGCACCGTCACCGTACCACCGCCGCCAGAATTAAGCTGCGTGGTGCCGCTGAACTCGCGCGTTTGACCGGGGGCGATGCCGTCCACATTGATGACCAGTTCCACACGCGACCCGGCAGACGGAATCAGCGTACACAGGATAACCGTCGAGCCATTGGTTGCGCCGCCGTCATTGCGCAGCGAGGCGATCACGTTGAATGCCTCACCCTGCTTGATGGTCGCGCGGTCGTAACGCAAGCCGATAAAGGCGATGTCCGGCAGGTTCGGGGTTGCGGTGGCGGGTGGTGTAGGCGTGGCGGGCGGCGCAATGCGCGGCAAACCGGCAACATTGCCCGATACCTGCACCACACTGGGCGCCACAAAGCCGCGCTGACCGTTGGACAACTGAATGTAATACCAGCCGCTGCCCGTGCTGCTCAGCCCAATAATCGGCACAACATCGCCCGCAGTGAGCGAGCCAACCACCGCATAGCTGGTGCTGTCCCCGGCGCGCACGTTGGCGTTGGTCAGCGCGGTTGCCGCCGGACCCGTTACGCTGGGCGCGGTGGGGGTGGGCGGCAGCGGCTGCACCACCTGCGGCGTGCTGGTCGGCACAGGGGCTTCAATCGTCACAAACGGCGGCGGGGTGTTTTCGATACGCAGCGGGCGCACAATGTAGAATACTGGCAGACCGCCGCTGACGTTGAGTGTCAGGCGCAGCTCATACACACCGTCCGGCGCGGTGGTGGTCTGCCACACACCCAGCACGTTGTCGTTTACCGGGACGGTGTTAGGCAGGGTCGCCGGGAACCACGGTGCGGCGTCTTCCTGCGGCGTCAGGTCTTCATTCAACGGGCGAAATTCCAGAAAGAAGCTGCTCATGTTGGGCAGGTTGGCAGAACCGCGAACCGCAACTTCACCGCGCAGGACATAGACCGGCGGGGGCCAGTTGATGTTGGCATTCGGATCAACGGGGGTAGGCGTCAGCGTAGGGCTGCTCTGCTGGGCAGAAACAACGGCGCTGAACGCCAGCGATATTCCCAGCAGGAAGCTCATCACGCTGAAGAGAAAGACTTTACTCCATTTTTTCATGGCTGTTTCTCCTGGCAAAAGATCACAATGGACAAGGGCAGTCTTGCGATACTCTCTATCATAACGAAAGTTACGATTGTGTACCTTGCGTGATTATACCGTCTTCCCTACGAATGCTGTACGCGGATGCGGCATTCGCCAACCCCTGTGGTATCATCTCGCGCAGCGCCGGACTGCCGGCATCCGCTCTCTGCCGGGTGACCCATGACCGAACAAACTGCGTTTGAGATTCGCCCCCTCACCCTTGTCGACCTGCCCGCATGGGCGGCGCTGCTGGCGGCTGCCTTTGACCGCACCCCCGACGACATGCAGCGACTGCTGCGGTGGATGCATGACGGTTGGGGACTGGTGGCGTGCGGCGCATGGGACGGTGCAACCCTCGCCGCGCAGTATAGCTGCCTGCTGCACCACGTGGCGCTGCCCGCCGGAACCCCTGCTGCCCCCGTGACGGTGATGCCGGTGGGTATGAGTGTCAACATGGCAACACACCCCGCGTATCGCGGGCGTGGACTGATCAAGCAGGTGTCCGCCCCGGTGTATGCCGCACTCGCCGCACAGGGAGCAGCGGCGGGAGTAGGCTTTTCGAATGCGGTGGGTATTCAGGTAGACCGCAAGAGCAAAGGCTACGGCTACCGCGAAGTGGGCAAGCTGGTGACGACCTTCGGCTGGCTGCGCCCGCCACGTGGGACAGTCCCGCTTGTGCTGACCCATCAATTCCCTGAGGCAGCCTTTGTGCCGTTGGGCAGTCGCCTGGACCGGCTGCAATTCACCTGGACTGCCGACCTGCTGCGCCAGCGTTTCGCCCGGCATCCCTTCCGGCAGTACGAGTTTGGCGTCTGGCGGGAAAGCGCGCAAATTATCGGCGTGGTGGTTTACCGGCGCGTGCGTTTCGCCGGTCTTGCTGCCGCGTCGGTGCTGGGCGCATATGCTGTCGGTGAGCCTGGCACTGCCGCGCAGGGAGCGGCACTGCTGGCGCAACTGCTGGCACGCTGGGCGGCGGCGCTGCTGCGCGAAGGCGTGCGCGCTGTGCATCTGTTCAGCACCCCTGGGGCGGCGCTGCCCACTGCCCTGCACAAGTCGGCGCTGCTGCTGCAAAACCCCTATCCGCGTAACCCCTATTTTCTGACTGCCAGAGCGCTCGATGCGCAAACCCCACAGGCGATTTTCTCGCTGGGGGCATGGGACTGCACCGGCGCCGATATTCTGTGATCCGGTTCGTCATCCGAACAGGCGATCTTCACAATATTTTAACATTTACTTAAAGAATAGCTGCTGGAAGGTATCTCAATATAGTATATTTTCGCCTCTTTTTGCAATTCTTTACAGAATAGCGGTTGACTTTTCGCCAATTTAGCCTACAATGTTAAATAATCTTTAAATCCCGTTTAAGCAACTTTTATCCTCAGCAGGTTGAAGAGGCTTTGCCTCAGGAAAGGAACAATCAATGAACATTCGCTTCGCTTTACATCTTGCGGAGATCAGCGCCGAACTGACTGCGATCTGCGCCGAGTTCCAGCAGAAGTATGGCAAGAACTACCGGCTGGCAGCGACCAGCCCTGCCCGCGCCCGCACACTGTACGACACTGCGCTGGGTTATCAGGCACAGATGGCGCGTCTGCTGGATGCCGAAACAACTGCCGCCCCGCTGGAGTGCAAAGGTCAGTGGTGGACTCGTCAGGATATGATGAGCCTTGCCCTCGCCGCAGAACTGGCGCAGGAAATCAACCACCTTGTCGCAGCCGTCGCCTACTGCCAGTCGCTCAGCGATGCCGAAGCCTGCTCCTATGCCGTGCGCGCCAGCCAGCGTGCTATCGCCGGGATACTGCATCCCGATGTCCGCTACATTGTCGAGGAGCTAGCAAGTTGAGCCGCGTATGCGCCTAAATCATGCAACAACCCGCTGACGGCACCGTGACCTGCAACTCACGGTGCTGTTTTTTTCATCACCGCAGCAGTCCCCCGGCTCTGTGTGCAACCACTATTTTCCCACAACCCTCTGGATCGCCTTCAGCAATCACTTGACAGTCAGCCGCGACCCATGCTATAGTGTATTCAGATTAGTCACTTTAGCGGGTAATGCGGTTTCGGAGGGTTGGACGTTGGCAGATCGTGACTTCGGTTTAGTGTTAGCCCCATCAACGGTGCGGGTGCAGATTGATCCCGGATTGGTACACAACGTACTCACCTCACTGCAATTGATTAATGAAGCAGATGAAGATCAGGGTTTGAATCCCTGGATTCTGGAGACACGGCAGCAGATGACGCCGGAACAACGGCGGCGCAACCAGCTTTCTGCCTTCTTCTTGCCCGAAGACGCGGACACAGCCTGGAACAGCTTTAATGATTACCTCGCAGCGCTGGAACGCAAGGACCCGGCAGAGTTGGTCGCGTGCTCGCTGGAATGGGTTGACGAGCCGCAAGAGAAGCTGGCAGATGTGGAGGCGTATATCGCCTTTGCCCGGCAGAAATATGCCAAACATGACAAGCTGGATATGTTCGACGAAGCACTTTATCGCGATGCGCATGCGCTGCTGAACCAGCCCGCCGAGGCGCTGCAACTGGTGGTCAATCACCTGCGCGACATGTGGACGCAGTATGCAAGGCAGGAGTTTGAACAGCGCCAGCCGATGCTGCAAGCCAGTGTGGACGCTTTCCGGCAGCTTGATTACAACGGGTTAACTGCGCTGGAAGCGATCCGCATGATTACCGGGCGTGACCTCACCGGAAAATGGGATGAACCCATGGAGAAGATCAACACGCTGATTTTCTCGCCGTCACCGCACATTGGTCCCTACGTCATGCTGTGGACGAATGCAGATCACAGCGTGGGGCGCGTGATTTTTGGGGCGCGCCAGCCTGCCGGGGCGCGGGTGACTTCGACTGCCCCTACCCGTTCGGATCTGCTGGTGCGTCTGAGCGCGCTGGCAGACGACACGCGGTTGCAAATTCTGGAGCTGCTGACGCGCCATGAGGAACTCTGCGCGCAGGATATTATCGACATGCTCAAACTGAGCCAGTCCAGCGCCTCGCGCCATCTGCGCCAGCTTGCCGCCACTGGCTACCTGCTGGAACGCCGGCGCGAAGTCGCCAAGTGTTACAGCCTCAATCAGGAACGGATTCAGGATACTGTGATGGCACTCAAACAATTCCTGGTCAGACGTTAGGGCGCGGCGCTGTCCGTGTGGACAGCCTGCACAGCAGCAATTCGGCATACACTGCAATCTGTAACACCTGTTTAACAGCCGGTGTCATCATCCGGAGGGTATTGGAATTCCCTGTCGCTGGCGGTGCGCCCACACAGCAGACCTGCTTGTTGCAGCACACGGACGGCTGCGCCGCATGAGTTTTGAACCGATTGTAAGCATAGCTCGTATACAGGATAGCGAGCGCAAATGCGAGGGAAATGACAATGTTTAATGCGAATGACCCGAAACTGATCGCACTGCACCAGCAGGATCAGATGCAGCAGGCAGATCATGTGCGGTTGGTGCAAACCGCCCGCGAAGCACGCAAAGAACAAGGCTCCCAGACAGTCTATGGACCGCTGCTGGCAAAAGTGGGCGATGTGATGGTCAGCGTGGGGCAGCAGCTTCAGGAACGCTACAGCACCCTGCAGGAAGCCGCTGCGCAGCCCTACAGCACAGACAAGCGCAGCACTGCCGAGATGCCCACTGTCAGCTAAACTCCGTGCGGGTAATGTTCCGCACTTTTGACCGCGATGAAACACACGGGCGCAGGCAAAAGACACTGGATTTACGCTGGTGATCCTTTTGCCTGCCGCCCGATCTGAAGCGTTAGACCTTCGGTTGTGCCGGACCCTTTGCCGGGGGAATCAAGACTCCAACCGCCCATTCATAGCCATCTGCATCGCGCAGCAGAACCTCGCGCCAACCGTGCGCCTTGTCCTGCGGCGGCGCAATCACGACGGCTCCAGCCGCCTGTGCGCGGGCATACAGCGCATCCGGGTCAACCCCCAGCAGGCGCATTTGCGCACCCACACCGCGCGGGGCGCCGTTCGCCGCCTGTTCGACCCAGGGATGCCCTTCATGCGTGTGGTCGGCGTGCAGCATCACTTCTGCCGCCCCCACCCGCAGCGCGACAAAATCAATGTCCACATAATGCACTTCTGCCTCGAAAACGTCCTGATAAAAGCGGACGGCGCGGGCGGTATCTGCCACGAGCAGATTCAGTGACAGCGGCGGCAGCAGCGCCCCATAACGATAGCCCGGCATCCAGGGATCGCCCTGACGCAGTTTTTTGCCCATTGTGCAAGCTCCTCCTCAACACAGTTTTTAGCAGTATCTCACGCGCGGTTAACCAGGTTACTTATCCAGACGCGGTAGAGTGACTGAAATGACTATATCAGGATTGCATCTGCCGATGGAAGACACACAGAGTCCACAACACACGCCGCCAGCCATGCAGGCGATGACACAGTTTACCCATTTGGGGCGTCCGCTGGATCCCCGTTACCCTACCAATCTGGCAATCATGCTGTTTTCTACCGGGGCGCTGCTGCTGGCAGGTGCGCTGGCGCTGCTAGCGGGGCAGACCTTTGCGGCGGCGGCACTCAAGGGTGTGCTGGCAGCGGCGGCGGTTTTTCTGGCGTGGGCAGTCGGGCGCGAAATTGACCCCGACCACAATGGTTCGGCACTGATCGCCGCACCACTGGCGCTGGCGGCAGCGCTGCTGGCAGGCACGCCGGATGTGCTGGCGCTGCTGATTCTGATGAGCGCCGCGCGGATTGTGGCGCGCACCACCGGGCTTGCTCCACTGCTGGCGGATACACTGCTCTGGGTGATCGCGGCGGCAGTGGCGGCATATCTGGGGCAGTGGATCAGCGGGCTGGTAGTCGCCGGGGCGCTGCTGCTGGACGCCCTGCTGCCCGCACCAAACCGTCCTCATGGCTTTTTGGGTGCCGGGGCGGCGCTGGTGGTTACGTTTGCCGCCGCGCTGCTGGCACCGCCACAATCCTTACAGCCGGTCTATGCCCTGCCTGGTGTTCTACTGCTCATCGTGCTCACCCTCGTGGTACTACTGACCGGCCGCATGGTTCCTCCCCGGCTGGTTTCAGTGGGGGATTTTACAGGCGAAACCCTGTATCGTGAGCGCGTGTTGGCGGCACGCTGGCTGGCGCTGGTGACGGTGACGGGCTGGTTCTTTTTGGCAGGGACAGGCGGGGTTATTCTGCTTGCGCCCGCGGCGGCGGCGCTGCTGGGCATCGGGTTGGACACCCTGCGGCGGCAGCTTGCCTCACGGCGCGGTTAATGCGCACACGGTGATTCGCGGGCTGGCAGAGGCAGCGGGCGCTGCCCCTGTTCAGCACTGTTGGGCGGGTTCTGTAAGGGTCGTCTGGCAGGTGTCGCACGTCCACAGATGGATCAGCTCCGGCAGTCCAGCGGCTTGTGCCACCTTCGCGGGCCAGCGCTGTTCACCGAGGAACGTAAATGTCGTCTGCTGCGCACATGTCGGGCAAATGCCTTCGCGCTGATTTTCGTGTTTGCCCTGCTGTGCACTTTCGCGGGTCACTTGCTCTGCTACCCTGCGCATTTCCTGTGTGGATATCATGGTCTACCCTCCATCCTGTAGCCTTATATTCAGTATGACGTAGAATTTGGCGCTGCGGTTTCATCTGTCAACGGATTTTTACATCTCGTGACATTTCTATAGTTTCAGCTTACAGGACTGGTGATCGTGCGACCTGCTGCACGCCGGACGCACGGCATACGGCTGCCCTGTGGTTGCTCTATGCGGGGGAAATGGGGCATACGGTGCGACGCCCGGCGCTGCTGTGGGGCGCTGACGCCGCCTATGTGGCAGGCGACAGACGCAGCTTCAGGCGGCTTTCCAGCGCGGCGAGGATGTCGGCATGAACACGGTCTTCTGGCTGGTCGGCATTGATGCGTACCCAGCGGCGCGGTTCGGCGGCGATCAGACGTTCATAGCCCTCGTAGACGCGATAATGAAAGGTCAGTGCCATGTCATCCAGCCGGTTCCATTCCTCGCCAAACAGCGATGCCTGGCGGCGGCGATCCAGCCCGCGCTCCGGCGGCATGTCCAGATACAGGGTCAGGTCCGGGCGCAGCCCGCGCGTGGCGAAGTTGAGCACTTTCACCAGCGTTTCCTGATGCAGCCCATGCCCGTAGCCCTGATACGCCAGCGTCGAGTCGATGAAGCGATCACAGACGACCGTGCCGCCGCGCAGCAGATGTGGGCGCAGTACCTGTTCGACGAGCTGAGCGCGCGACGCGCAGAACAGCAGCAGTTCCGTATGCGGGTGCATGGCTTTGTTCTTGTGATCGTTCAGGATTTGCCGAATCTGGTCGCCGATTTCTGTGCCTCCCGGTTCGCGGGTTTGCAGCACGTCATGTCCTGCCTTGCGCAGTACATGCGCCAGATGCGCTACCTGCGTGGTTTTGCCGCTGCCTTCAGTGCCTTCAAACGTAATCAGCATTGTCGTATCTACCTGGAAGAATCGGGATTTTTCTGGAAGGCGAGGCACTACCTCACCGGGTTCAATATATTGCTGCTGTAGCCTCAGTTCCTCAGCACCTGCTCGTACACTGCCAGCGTTGCCTTTGCGGTTTTGCGCCAGCTAAAGTTGCTCACCCGCGCCAATCCCTGCGTCACCATCGCCTCGTGCAGCGGGGGCTGCCCCAGCAGCGCCAGCATTGCCCCTGCCATTTTGCGCGGGTCATCCTTGACCAGAAACGCACCATCCCCCGCGACTTCGCGCATCACTTCGATGTCCAGCGCCACCACCGGCGTGCCGCACGCCATCGCCTCCAGCAGCGGCAAGCCAAAGCCTTCGTAGAAACTGGGAAAGACCGAAACCTCTGCCGTTCGGTACAGGGCGGGCTTGTCTTCCTCGTCAATAAAGCCTGTCCAGATGATTTTATCCGCGATGCCCAATTCCTGCGCGTAAGCGGGCAAATCCGGGAACAGCAGCCCATCATAGCGCCGGGGTGGTTTGCCTGCCAGCACCAGCAGCACATCCGGTTCTGCCTGTGTGACGAAGGTGAATGCCGCCAGCAGCAGATTGACATTCTTGCGCAGGTCAAAACTGCCCAGATAGAGGATAAAGCGTTCGTCAGGGAGGTGATATTTCTGGCGCACTGCCTCGTCGCGTTCTGCGCCAAGCTGCGGGTGATACTGCTCGCCGGCGGCGAGATGCGTCACGGTGATATTGTCCGCCGGGATGTTCAACTGCGTCTCAATGTCAAAGCGGGCAACTGCGCTCAGCGTCAGCACGTGCGCCGACCCGCGCGCGGCGGCGCTGACCAGCCCGGTATACAGGCGGTTGCCGATACCCATTGCATATTCGGGCACCATCAGCGGGATGACATCCAGCACGCTGGTCACCAGCCGCACCGGAGAAACCAGCGGGGGTCCCCAGTACGGAACATGGGCGATGTCTGCCCCCACCTGCGCCGCCATACGCGGGAAAGTGCGCTGCTCAAACAGAATTTTGCCCAGCCGCCCGCCGCGCCCGCGTGTGATCAGCGTGTTGACGTTTTCCGGCAGGTCATCGGGCGTTGTGTTGTGCGGCGGCAGTATCAGTGTCATTTGCAGGTCAGGGGCGATTTTTTGCAGCGCGTGCAGCAGCCCACGCAGATACTGCCCACTGCCTGCCCAGGGTTGATCCCAAAACCAGCCGTTAAACGCAATGTGCATAGCGGCGTGTTAGTCCTCGTCATCCGGGGGGCGGGAGCGGCAGTCCGCACAAACCCCGAAAAATTCCAGCAGGTGCCCGCTCAGCCTGACGTTATACCGCTGTTCGAGTTCTGCTTCCAGTCTTTCTAACCCGCATTCATCAAATTCGATGATCCGGTTGCAGTAGGTGCAGATGATATGGTGGTGATGCCCGTCCGGCAGCAGCACATAGGCAGGCGTCATGCTGCTGTCCACATAGGTCGGGCGGATGATGCCCAGATGCGTGAACAGATCCAGGGTGCGGAAGACACTGGCGCGTCCAATATTGGAGTCTACCGCGCTGACGGATTTCAGGATTTCGCTGGAGGTCATGTGCGTGCCAGACTGCTCAATGACATGCAGCACGGTCAGCCGGGCGTTGGTCAGTTTATAGCCACTTTCGCGCAGCCGCCGGGCGCGTGGGCTGATTTCGTCACTCATCAAAAACGTTCCTGTTTGGTTCTGATACCACTTGATATATGATAGCATTGGTTTCCTACCCCTGTCTGCACGCATACCGCGTCTGCGTCTGAGCGCCACGGTGTGCGTCACGGCTAAATGTTTTGGAATGAGCGAGGAAAAATGGTGACTCCTCCGGAACGACTGCCAGAGCAGGACGAGCGGCGTCCCCCCGGCAAACCTCTAGAGCAATACCGCTATGTACCTGCCAGACGTCGCTACTGGCTGGTGCTCTGGGCGTTTTTCACCCTGCTGCTGTTGATCGCGTTGGTCGGGCTGAGCGTCTGGCTGGTTTACCGTCCGGTTGCCGATTCGCTGGTGCTGGTCGCCGGGGATCGTGACGGCACGCGCACGCAGCAGGCGCAGGACATGGCGGCGGCGGCAAGCGGCACGGCGCTGGCATACAATGCTACGGTTGGGGCATTCGACCTGACAGTGCAGGCGGTGGCGTCTGCGGGGGCACAGGCGGCAGTGCAGGGTACACAGGCAGCGCAGCAGCAGCAGGCGCTGGCGCAAACTCAGGCAGCGTTGGATGCGACCCGTGCCGCCGTCGAACAGCAGGCAACGCGCGTTGAACTCACACGGGCATCCCTGCCGGTGGCTGCCACGCAGACCGCGCTTGCCCGCGAAAGCGAGCTACAGGCGACCCGACTGGTTGAAGACCTCAATGCGACTCAGGCAGCGCTGAACGCCACAGGAACACAATCCGGGCTGGATTTCGCCCTGACACGCACGGCGATTGCCGACGCAGCAACCGCAACGGCGCTGGCATTCGGCGGCAGTCCTGCGCCGACGCTGACGCCCAGCGCAGCTCCGACAATGACGCCGACGCTGACACCCACCACAACACCGACACCCAGCAGCACCCCGACGACTGCGCCAGTGTTCACCGTGACACCAACACCTCCCGGCGGCGGCACGCCCGTGCTGGAATCGGCATTCAGCGCCGGGGAACGCACGGGTGGCTGGCGTGGTCCGCTCAGCCGCTGGCAAACCGGTGAGGCACTGCAAGCCGTCGCGCCGGATGCATGGCTGCTGTCACTGCGCGAGGATTTCAGCGCATATGCCTACGAAGTCTGGCTGACTCCGGCAGAAACAGGTGACACCCCCGCAGCGGTGTGGTTCAATGTCGTCGCTGGCGGCGGCAGTGCGCACAGCATGGCGCTGCTGCTGGATGCCACGCCCGAACGGCTGCGGCGTGCCGATCTGTTTTACTTCACCATGCGCGACAGCGGCGCAGCCTACGATACACTGCCGGTGATCCGCTTTGAAGCACTGGACATCCCGGCGCTGGCAGGCGGCAGCGCCTATCATGTGCTGGTGCTGGTGCGCGGCAATACGTTCATCTTTTACGTTAACGGCGAGTCGCTCATCAGCGATGGCGGCGGCTTTCAGGACCCGCAGGCGAACACAGCGGGCGCGGTGGGGCTTGCGCTGTCACCGGATGCGGCAGTGCAGCATATCCGCGTGACGCTGCTCGACTTCGGCGGGTAGCAGGGCAGTTTTCAACGGCGAACATCTGACGGGGAACCATTCTTCGCTAAATCGGCACTAAAGGGATAGAACGCGCGCGGGTGGCAGACCGCCCTGTGCATGCCTATAATTGCTTGATGCTGGTTGAGGACATTTTGTGGATACCGTTACCCTGAATAATCGGACGACTGCCTCAAAGACCAAAAAACGCCGTAAGGAACCGCGCCTTGAAGCCGATTTACGCCTGCCGCTGTGGGCGCGGCGTGCGCACCCGATGGTCACCCGGCATTTGCGTAATTTTCGCACCATCACGCCAGAATATGAGACGCTGCTGCGCATCTACCTGCTGCAATGTGGGCTGGTGCTGCTGACCCTGGTCTGGCCCTTTGCCTACAGCCTGATTATTCCGCTGATCGTGGCGGCGATTTTTCTGCTGCCCGCGATGGGCTTCTTCTACATTCGTTCGATTGCGCATATTGCGCACGATTCGTCAGACGCGATGGCGGCAGAAGTGCGCAACAGCACGCTGCCGTTGATGCGCGCCACGCCATATACGGCGTTCCAGGTGGTGGCGGCAAAGGCGGCAGCGGCGATGTGGCGGCAGATTGACATTATCGGGCTGGGCATGCTGGCGACAGCGCTGTTCAGCCTGCCGCTGGTGCTGCTGCGCGTGGTTAATATCATGCCGATTGACGAATACCCCTATGTGGCGCAGGGAGCGATGATGGTCGGCTTCGGCGTGGCGATCCTGCGCGTGCTGCTCGAACCGTTCATGATTGCCTGCATCGGTGTGTGCGTGGGGGCGGCGGTGCCCTACCGCACAACGGCGGTGGCGTGGACGCTGGTATTGGCGGGGTTCTATTTTGCCTTGATCAATGTGGCGCAGTTGCTGGCAAAGTCCCCGGAGACATGGATACTGCTGGATGTGCTGCTGCCGATTGTCGCCCCGCTGTTGATCAGCGCAGGTGCACTGCTGGCAGCGAAATGGCTTATTGAGCGCGATTGAGCAGGCGCGAACAACCCGCGCCGCGCCGCGCATGCAGGCAGACCGAATGCCGGCAGCATAACCGCTAGCGGAAACATCGCGCTGCGTGCAAAACCACAGCGACACAGAGCGCCAAGAGCAAGAGAACGCATCACATGACACCCTGTGTTCCTCTGCGTTTCTGTAAGCGTCTTCTCTGCGCCCTTTGCCGCCTGGCGGTTCGATCTGCCGGGGCGGCAGGGCATTTGCCCTCGAAATCTAGATGCTCCCCGGCGCTTCGGTATTAACTTCCCAACCTGCCGCGCGCTGCAAGTTTCGTGCTTTTGCCGCCTGTGCTATACTCGCAGCTATGGCTAATCACGAACCGGACGCAACTTCCCCCATGTACGTATGGCTGGCAGCGGCAGAACAGCGCGGGCTGACCGGCGCTGTGCGGCTGTCGCTGGATGTGCTGGAACCGTTTGGTCCGCTGGGGGCGCAGATGGTCTGGGTGCTGCAACCGGCACTGGGTCTGCTGGTGGGGCACACGCTGCTGCGCGATGTGGCGCGCGCGCTGGAAACCCCGGAACGACTGGCGGCACTGCGCGAGGCGCTGGAAGCGCGCGACAAGTCCCGTTAGCGCCAGCCCTCCGGTGGGCGATGCATCTGCTGTGGGGACGCGCCCGCACCGCCGGACAAGGGGACTAATCCCCTTGTTCAGGAAGACAGGTTTGTGGATAGGTTTTTATCACGGGGGTAGCTTTGGACGACACAACCCGCACTCTGGCAGTTTTGCTGGTGACGCTGGTGTTTGCCCTCACCGCCATCACGGCGGTATTCATCGGGCGGGCACGGCGCAGGGGGCATGAACCGTTTATCCTGCGTGTGATTCCGGCGTATCGCAGCATTCCCGCGCTGGTCGGCGCAGCGATAGAAGCGAACCGTCCGATTCACATGGCGTTTGGCGGCAGCGAACTGGGCAGCGCGGATACAGTGCTGGCGCTGGCAAGTGCCGAATTCTTCTACAACATTGCGCAGCGTGCCGCGATTGGCGACGCCATGCCCGTGCTGACCACTACCGCGGGCATTACCCTGCCGCTGGCACAGGACACCCTGCGCCGTGCCTACACCGTGCGCGGGGCGATGTCGCGCTATCGTTCCGGCAATGTGCGCTGGTATCCTGCCGGGGGGCGCACGCTCGTTTATGCGGCGGTGCTCACCAGCCTGCAAACCGAGGATACGCTGTCGGCAAATGTGCTGGCGGGGAGCTTCGGTGGCGAACTGGCGCTGGTGGGCGCGGCGGCGGCACGGCATGATCGCCCTTTCCTCGCCGTCAGCGACCAGCTTGACGGGCAGGCGGCGGCATATGTGTTTGCCGACCAGCCGCTGATTGGCGAAGAAGTCTACGCGGCGGGCGCGTATCTCAACAACTCTGCCAGCCAGCTTGGCGCACTGGTCACCACCGACATTCTGCGCTGGTTGGTGATTCTCAGCATGCTGGTTGGGCTGGTGCTGGCGTTGATCCGGGGGGAGGCATAAAGCATGCGGCTGCGAATTGGTGCGGCACTGCTGGCGGCGGTTGCCATCGGTGCGGGGCTGCTCACCCTGATCGGGCTGCTGGTCAGTCCCGGTTCAGTCCCGGTTATCGGACTAATCACCTCATTTTTTCTGCAAATGGTCTTGATGACCGTTGCGATTTCCCTGTTGGTGGGCGTCCTCAATCTGGCACTGGTGCATATCGGGCGGCTGGCACGCCCCGGCATGCGCTTACCCACTCGCATTTACAGCCTGACCCTGCTGCTCAGCTTCGCGCTGGTGCTGGGGCTGGCACTGGTGGACCGGCGCAATCCGCCCACAGGCACAACCCCCGCCAGTGCTGTCCTGCTCGACACCGTGCAGGTTTCCTTAGAGTCGGCGCTGGCGGCGCTGCTGCTGTTCGCGCTGGTTTACGGCGCAACGCGGCTGCTCCAGCGGCGGCTGTCGTGGTCGGCAATGCTATTCATTGCCGTGCTGCTGTTTGTGCTGGTGGCAGCGCTGCCGCTGTCCGCCGTGCAAACCGCAGTGGGTGGCGTGCGCGACTGGCTCTATGCCGTGCCGGTGGAAGCCGGCGCGCGCGGTATTCTGCTCGGCATCGCGCTGGCAACACTGGTTGCCGGCGTGCGCATTCTTATTGGTCAGGATCGGTCTTACCGCGAATAGTCGCGGCGGGGACAGGACAACACCATGCACGATGATTTCGACGATCTCGACTGGCTACGTGATGAACAACCTGACGACGATGAACAGGGTGACGCTGAACGCAGCGGTTTGACCGGGCAGCTTCCCTGGATCGGTGGTGCGCCGCAGTCGTCTGAAAGCGCCATGCCAGAGGATGATCTCTCGTTTGACTGGATGACAGCAGAGAGTCGTCCAGGGGCTGCTCCGGGCGAAGAACGCACCGGACTCACCGGCGCGCTCGACTGGCTCAGTGCCGAACAGCGTTTTCAAGCGGAACTGGAGTCTGGTGAAGACGACGAAGAGGACTACGACCTCTTCGGTGCGCCGCCGCCTGCCACCCCTGCGCCACGCGAAACCGGTGAACTGAAAAGGATTCTCGACAATCTGCCACAGCCCGCAGACGCCGCCGCCGATGACGAATTCCTGCGCGCGCTCGGCATTGGCGACGATGATATCTTCGATGACGAATACGACGATGATGATCTGCAGGAACCGCCGCCACAGCCGGACTTTGACGACATCTTTGGCACACCGGGCGGCGCGCCGTTCGATCTGTCAGGCGAACTGCCGGAGGAAGCGCTGCCGGAGTTTGAAGACTTCGCTGATTTCCCGGGCGATAGCGGTCAGACCGAATTTGATATTTCAGCGCTTGATGAGCAGGCGCTCCCCGCTGCCGCCGCCGACGATTTCCTCGCCTCGCTGGGCATGGGACTGGATTTGCCGGACGATGACGAATTCGCCAGACTTGAGCCTGCCGGGGAGGATGACTTCCTCGCCTCGCTGGACATGGAACTGGATTTGCCGGACGATGACGAGTTCGCCAGTCCTGAACCTGCCGGGGGAGATGACTTCCTCGCCTCGCTGGGCATTGATACGCCACACGATGACGAGTTTGGTGGTGTGCAGCCTGTGGGCGACGACGATTTCCTGACTTCGCTGGGCATTCCACCCGCTGACCAGTTTGAGGAAGATGATTTTCGGATGGCGGCAGAAGAAGCGCCCCTGCCCGCCGATGCTGACTTCCTCAGCAGTATTGGCGTGACGGTTGACGACGACAAAGCGCCTTCCTTTGATTGGTTCAACACCCCCGAAAATGATGAAGCCGCCCAATCGGAAACTCCCGACTGGCTGACCGAACTGGGCGACCTTGATATTGAAGCGCTGGAAACGCCGCCGCCGATGCCTGCTTCCGGGTTCGATTTTGGCGAGCTGGACGAGGAACCGGTCCTTGCCTCGGTAGACTTTGGCGGCATTGATGATGATTTCTTCGACGATACGCTCGATGAACTGCGCTCCGAAATGGGGTTTGATGCGGGCGAACCTGCCCGGACGCAGTACCGCGACCTTGACGCGCTGATGGCGTCATTTGACTCCGTGCAGCTTCCCGGCACAGGAGCGCTGGAAAGCGGCGACGCGGGCATGGATTTTGACGCGCTGATGGCGTCCTCGCAGGTAGGCAGCGGGGCAGGCGTCTCGCCCGTTGAGCTTTCGCCCGATGCACCCGAATGGCTGCGCGCTTTGTCCACGTCTGCCGGGGCAGGTGCAAGCGCTGCCGCATCGGTACGCCAGCGCGGGGATCGACCGGTGGATGAACTCGATGAGCGGCTTAAGCTGCTGCGCGAAGAAGGACTGAACCTGCCGCCCATGCGCAGCGATGCCGCCAGCGCGGCTCCGGGATCGGTGCTGACCGGCATCAGCGATACGCTGGCACCCGCCCCGCTGGAAACCGGCGCGCCGGAACTGGTCAGCACGCTTGACCTGAGCCGCGAACAACAGCAGCGGGCACAACTGCTGCGCGAGATGACCGGCGTCAGCGGCGCGGTCAAACCGGCAAAGCTTTCCGCGATTGACCTCACCTACGACTCGCCCAATCTCGATTTCCTCGATACTGATTTCGCCGATACGATGGTTGGTCTGCCCGACGCGGGCGTTGTGCCTGCGCCCACCGCAGAAGCCGCAGCCGCTGCCAGACCGCGCCGCCGCGTGCGCCGCCGCTTGAAAATCGGACGTCTGCTGGTTGCACTGCTGATTACCATCGCGGTGCTGCTGCCGTTCCTGAACAGCCTGCTTCCTTCGTTCCCAGCGGTGCGCTTCGGCAGCCTGCCGCCTGCGCAGTTCGCGCCGCGCAGCCCGGCATGGTATGCCTATAACACGATGGACAGCGTGCGCGCAGGGCAATATGTGCTTGTTGCCGTGGAATATGGACCGTCCGGCGCGGCAGAACTGGATGTGCTGACCGACGCCCTGCTGCGCCACATTCTGCTCAACGGCGGACGCCCCGTGCTGATCAGCACGAACCCTACCGGGCTGCTGCGCGCGGCGAATCTGCTGCAAGCGTTGGCGCTTGACCCGGCGTTTCTGGCAACGCTGGGGCGCAGTGATATTCTGACTGCTAACCGTGATTATTACATCCTGCGTTACCTGCCTGCAGGGGTGGTGGGGCTGCGGGCGCTGGCAAGCGACTCGGCGCTGCTGTCCACCGATTTTCGCGGGCAGCCAACCGGGCTGCGTGATCGCAATCTGGCGGATTTCTCGCTGCTGGTGTTGATTGCCGAACGCGCTGAGGATGTGCGCGCATGGGCGGAACAGATTGCACCGTCTGTGCCCGCGCCGCTGGTGGTGGCAACAGGCTATGCTGCCGCACCGCTTGCCGCGCCATATGTGCAGGCGCGCAGCGCGGGTACGGGTGGCATGCTCGTCAGCTATGGGGATGGTTACACCTACAGCACGCTGTTGGCGGCGGGCGCACCCCTGCTGTCCGACGCAACCCTGACGCCCGTCCCGGCAGAAACCGAAGCGCCGCCAGAAACGCCCGAAGCGGAAACCACACAACCGCCCGCCGAACAGACGCAAGCGCCCGTTGTGCCGCCCATCGTGATTCCGCTGCCCACGCTGGCAACCGAGGAATCCCCTGCCGCGCCGCGTATTGAGCCGACCAAAGAAAGTCTGCCGGAGACACCCACCGAAGCAGTCGCACCACAGCAGATTTCACCTACCGCGCCGCCCACCCGTGTGCCGCCCACCCAGACGCCACCGCCCACCAGCACGCCCGAAATGCCGCCGACGGCAGCAGAAGCACCATTTGCTTCACCGACGCCGGAAGAAGCGGCGCCCACCGCCTCACCTGCCCCAACAGAGCCGGAATTTGTGCGCGTGGCGACTGTTAATTCCAGCACGCGCGTCAATGTGCGTGGGGGTCCTGGCACCACGTTCGCCGTTGTTGGCACGCTGCAACCGGGCGAAAGAGTGCGCGTGCTGGGCGAAGATGACAGCCGCGAATGGTTCAACATTTTGCTGCCGACCGGCGTCGAAGGCTGGATCGCCGCCTTCCTTGTGGACATCGAAGATGTGCCGCCGGATCAAGCGCCGCCGCTGCCTGCGGGCAGCAGCCGCGATGTGCCCGCGCCCGCCCTGCTCAAGCGTGCGCCTGCCGCCGCGCCTCAAGCCGCGCAGGAGGCGACTGCCGAGCCGGAGACTCTACCGGAGGCGGAGCAGACAGCAGAAGCGACGCAGGTTGTCGCGCCAACTGCCGTCCCAACAGCCGGACCGCGCACGGTGCTGCGTGCCAGCGCTGCCAGCACGCCGTATCGAGAGGAACGCTGGTATGCGCAAACGCTGGGCATTGTCGTCATTGTCGCGCTGATCGCGCTGACCAGCCTGTTGAACATCTTACGCGGACTGGCACGCCGGGGGAAACAACAATGAGCATTGAGCAAATCGGGTTGTGGGCAGGGTTTGTCCTGACCTTAATGGTGTTCAGTTATCTGCTGGGCGATAATTTCCTCTATCGCCTTGCGGTATATGTGTTTGTTGGGCTGGCGGCAGGCTTTGTGACTATCGTCACGCTCGAAAGCGTGATTCTGCCCTGGCTGAACGCGACGATGTTTTCGTCTGATGGGGGTCTGGGCGGCATCGTTATCGGGGCGCTGCCGCTGCTGCTGGCAGGGCTGCTGCTGCTCAAAACGCTGTCTCCGCGTCTGGGGCGGCTGGGCAGCATTGCGCTGGCGTTTGTCATCGGCGTTGGCGCGGCGGTAGCGGTGACCGGGGCGATTTTTGGCACGCTGCTGCCACTGGCAGCGGCAACGGCAGCGCCGCGCCCGGCGGCTG
This sequence comes from Anaerolineae bacterium, assembly GCA_034435675.1. Classification (GTDB taxonomy): domain Bacteria; phylum Chloroflexota; class Anaerolineae; order Aggregatilineales; family Phototrophicaceae; genus DAOTWP01. The sequence continues at coordinate 22,397 of DAOTWP010000295.1, forward strand.
TGCCCCACGGGGGCATCGTCAACACCCTGCTGATTTTTGCCGGAGTCGCCTGCACACTGGTCTATTTCCAGTACCTTTCACGGCGCAGCCCGCTGACCGGGCGTGTGCGGCGCAACCTGCTGGTGCGCAGCATGAGTGTGGTCGGCGAAGGGGTGCTTGTGATTACCCTTGGCGCGCTGTACGGCGGGGCAATTCTCGCCAGTCTGACAATTTTCACGGAACGCATCGGATTTTTGCTGGCGCGTGTGGCAGGGGGAGGGTAAGCAATGGCGGATATGACCTCCGTTCTCGCCATTGATTTTGGCAACGTGCATACCCGCGCGGTGCTGATTGATCTGGTCGAAGGGCATTACCGGTTGGTGGCACAGGCGCGTGTGCGCACCACCAGCGGCGCACCCATCGCGGATATCGGCGTGGGGCTGGAACATGCGCTGCAAAAGCTGAGCGAAAGCACCGGGCGGCGGCTGGTTAACCAGGAAGGCATCATCACCCCGGAGCAGAATGACCGTTCCGGCGTGGACGCCGTGATTATCACCGCCAGTCTGGGACGTCCGATGCGCGCCGTGCTGGTCGGGCTGGTGCCCGATGTCAGCATCGCCAGTGGGCTGCGCGCGGCGGCGGGCACGTATGTGCAGGTGGTCGAAACCGTCTCGCTGGAAGATGACCGCGATGAAGAGGACCTGCTCAATGCTATGCTGATCAGCCGTCCCGACCTGATCTATATCACCGGCGGCACGGAGGATGGCGCGCAAATGCCTGTGCTGCGGCTGGCGCAGGTGGCGCGGCTGGCAGTCAGCATTCAGGATGCTGCGCAGCGCCCGGCGGTGCTGTTCGCTGGCAACAGTGTGCTGGCGCCGCAGATTCGTGCGCTGTTTGAAGGGCAGGCGCGTCTGTTTATCGCTGATAATGTGCGCCCCTCGCTGGAAGACGAAGCGCTCGAATCGGCACAGTTGCAGCTTGCCCGCGCGTTCGATGCCATGCGCGGCAAAGGCGATGAGAGTTTCGAGACGCTGGGCAGCATCAGCGCGACAGGCGTGCTGCCAACCTCGCAGACCTACAGCCTGATTATTGATTATCTCGGACGCCAGACAAACGGCAATCTGCTGGCGGTTGATGTAGGCAGCGCCATCAGCCTGCTCTCGGCGTCGGTGAACAACCGCGCGTCCACCACCATTCGCACCGACTATGGTGTGGGACACAGCGCCAACAACCTGCTGGAAGCGCTTGGCGTTGAGGCAATCCAGCGCTGGCTGCCGTTTCCTGTCAGCCGCGCACAGTTGAACAATTACACGCTGAACAAAGGGCTGCGCCCCGGCACAGTGCCCGGTTCGCTGCGCGATCTGTACATCGAACATGCACTGGTGCGCGCCATCCTCAGCGCGCTGCTGGAACATGCGCGCCCACAGTGGACTGAAGCAGTCGACCTGCTGGACGAAACACCGCTGCCACTGCTGGAACGGCTGATTGCCGCCGGTGCCGCGCTGACACAGACCGGCTCGCCGGGCATGAGCGCCCTGCTGCTGCTGGATGCCTTGCAACCGCGCGGGGTGACACTGCTCCAGTCCGACCCGTTCGGGCTGATTCCGGCGTTGGGCAGCCTGGCAATGGTCAACCCTGAGGCGGTGGTGCAGATGCTCGACGACCGCAACCTCGAAACCCTCGGCACGGTAATCAGTCTGGATGGTGTGCCGCGACCCGGCAGACCGGCAATGCAGGTTACGATTATTGCGCCCAGTGGGCTGCGCAGCGATCATAAGCTGGAAGGTGGCGGACTATGGGTTTACGCACTGGGCAGCGGGCAAAAGGCAGAGGTCGAGTACAAACCGCTGGGTGGCGCGGCAGTGGGTGGCAGCAAACGCCGTGAGCGCATGCTGCTGGAAGGCGGCACAGCCGGGCTGATTTTTGACCTGCGCGGGCGTCCGCTGCCGCTGCCTGCTGATGACCACAGGCGTGCCGCGCTGATGCCGCTGTGGTTGTCGCAGATTACGGGCGATGCGCCGATGATGATTGACGAGCGCTGGTTGGAACGGCAGCCGGAAGAAACACCCGCCGAAACACCTGCCGGAGAAGCCGCGGAAGCCCCAGTGCCGCAAAGAGGACGCCGCACGCGCGCCGGGCAGCGTGCCGACGCACAGCCTGCGTCCGCTTCCGGGCGTGACAAGCGCGGGCAGCGTGGCAAACCTGCCCCCACCACCAGCAGTGCTGAGGATGATTTGCCCGATTTGGATTTCCCGGACGAAGACGATCTGCAACCGCAGGAAAATACGGGGGATTTGCGCAGTGGATTACGTTGAACAACGCTTTGTCCTTGACTTGACGACCTTCACCCGGCACAGTGTACTGCCGGAAGACGCCATCGGGGATGTGCGTGTCAATATGGGTGACCGCGTGGACATCAAGCAGGTGGTCGCGCACGGCACCATTCCCGCACGCTATGTCATCGTCGAAGCAGCGCAGCAGCTGCGCCTGAAAGATCCTGCCGAACTGGAAAACTATGTCACCGTTGATTTGCGCAACGCGGTTGATGTCGGACGCACGCTGGCGCAGCACGGGCGGCGGGTGGTCAGTGCCCCGGTCACCGGGCTGGTCAGCTATATCGGGCAGGGGCGCATCATCCTGCAGGAAACGCCGGAACTGGTTGAACAGGAAGCCGGGGTCAATGGCAGGGTGATTAAGGTCATTCCTGGTCGCGGGGTGGTGGTCGAAGCTACCGGCACGCTCATTCAGGGCGTGTGGGGCAACGGCAAAAACCGGTTGGGACCGCTGCGCGTGGAGCCTACGATTGGGCTGGAGAATATCACCGAAGACACGCTAGACATTCAGTATCGCGGCGCAGTCGTCGTTACGCGGCAGCCGCTGCGGGCAAGCGGGCTGGCGGTCATGCAGGAAGTCGCTTTTGCCGGGATTGTTGCCCCCAGCATGGATGCCGATTTGCGCGAACAGGCGCGGCAGATGGACGCCGCAATCATGCTGACCGAAGGCTTTGGCTCGGCGCGGATGAATTCGACCATTTTTGCCCTGCTGGCAGCGCTCGTCAACAAGCAGGTGACACTTGATGCCGCGATGGGTGACCGCTTTTCCACCCAGCGCCCCGAACTGGTGGTCAATATCGCCGTGCGCGCCGGGGAACGCCCGCCAGCGCCGCAGCCAACCCCGCTTAAAGTCGGCGCAAATGTGCTGGTCACACGCGATCCTCATGCGGGCGTGGGGGGCAGAGTTGTGGATTTGCCAAAACCCCCCCAGTTGATAGACAATGGACTGCGTGTATTTTGTGCAGTGGTGGAATTAAACACCGGCGGGACAGTCAATATCCCACTGGCGAATCTTGAAGTTTATGGCAAATAATCAGCGGCAAATGCGCGACACCTGCCCTGTGCTAACGAAAGGGGTCTCAAGAGATGAGCAGACGCGGCGGCAATGACGACATCTTTGATGATGACGACTTTAACTTTGATGATGATTTTAGTTTTGAGGACCAACCGGCAGGCGGCAGCGGCGGGAAGCGCGGTGGGCTGGATGACCTGCGCAGTAGTGCCGGTGATGATTTCGTCTTCGATGATGAATTTGGGGATGACAGCACCGACATCAGCGACGACGATTTCCCGTTGGGCACGGACAGCGATGAACCCGACTTTGGCGGCGAGGAAGCGCAGGAGGGCGGCGGACCGAACCGCGTGTTCATCTTTGCGGCAATTGCGCTCGTCGGCATTGTCGTCCTCGGCCTGGTGCTGATTCTGGCGCTGAGCAACCGTGGTCCCGATCAGGTGGCGCTAAGCATCACCGAGACGGTATCGTTTATCGAAACCAACAACGCCGAGGTGGCGCTGCTCTCCACACAAACGGAGCTTGCGAATATCGAACAGCAAACTGCCGCGCCGCTGACCGAAACGGCACTCTCTATTCAGTTGACCAGCGATGCTGTTGCTACCCAGCAGGCGCAAACGGCAACCGCCGAGTTCGAGGCGCAGGAAACGGCTAGCGCGCAGACGCAGTCGGCGCAGGAAACGCTCGATGCGCAGCAGGACGCCCTGATTCAGCAGCAGACCGCCGACGCACAGGGGACGGTGGACGCTCGGGCGACCAGCGACGCGGGGACGGCGATTGCAGGCGGCAGCACCGGCGGACCGGAAGCGTCCCCGACGCAGGACCAGATTGTCCCGCCTGAATTCAACTCGACGAGTGTTGCGCTGACTGCGACGGCGTTGTTCCAAACGCTGCAACCGCCCACCCCCGGCGGCGGGGTCGCCCAGATCGCCACGCCGACACCGGATCAGTTCGGGGTAATCCCCACGCAGCTCCCTGAAGGCGGCTTGTTTGACGACTTCGTGCAGGGCAGCGGCGGCATGGGTGTGATTGCGCTGATGGCGTTCGGGCTGGTCGGTGTGATTATTGTCTCGCGCCGTCTGCGGGTAGTGAATGAGCGGGCTGTGCGCAGCAGCAGGAACGACAGCGGGAAGAAGCAGTAGGCAGGCAAAAACGGACAGGGCGTCCCACAGGGACACCCTGCTTTTTGTGCCGCTTGCGTCTGTGCCAGCATAGGCTACATCTGCTCATCGGATGGGGGCGGGGCACTGCCCCCACCACGCACCGCCTGCTCCCAAGGTTTTTTCGCGTCCCCGCTGTAGCCCATCTCGCGCAGTCGTGCGATTTCCAGGCGCTCCAGCGTGGCTGCCACTGCCGCCCACGCCTCGCGCGGAATGGGACGATGCACCCCGCGCAGGTCGCTGTAGACATAGCCGACACCCTTGCACCAGTCGCAGTCCTCGGCACTGCTGGCGTCGGCAAAGTCATCCTGCACCCAGCCATAGCCATCACACGACGGACAGCGCACAATGTTTTCGTCCGTCATCCGCTAGCCTCCTGCGGTGCCGCCAGTGGGCACCTGCAATTCGATATACGGCTCAGTATTCCACCATTCGGGAAAGGGCGCAGCAGGCGCACCAAAGTAAGCGTCCAGAATGCGCCGCGTGATCGGCGCTGCCACTTCCGAACCTTCGCGCGAATTGGGCACGACGACAGCGATGGCGATTTGCGGGTTATCCGCCGGGGCATATGCCACAAACCAGGCATGCGGTTCAATCCGCCCGGACTGTGCCGTGCCGGTTTTGCCGCAGGCGGTGTACGCAATTGCCTGGAACGCGAAGCGCGCGGTGCCGCGTTCCTGATCGCTGACCACGCGGCACATGCCGTCCTGTACAATCGCCAGCGTCTCCGGCGTCAGCCCGATATCGCCCTGTGCGGTGGGCGTGGCGCTAAACGTCACTGGAGCGCCGTCAAAGCCGCCGACCTGCTGCACGATAAACGGCTGGAACAGCGTGCCGCCGTTGGCAATGCCTGCCACCATGTGCGCCATCTGGATCGCCGTTACCTGCACATCGTTCTGCCCAATAGCGCTGGAAATCGCCGCCTCGACGCTGGTCAGCGAGGGCAGGCTTCCGGGCGCTTCGCGGTAGATGGGCGGCAGCCCGGTAGGATTGCCCAGCCCCATACTCTGCGCATAGCGCATCAGCGTGCCGGGTCCGGTTTCGTTGTAGAGCCGTGCGCCTGCCGTGTAGTAAAACGGATTGCACGACGCCATCAGCGCCCCGGCAATGGTCACATCGCCCGTGGGCGGCAGCCCGTCCACCAGGGTCCAGTCCGAACGTGACGGCAGGGTATCCCCGAAAGGCTGCCCGTTCCACACCCCATCGCAGTAGAAGATTTCGTCCGGGGTCCACAAACCTTCCTGTGCGGCGGCAGCAGTCGTGATGATCTTGAAGGTTGAACCGGGGGCGTACTGCCCCTGTGTGACGCGGTTGAACAGCGGTTCGCGCGGATCGTTGACGAATCCGGCGATATACGCCTGCGGGTCGAAGATCAAGCCCCACAGATCGGGATTAAAGATGCCAGGGTCATAGGTGGGATAGCTCGCCAGCGCCAGCACCGCGCCGGTGTTGACATCCAGCACCACCGCGCCGCCGCCTGCCGCACGCCCTGGCGCGCCCCAGTTGCCGCCTGCATAGAAGAAGGCGTCTGCCAGCGCGTTCGCGGTTGCCAGTTGCAGGTTGCGGTCAATCGTCAGCATGACCGGCTGCGGCGCGCGCCCGCTGCTGCCGCCCAGTTCACGGATGGTCGTGCCGCCCGGTTCAACGATGCGGATCACGCTGGATGCCTGCCCGGCGAGTTCCGCCTCGTAAGCCGCTTCGACACCATCGCGCCCGACCAGATCGCCCGGCTGGTAGCCGCGTCCCTGTTCGCCTTCCTGCACGGGAGAAACATAGCCGACCACATGCGCAATCGCGCCGCGCCCATAATAACCGCGCGTACTGCGGGTGCGAATCCGACCGTTTGCCTCGCTGCTGCCGCACAGCGTATTCAGGTCGCCGCTGTAGCGGGCATAGGCGTCGGGATCCATATCGCCCACATAAAACAGCGTATCAGCGTTATAGCCACCGACAAACGCTGCCATTTCCGGGCGGGGGCGGCGCAGGGCGATGGTCAGCAGGTTGATGCATTCGTTTTCGCCGAACATGCTGTCCCGCGAGACGAACACTGCCACTGAAGCGCCGTTTTGCTGCACCAGCGGCAGCCCGCTGCGGTCATAGATGCTGGCACGTGGTAAGCGGGTCGTGTCAACGCGCACCTGCCCGTCCGGCGCTAAACCGTCGAAGATGTCCAGCATAGACCATGCAACCCGCCAGCCGCGCGGGGTGCTGACCAGCCGCATCACCCGCAGCGGGTCGTCAATGCTGCCAAAGCGCGGCGAGGTGAGTGTAATGCCGTAGCGCACGATGGCGGTTTCACCATTGAGCGTTTCGCCCTGAATCACATAGTTGATGCTATCGATTTCCAGGTCCTGAGCCACACGCTGGTAACGCGCGGTGAACAATTGCAGCGGGTACAGATCGCGGCTGGGCTGGGCGATCAGGTTGAACATCGCCTCGTAGTTCCCGCCGTTCCACGCGCTCAGGAACTGCTCAACCACCGCGCGCGGCGATTGTTCCGGCTGCGCGGCAGCATCCCCGGCGGCGGGGATATTCTGGGCGGCAGGCGCACAGGCAGTCAGCGCCAGCAGCAGCAGCCATGCCAACAGCAGGGCAGCGCGTTGCTTCGGACATTGTGCATCAAAAGGTACCATTGGCGCACTCACCATCATCTCAACCAGCATTGCGGGGTGGCAGACATGGCGCGCTGCCTTCGAGGGCTGCGCTCCCTTTACCCCTGCTCTATCCCCGCGCCCAACCGTTACGGTTGAGGGCGCAAATTTAACTATAGCGATATGGAGCAGCAGCGTCCAGACACAGGAAACCGGATTCTGGACTATACTGAGGAGCAGCGTTCAGACTATTACGGCAGCAGGCATATGACTCAACAACCGCAGGAACACCCACAGTCCCCCGATTATGGCTTGTCCTCCGCCGCTGTGCTGTCCGCCATCAGCGCGGATATTACAGTTTTCCGGCAGCTTGTGGACAAGGCAAACAGCGCCATTGACATCTGCGCGCTGGACGGGCGGGTGATTTATGCCAATGCGGCATGGCATCGGCAGTTTCGCCTGCCAGCGCCCGTGCCGGAACTGTTGCAACTGGCAGATCGTGTGCTGCCGGAGGATCGTGAGTTCTGGCGCGCGGTGCTCCAGCGGCGCAGCGAAAGCGGCGAAAACTGGCACGGCATTCTGCAACTGCGGCGTTATGACACCAGCCTGTTTCATGCGCGAGTGACGGTGGTGCTGCTGCGCGACAGTGCCGGGCGTCCAATGGCGTACAGCACAATGACTGACGATGTCAGCGAAATGCATGACCTCATGGAGACGCTGGAGCAGCAGACCGCCCGCCTCAGCGCTGCCGCCAGCGTGTCCGATACGATTATCGCCAGCGGCGAAACGCAGCAGCTTCTGCACAACGCCACGCAGTTGTTGTGCCAGAGCTTCGGCTATCGTTGTGTGCGCGTGGCGCGTTACCGCCCGGCACAGAACGCCCTGGAAACCATCGCGCTGTACGGCGCGCTGGGCGAAACAGAGGCGGCAATGACGCCCGACCAACGACTGCTCTCACTGAGTGTCCCCAGTTTATCGCGCTGGGTGATTGAGCAGCGCCAGATGGTCATCGTCAACGATGTCAGCAGCGACCCGCGTTTCCGCCCCGATGCGCTGTTCCCGGACATTGCCTCGGAGATAATTCTGCCGCTGCTTGCCAGCGATCACCTGCTGGGTACGCTCAGTGTACAAAGCGAATTTCGCGACACCTTCGACCCGCTGGATGCCGAAATGCTGGGGACGATTGCCGACCAACTGGCGATGGCACTCAACAATGCGCGACTGTACGAAGAACTGCGCGAACGCGCGCAGGATCTGGCGGCGTTGAGCGAAATCAGCCTGACGGTTAACGCGACGCTTGATGTTCAGGAATTGGCGCGGATTGTCTATCAGGCAGTCTACCGCTTGCAGCAGCCGGATGTCTTCCAGTTTGGCATCTACGAACCGGATCGGCGCGCGATTTTGCTGCAAACCCACACGCAAAGTGGTGTAGAACGGCGTGAACTGCCTTTTGACCCGCAGACCGATCTGCTTTCGCAGGTCATCGAAACGGCGACGGCAGCATTCTGGCGCGGCAGCCGCGAACGGGACGACAGCCGTCCGCTGTTTTACATTCCGCCCGATGCGCCGGAATCGCTGCTGATGGTGCCGATGTACGCCAGAAACCGTGTTATCGGGGTGCTGTCTGCCGAGTCGCGGCGCGAAGGCGCGTTTGACGACAGCGACTTGCAGATGATGCTGACGTTTGCCAGCAGTGTTGCCGTTGCGCTGGAAAACGCGCAGCTGCATGAGCAGGTCGCCGCCAACCTGGAGTCCATCCGCCAGCGGGCGGACCGCCTCGCCCGGATGCACCGCGCCGCAACCGCAATCAGCGCAACGCTGGACACGCGCACGGTGCTGAACAGCGCGGCACGGCTGTTGACCGAAGTGTTCGCGGTGCCACACTGCGGCATCGTGCTGATTAACCCGGACGACAGTACAGCGCTGCTGGCGGCGGAGTACCCTGAAACCGGCAGTGTGGGCAGTCTGGTTTCGCTGTCGAACAGCGCCATCTTTGAGGCGTTCAACAGCGCGGAGCACACACTCGAAGTCGATCAGGTGATGCGCTTCGTCGCAGATGAAAACACAAACGAGGCGCTGCGGGCACTGGGGGTGCAGACCACGCTGCTGGCACCGCTGGTGGTGCGCGAGCGTTTGATCGGTAGTGTCGGGCTGGACAGCGACCAGACGCAGGAAGCATTCACACCGGAAGATCACGCCATGCTGACCAACCTGGCGCACCAGATCGCGCTGGCAGTCAGCAATGCTGACCTGTACGAGCAGGCAGTGCTGGCTAACCGCCTGAAAAGTGAATTTCTGGCGAATATCAGCCACGAACTGCGCACCCCGTTGAACGCGATTATCGGCTACAGTGAAATGCTGCTCGGCGGCGCGTATGGTGACATCAGCGACAAGCAGGAAGACCGCTTGCAGCGCGTGCATACCAGCGGCAGGCACCTGCTGGAACTGATTAACCATGTGCTTGACCTGAGCAAAATTGAGGCCGGGCAGTTTGAATTGCAGTTCAGCCTGCTGAATATCGTGGAACTGCTGCACGAAACTTTTAACGATGTGCTGCCGCAGGCGGAGGCAAAACAGCTTCGCCTGACACTACAGTTGGCGGAGGAACTGCCGATCATCTATGCCGACCGGGGGCGCATCCGGCAGGTAGTCATTAACCTGCTTGGCAACGCGGTCAAATTCACGACAGAAGGCAGTATTACGCTGAGCGCCTACCCACTGAATGCGGCGGACTTTGGCAGGCAGCCGCGCCTGCTGAGCCAGATTCAGCAGCAGGGCGGCACATGGATCACCATTAAGGTACAGGATACGGGTATTGGTATCAAGCCGGAAGATCAGGCGATTGTCTTTGACGCTTTTCGGCAGGTGGATGGCTCCAGTGTGCGCGAATACGAGGGCACCGGGTTGGGGCTGGCGATCACACGGCAGTTGGTGACGATGCACGGCGGCTATATCTGGCTGGAAAGCACGCCGGGCATGGGCAGCACCTTCCTGGTGCTGCTGCCAGCACATCAGGAATTCGGTAAGGATACGCCTGACGACGCGCCGCTGACCGTGACACGCGACGAGCGCCCGCTGCTGCTGGCGATTGACGATGACCCCGCCGCGCTGCAACTGCTGGAAGATTACCTGCGTGACAGCGCCTACCAGTTGGTGACGACCAGCGATGTGGACGATGCGCTGCGGTTGGCGCGTGAAGCACAGCCCGCCGTGATTATCAGCGATGTGGTCATGCCCGGCATCAACGGCTGGGAACTGCTGGTTAACCTGAAACGCGACAGCGCTACCAGCTATATTCCGGTGATCATCCTTACGGTGACGGATCAGGAGGCGACGGCGTATTCGCTGGGCGCGTCGGTGTTTTTGAAGAAGCCCGCCAATCAGGAGGAAATCCTGTCCGTGCTGGAACGGCTGATTCAGGTGCCCACGCGCAAACCACTGCTGATCGTGGACGATAACATGGGGCAGCGCACCCTGCTGGCGAGTGTGCTTAAGCGCGCGGGCTACGCGGTGGAAGCGGTTGCCAGCGCAGAGGACGCGCTCGTCTGGCTGGCACAGCAGCACCCGGCGCTGCTGCTGCTGGACCTGTCACTGCGCGGCATGTCCGGCATGGAACTGATGGACGTGCTCAAGGCGAACCCGGTGACGCGCAATATTCCGGTGATCGTCATCACGGGCAAGGAACTGACCAACGCAGAATTTACCAGCCTGCGCGAACGCATTTTCAAGGTGCTGCAAAAGGGGCGCTTTTCCGGCACGATGCTGGTCGAACAGGTGCACCTGGCGCTGGATGACGAAGGTGAGGCAAAGTGACACTGCCCGCTCTCTCACGGACGCCACTGCACCTGCGAGACATAATCGCGGCTGAAGGTGAGCTGGCGGCGGTCGGTGCCGTCGCTGCGCATTACATACAGACTGCGCTGCCCGCCGCCGCTGTGGATGAAGGCGATATAGCGGTTGTCTGGTGCCCAGACGGGCGGCTCGTTATACACCCTGCCCAGCGTGGCGATGGGCTGTGGCGGCGGTGGGGCGGCAGGCGGCTGCACGGTCTCCTGCGCAAAGATGCCCCATTCCCCGTTGCGAAAGCTGATAAACAGCGTCCGGCTGCCATCCGGCGAGGTGATCCGGCTGGACGGCAGCGTGGGGTTGAGATCAACCAGCATGGTGATCGTCTCTGTGCCGTTGGTGGTCAACTGCTGCAAGTTGCCGCCGTCGGCGTCAATAATCCACAAGGTTTGCCCGCGTGTGAAGTAGATCGAACGCCCATCCGGTGACCAGAATGGGTTGCTGTGGTTGAAGTTGTCGTCTTGTGTCAGGCGGCGCAGGTTAGCACCGCTGGCATCGACCACGTAAAGCTGTCCCCCCGTGCTGCGCGTACTGATAAACGCCATCCGCGCCCCATCCGGCGACCATGCCGGCTGCAAGTCGTACTCCGGGGTGTTGGTCAGGTTGTACTGCAAGTCGTGATCTATATCAAGTATATAGATATCGGCGTTGGTTCTGCCTTCGCGCGCCGTGTAGACCACGTAAGCAAGCTGCCTGCCGGGAAACAAGCGCCCGACGAGCAGCGCCGCCAGCAGCAGCAGCAGTGTCAGCCCGCACAACAGCAGTGTGCTGCGCCAGACACGCGCAAGCCAGCGTGCTTCGCCCGCCGCGCTGACTGTGTTGATCCGTTTGACATCGTCCAGAATGGGCGCAACCTGAGTGTGGTTGAACGTCATAACAGTGTTCCTGAGTATCTATCCGTAACCGCGGGCAAGGGAGTTGATCCCCTTGTTCAGGAAAGCAGGTTTATGGATAGGGGCTTATATCCTTTGGAACGCCATTATAACGTTATAAAGTCTTTACTGCATCTATCAATTTGAACAGTGCCGCCGTATCAATTTCCTGTGTGAAGCGGACTTTGGGCGGGGCGGCAAGCATTTTGTGCAGGTCTTTGATGAATTTGTCACCGTCGCGCCAGCCGATGATCAGATACAGCGTGTAGTCATTGCTCAGCACCAGCGCGACACCATTGTGCTGCCCCAGCAGCATGTGCTGGTGCTGCAAGATGTGGCGCGCCGGGATGATGGCAGGCGAATAGCGGCGGCGGGTCTGCGGTTTGAGCAGTATCCGCCGGTCGGTGATGGTCGCATACAACGGGGGCATGGTCGGCGTCCACCCGGCGCTGGACATCCGCGCGATTTGCACCTGATATTCCCCGAATACAACCTCATCGGCAGCCAAGAGGGTGTTGTCAATGAGTGCCACAGCCATTACGTCCCCTGCAACCAGTGCCCACCGGCACCAAAACATCACCATTGTACGGCGCTTTGTTTTGGTGACCAGTGCCCTCAAGCTATGTTATAACAACCTTCTATCTAAACTCTACAATACCCGTGCAGGGCTGGCAACTGTCTTTAGTCCTAGACCGCCTGATGTATAATCACCAGCAAGTCAGCCCTGGATTGTTTGGCACTGGATTGTCAGGAGTTCGCATGTTCCCCGGACGTTTTGACCGCTTCAACCACCTGCAAACGCTCGACCCGCAGCGCGACCATGTCGAAATCGTGCAGCAGGTCGGTATGTACGAAGCGCCCTGGATCACCCGGCGGGCGCTGGAATACGCGCTGTTCCGCACCTACGCCGTGCCGAGCATGTCCGCGCTGCTGGACAAAAGCGGGCAGTTTTACCAGCACGGGCAGAAGCGCTACGACGACACGGCGCTGCTGATTGCCGAGTTTGTCGAACACGGCTATGACAGCGAACGTGGGCGGGCGGCGATCCGCCGCATGAACCAGATGCACCGCCGCTATGCCAGCATCACCAACGACGAGTTCCTCTATGTGCTGTCGGTGTTCATCTACGAGCCGGTGCGCTGGGCGCAGCGCTTTGGCTGGCGTCCGCCGGCGCCTACCGAAAACCGCGCCAACTATTATTTTTGGGTTGAAGTGGGCAGGCGCATGGGCATCAAGGAGATTCCGCCGACGTACGAGGCATTCGAGCAGTTCAACCGCGATTACGAGGCGGCGAATTTCCGCTACAGCGCGAGCAACCGGCGGGTAGGCGACGCGACGATTGGCGTGTTCCTGAGCTGGTTCCCCACGCTGCTGCACCCGCTGGTGCGGCGCTGCCTGTACGCCATGATGGACGAACCGCTGCTGGCGGCGTTTGGCTATCCCCGCCAGCCGCGCTGGCTGACCCGACTGCTGGAAGGCGGCATGCTGCTGCGGGCGGCACTGCTGCGCCATGTGCTGCCCCCGCGCCGCACCCCGTATCGGCTGACAGAGCAGTCGGCGCGCAGCTACCCGCACGGTTACACGCTGGACGACCTGGGCGTGAAAGCGTCTGCGCAGGATGCTGCCGAAACCGAGCGCCCCTAGCGTCGGGCTGTGCTCACCGCAGCCCTACCAGCCACGCCAGCAGCGCCGCGAGCATGAGCAGCAAGACGGCGAGGGTGTCCGGCAGGCGTGGGGCGGCGGGAGCGCGGGCGGGCAGAGGGAGGATATGCGCCGCGCTGCTGGCATCGCCATAGGCTACCCTGGTCAGGTCTGGACTAAACGCAGCATCATAGATAATACCTGTGACCGAAAGCTGGGTTTCTTCCAGCAATTGTCCTGTGGTCGCATCCCACCGGCGCAGTTTCCCGTCTGCGCGAAGCCCCAATATCTGATTACCGTTTGCATTGAAGGTGATGGCAACAATGTTGGTCGGATAAGGAGGGCTAATGCCCAGGATGTTTTCACCAGGTACTGTTAATGTGATTTGTCCCGTAGTAGTATCCCAGATACGAACTGTTCCGTTGAGGCTGCCGCTGGCAATTAACCTATTATTAGGGTGCCATGCAATCCTGTACGAGTCAAACCCCTCACCCGAAAGCTCTGGATAGTCGATTCGCCCAACCAACTGGAAAGTCGATCCATCAATAATACCCATCCCGCCAAGTGTAGCCAAGGCAAGTTGAGTACCTGTGGAATTCCAGCGTAAGTCATGCAAATCACCCAAATGCAAAGCGTACAGCAGGTTTCCGGTTGGTACATCCCAGACACGGAATTCTGAAGGTACATCATTTGAAAGTGCTCCGCTGATTAGTTCAGTACCATCCAGGCTCCAAATCAATGTGAAAATCCGCATCTGGTGCCCTGTCAATGTTCGCACGAGTGTCCCGCTATTGGTATCCCAGATGCGAATTGTGAGATCAGGTCCAGCGCTGGCAAGCCGGTTGGCACTTTGAATTGGACTCCATGCCACGATATACACGATCTGGGTATGCCCGTTCAAAGTATGGATTACCTGATTTGTCGCGGCGTCACGGATCACGACCATGCCATCGCTGCGCCCTTCGGCAATCCGCGTGCCGTCGGGACTCCAGGCGACGGTGGCAACATAAGCAGACTGCCCGAACGTGGGCGTGGTGAGCATCATCACAGCAAGTAACGCGACGAAAAGCAGCACTCGCGTTGTATACCGGGGCGGCATCATAGTAGCACACCTCCACTCTGACAGAGCCATCGCCTCGCTAATACTCAGCGTAGCCCTGTGTCTGTCGCGCGTCAACCGACGCCTGCCCCACGCAATAAAAGACGCAGGGGGTGTCCCTGCGTCCCGAAGTTTCGTTATGCGTGCGCCTGGTTGCTGCTGCGTGTACCTGCCTGTCAGCCCAGCGGGTCGAGCGTCGGCGTCGGTCCGCTGTCAGATGGCGGCAGCACAAAGCCCTGATCCTGCGTGGGCGCTACGTTCTGGCTGCCCCCGCCAAACGGCGTTGACAGCGGATCGAACGGGATTGGCGTGTCGAACGGCAGCGGCGTGCTGAAGCTCGGCGTTGCAGTCGGCAGGATTGGCGACGGGGTCGCGGTGGGCGGCACGTTGTTCACGTTCACGCGCACCGTGCGCCGCACAAAGCCGCCGCCGCTGCGCCCGACCTCCAGCCGCAGGATATACGTGCCGTTGGGAACCCGCGCCGTATTCCAGATGGCGAGCTGAGCACTGCCTGCGCCCGGCTGCGTCGTAATGCGCCCGATGGTATTGCCATTGGGGTCAACCAGCGCGCCGAACTGGTCGGGGCGGTTGACATCAGCAATGCTCAGTTCATAATAGGCAAACTCCACCCCAGCGTTGATCGTCCCGACCACCGGCGCATTGCCCGTGAGCGTCTGGTTCTCAAACGGTTCGCTCAGGCTGACCACCGGAATGGTCACGCCCGCCGTACAGCCCTGTGTTGGCGCTGCCTGCACCGGCTGTGGCAGCCCCAGCAGAGTCGCCGTGCCCTGCCCGGACGGCGTATTCAGCCAGTTCACCGCCGATTGATCGCTGAGGTTGACGAAACGCTGTAGAAGGATGTTTTCCGGCTGCGGGCAGGCTTCGTTCGCCAGCAGACCAGTCCACGAATTGATGGGCACATCCACCAGGAAGGAGAAATCCGCGCCGGGCGGCGGCTGCGTGCGCAGGGCGATTTCGCTGCGCCCTGGCACCGGGCAGCGGCTGCCATCGCCAAACTGCGCGCCCGTCACCGAGCAGACCGTCACCGAGACCACGTTGCCGTTCGCGGGCGGCTGGAACTGCGACGGACCTGCCACCTGCACGGCGCGGGTCATCACCTGATTCCAGATCGGCGCGCCGACCAGCGCGGCGAACGTGCCCTGTGTTTCGGCATTATTGAATGTGCCCATCCAGACGCCGACTACCCAGTTATTGGTGAAGCCAATCGTCCACAGGTCGCGTCCACCGTCGGTGGTGCCTGTCTTGGCAGCAACCACATCCTGGCGCGGCAGCCCACTGATCGTCAGCGGACCGCCGGGGGCAAAAGCCGGCTGGCGAGCGGTATCATCGCTGAGCACATCCTGCATGACAAAGGCGACTTCCGGCGCAAGCGCAGCGGCGGGCTGTACGCGCGGCGGGGTCACATTTTCGCCCGATGCGGTGGTGACTTCCTCAATGCCGTACAGCGGCACAAAACTGCCGCCGCTGGCGATTGTGCCGTATGCTTCAACCATGTCGAACAGGCGCACATCGGTTGCGCCCAGCGCGGTGGCGTCGGTGATCTGCGCTTCCGGCAAAAATTCCAGCCCCATGCGTTCGGCAAACGCCTGCCAGTTCTGCGCGCCGACAAACTGGAACGCCTTGACCGCGGGCACATTCAGGCTGTTTTGCAGCGCGCCGCGCACGGGCACAGGACCGGAGAATGTGCCGCTGAAGTTGCGAATCTGCGTGCCATCGGGGTAAGCAAAGGGCACATCCCAGAGGATGCTCGCCGGGGTCAGGTATTCGCCGGGTTCAATCACGCCGTTGCCGTTGAGGTCAACCCCGCTGATTGCCGCCGTATACGTAATCACTTTGATGGTTGAGCCGGGCTGATGCCAGGCGCGCGTATTGTTCACCTGCCCGTCAATACGTTCGTCGGTGAAATCCGGGCTGCCGATCATCGCGCGGATTGCGCCGGTACGCGGGTCGCTGACCAGAATCGCGCCGGAGTTGACGCCGGTGCCGCGCAGTGTGGGCATATAGGCGACAATGGCATCCTCGGCAAAGTCCTGCACACGCGGGTCAATTGTCGTGCGCACGGTCAGACCCTGCTCGAACATGCCTTCCGCGCCGTAAATGTCTTCAAGCTGCAAGCGGATGTAGTCCACAAAATGCGGGTAGCGCAGGGCGATATTGCGCGGCTCGTAATTGCGATCCAGCCGCGCAAGCTGCACGGTGATAATCCCGCCGATGATGTCGCCGTTTTCGTTGTAGCGCAGGGTGTTATTCGTGCCCAGGTCAAACAGCGGCTGTGTTTGCCCGCCGTCATTCACGGTGGTGTTGCGGTTGATGCAGAAGGGATCGCCTGTCTGCGCCCAGACGCCGTGCTGGAACTGGATGCAGCCAACATCAAGCATATCCTGAAGCACGTTCTGCGTCGCATCGCGGATTGCCAGCCACTGCGAACGATCTACCGGGTTGAGAATGCCCGGCGCGGGGATAATCGCCGTCAACATCGCGCCCTGTGCGGTGTTCAGGTCACTGGCGGGAACGCCAAAATAAAAGCGTGACGCGGCTTCGACCCCGGTGGACAGGTTGCCAAAGAACACCGAGTTCATGTACAGCTCCAGAATCTGCGTCTTGCTGTAGCGCACGGCGATTTCGTTGGCGATGACCAGTTCGTGCAGCTTGCGTTCGTATTCGGAGCCAAATTCCCTGCCGCTGGGGATCAACACCAGATTGCGGGCAATCTGCTGCGTGATGGTGCTCGCGCCGGATTCAATTTCCCCGGCGACAAGGTTGCCAAAGAAGGCGTTGACAATGCGCGGCAGGTCCCACCCGGCGTTCTCATAGAAACGACGGTCTTCGCTGCTGATGACGGCGTGCAGCACGAACGGCGACATGCGGTCAATGCTGATTTCCTGGCGCGCGCCCTGACGGCTGCTCAGTTCGGCAATCGGATTGCCGTTAACATCCAGAATGGTCACATCCTGAAATTCCGGCGCATAGACCAGCAGGTTGTTGATCGGCTCGTCCCATTCCGTGCGGATGTTGTTGTACTGCGACAGCGCCAGCAGTACGACGCCGGTTGCTGCCAGCAGCACCAGCGCGACCATGCCGATCAGCGCAAAAATGACATTGCGGGTGGTGTTGCTGCGGCGGCGCTGCACTGCCCGTTCGTATTCGCTTTCACCTTCTGCCACCGGTGCTGCCACTGGCTCGGCATAGGGCGCGGGGATGCCGACTTCCTGCGGGTAACTGACGGCGGCGGAAGGCACGGTTGCCCCGGCAAGCGTCGCCTGCGCAAATGTCTGCTGATCCTTAAACGCTGCCGGTCCAACCATGGTTGCTTCGGGGTCACGCGCAGAAACCTGCTGCGGCAGCGGCATGTAGTTTTCGTCCACGCGCAAACCGCCGGGCTGTGCGCCGCCCCATTCCTGTGTACCAGATGTGCCGGGCTGTGCGCTTTCTTCAAGGTAATCCAGCCCCTGATACCCCGCCCCTGGCTGTGCCGGTGCATAGCCGCTCAGAGACTGTTCCTGCTGACGCAGGGCATCCAGCAGCGGCGGTTCAGCCGGTTTCCAGGTGTCGTCCTCAAACTTGTACCACAGGTCGGACTCAACACCCATCATCCAATAGGTGTTCTTATCATCCAGCACCATCAGGTCGCGCAGTTGCAGTTCCAGGTCTTCGCGGCTCAGGCGTCCCTGATAGAACTGGTCGCGCAGGGTGCGCACCTGCTGTTCGGTGAATTCAAACTGCCGCGCAAGCTGTTCTTCCTGCGGGCTGAGCACGGGTGCCAGCGGCGCTGTGCCCAATGCCGTCCCCTGCGCGGTGATGCTCAGGTCAGGGTTGTCCCTGAGTTCTTCAAGGCGGCGGCGCGCCACTTCTGCCGGGTCTTCATAGGGGCTGGTAGCTGCCTCGGCAGCGGTGCTGGCGGCGGCAGGTGCTGCATCCAGCGCGCTGTAGGGCGTGCCCTCGTCACTTTCCGCCTCCAGCTCTGCCAGACGGCGGCGCGCGACCTCTGCGGGGTCAACCGCTGTGGGCTGCGAGTCGTCCGGATGCGGTTCCGCTGCGGTCCCGGCTTCCGGTTCTGCCAGCGCCGCCAGCGCGCCCATCCCGGCGGCAGCTTCGTCACCCGTCATCATGCTTTGCAGGGCGTCAATTTCGGTTGCTGTCATCGAAGCGTCGAAGAAATCATCTGCCTCTTCGCGCAGCGCTTCCAGTTCGCTTTCGGCATTTGCCGCCACCGCCAGAATGTTGTCCTCCGGCGCGGGCACGCCCTGCACAGTTTCCTCGTCTTCGAGACCAGCTTCGCGCTGCACTTCGCGCACCAGATTAAAGATTTCGTCTTCCGGGCGGGCAGCAAGCGGTTTGGATTCCGGTTTTGACGCCGCGAGGGCGATATCTTCCGGGCGCGGCGCGGCAGGGGCAGCGGCTGCGGTCAGCAGCACGGCACTGCTCGTCGGCGGGCGGACACTGGTCACAACCGAGCGATCCTGAGACGAAAACGGGGTGTCCTCTGGCGCGGGCAAGTGCCACAAGCCGGGCTGCTGCGGGGCAGCGTCTAGCGTTTCCGGCAGGGTAGCAAGCTGCCAGCGCGGTGTTTCGATGCCTGTTGTGGGCAGCTCGCGCAGTGGCGTATCGGGAGCGTGCCAGCCAGTCGCCTCAGAAGGATATGCAGTCGAGCGTTCGGACATCAGTTTTTGTCCTTGAGCAGCCGATTACGGGTTCGGTTCGGTTTGATTCGGATACAAATTGATTCTAAACCTTTTACGCTGCCCATTATAACGCATGATGCAAATTTGCGCGCAAGGAGCCACTGCGGTGGGCATTCGGATTTCGGGGTAAAGCCTTGCGGTGTTACAAAGCGAAGCGCAAAGGACGCGAAGAACGGTGTTCACCAGAGAGGCAGCGCGAATACAACGTAAGCCCGTGATTTTTAGCTTTGGCTAACAGCCAAGCGCTACCTGCTACCTGCTGCGCGGCTGTCTTTAAACGGCTTCTGCCCGGCGGGCGCGGCGGTTACTGCTCCGGCGCGGAGGTATCGCGCCCTTCGCCTTCTGCCTCCTGCTGGCGGGTGTGGATAGGGGTCTGCGACTGGATCGCAGAGGTTTGCGCCATGCGGTTCGGCGTTTCCAGTGAAGGGGGTTTCAGCCAGCGTGCCTGAAGTCCTTCGTGGCGCTCCAACCAGCCATTATCCCCCGTGTCAGCTCGGTAAACATCGGGCGATTGGTCGCCGCCATTAACGGAAAACCCAACGGGGTTGGAGGGCAGTGTATCTTCGCCTTCGGCATGGTCCAGCAGGGCACTGTGGTCATCTTTCGTTTGCAGCAAAACGGTGTCGTCGTCGGTTTCTTCGGGGACTTCGATAATCATGGTGTCGCGTTTGTTGCGGGCGGCAGTTACTGTGGGGTCCTGTTCTACTTTGATCACAATGACACTGACATTATCTTCTCCGCCGCGTGAGTTGGTCAGGTCAATCAGCTTCTCCACAGCGTTTGCCGGATCTTCGTCCGCCATTACATGGGTGGCAATTTCCTGCGACTTGACATGGCGGGTTAACCCGTCGGAACACAGGACCAGCCGGTCGCCGACACGCAGTTGGCTGTAATAGACGTCAATGTCAACTTCATCACCCTGTCCCAGAGCGCGGTAGAGGACATTGCGCATGGGGTGGTCTTCAGCCTGTTCCGCCGTAATGTGTCCGGCGGCAAGCAGCGCCTCGACAAAACTATGATCCGCGGTGATCTGGGTGATGTGGGTGTCCTGCCCGTCTACCAGATAGGCGCGGCTGTCACCGACATGTGCCACGATGACATGTGTGCCGCGCACAAAGGCAAGCGTTACGGTGGTGCCCATGCCCTTGTATTCAGGAAAGACTACGGCGCGCTGCACGATGTTCAGGTTGGCGTTACGAATGGTGGTACGCAGCCGGTCTGTAACTGCCTGTTCGCCCATCATTTCCAGTTCAGAAAAATCCCCCTGCGCAACATCAGGAAAGCCTTCCGTGATGGTTTCAATTGCAATCCGACTCGCTTCTTCTCCGGCTGCCGCGCCGCCCATGCCATCGGCGACAACGGCAAGGACAACCTGGTCATTTGCCCACAGGTGAATGTTATCCTCGTTGTTTTCGCGCACCTGCCCGACGTTAGTGCGCGCGCTGCCGCGTAGGCGAATGCCGCGACCGGAATTTAACATGCCGGACTCCTTGACTACGTAGACCTACAGTAATTCTACAAAAGCACCTGCGGGATGCAAGCAGCGTTACGACATCGCTGTACATCCTACTCTGATTATAGGCATAATTGCGAAATCTGAACCGGTATAATTTGTGACACTCATCACGCAGTAAGCAATCTCTCCGTATATTGCGCCAAACACGTGGCAGCACAGACCGCGTCTTCTGCCGGGCTGCACGGCGGATGCCGGGCGCACAGCCACCCCGGTTTGCAGGCATGCCCCTACTCGCATGCCCCCAAAAATGATAAAGTGTTGCTGACCATCCGGGCAGACAACCTGCCAGCAGCAGGATCAGCCAGCAGGATCAGCCAGAATAATGGATAAATGACGCATGCCAGAATTGAACGCCCTCTATCGCATTGACCAGTTTATTGATACGTTCGCGCTGGGGCATTATGCCCGTGTGCTGGAGGCGGTTGATTTGCGCAGCGGGCAAACGGTGGCGTTCAAGCTGCTGCGCCCGGAGCATCTGACACTTAACGGCAGTGGCGAACTGCGCTGGGAGGTGCGTGCCTTTGGCAACGAGGCGCTGCTGCTGCGCCGCTTGGCGGATAATCCGCATGTGGTGGACTTGCTCGACTGCGGGTTTGTTTCTGCTGTTGGCGAAGCGCCAATGGGCGGCGAGGGGGTCAGCATGGGGCAGGATACCGGCGCGTTTGCGGCGGCGCTGGCAGAGTATGCCGGGCGCGGCTGGCGTCCGTATCTGGCGCTGCAATATCTGCCGCGCACCCACAGCCTGTTCTACCTGATGAAACCCAGCAAACCGGGCGAACGCTGGCGGCTGCCCAGCGAGGAAGGGCTGGCGCTGGCGCTGCAATTCGCGGATCTGCTGGCACAGGCGCACGCGCAGGGCATTGTCTATCTCGATCACAAACTGGAGCATGTTTACTGGGATGGCAAGCTGCTGCGCATTATTGATCTGAACAGTTCACGACTGCTGGACGGCGGCGCGCGCGGTGATGCGCAGCAGTTCCGCATGGATGTGCATAACCTGTGCGTGGGCATTCTGTATCCGGTGTTCACGGGCATGTCGCCGCAAAAGACGGCGCTGCGCCCGCAGCCGGGCACGCTTCAGGATGTAGACGAGCGCTACCGGGATATTACCGATCTCGATTTTGGCATGGAGCCTTCGCTGAGTCTGGCGCTGCAAAATCTGCTGCGCAATGGCGCGGCACAGGCATTTGATACGGTAGCGGTGTTTCAGGCGGAACTGCGCGCAGTGGCGGCGCTGCACGGCTGGGATTTCAGCGGGCAGTACACCAACCCCGCTTCACGCGATGCGCGTGCGCACCTGCGGCAGGGGCTGGCGCTGCTGCGCGAAGGGCAGGACAAAATGCGCCAGGCGCGCGACCTGTTCCGCGAGGCGGCAATCGAGGAAGGCATCACCGAGGACTTGGAGGAAGAACTGCGGCGGTTGGTGCGCGTGGCAAACACAATGCTCAACAACCGTGTAATTCCGTAGCGAAAGGCTGGACGATGCCCGCACTGGGTCAGCATCATGAACAGGGCGCATCCGCGCATTACAGAAAAAAGACTGGCAGGTTGAACGCGCACTGTATCGCGTTCCCATGTTCCAGCATACCCTATTCGTTGATGCTCGATTATCCCGGCAAATCAACAGCACGAGTGCGCAGCTCATGCCGCTGAAATCAAGTGCTTTCCAGAGCGCAACGCCATCGCCCACGAGCTGTATAGTGCCATCGGGCAGTATCCTGTATACCGGGCGATGCTCGATGAGCGCGAACTGATTGCCCCCTCTTCCTGAGCATTCCTGTCGCCATTTCTGACACAGCATTTGATCCAGCAGTGCAGCGGGTCATCAATGAAAGTAAAATCAATATCGTAGTGATTGATCTGGATATTGTGCTGCTCTACGCCGGGGAAACACTCCCACACGCTGCGCGGTCGCAGCCCGTGCCGTATCTGGCATAGGCAATCAAAGGGAACAACCTTGCTCGCACTGATTAAAACCCTGCACACTGTGATTTTCCTGTTTATGTCGGCGTGCATCCTGTACATCTGGTATGCGGCGCTGACCCGCACCTATGATTTGCTGCTGGTGCTGGCGCTGGGGGCGCTGGTGCTGGAGACCGTCGTCTTTCTGGGCAACGGGCGGCGCTGCCCGCTGACCGAAATAGCGCAGCAGCACGGCGCAGAACGCGGGCACGACTGGATCGCGGACATCTTTCTGCCGGAATGGGCAGCGCAGGCAATTACGCCAGTCTGCGGCGGCTTGATGGCGCTGGGCATTATCGCGCTGGTGCTGCTGGCGGTGCTGCGCTGAGGCGGCGTTTCAGCCTGCGCCCAAGCCAGTGGCGCTGTGCTACAATAAGCGCCGCTTTTGCCTCTTCTGAGGGTCGCCTGAGGAACAGACCATGCGCCGACGGATGCCGGATGTCCTGATTCTTGCCGGGTTGTTTTTCCTGCCGCTGCTGCTCTTCTGGCAGCAGACTGCCGGGGGGCGCACGATGCTGCCCGCCGAAAATCTCTACCGGTACGAACCCTACGCAACCTACCGCGCGCAGGAAGGCGTGCCGGAAACGCCCTACAATCACCTGATCTCCGATCTCGTGCTGCAAAACATGCAGTGGAAGGCATTCATCCGCCAGCAGCTCGCGGCGGGCGAGATTCCACTGTGGAATCCGCATCAACTGGCGGGCGTGCCATTCCTCGCTGCCGGGCAGCCCAGCACGCTTTATCCGCTGAACATCCTGTATTATGTGCTCGATCTGCCTGCTGCATACGGCTGGTTCACGGTGGTGACGCTGTGGATGGCGGGTGCGTTTATGTTCCTGTTCGCGCGCGGCATCGGCATTGGGCGCACGGGCGCGGCGCTGGCGGGCGTGACCTACCAGCTATCCGGGTTCATGGTCATCAACGCCCTGTTCCCGATGATTATTGCCGGGGCAGCGTGGCTGCCGCTGCTGCTCTTGCTGGTCGAATTTGTCATCCGGCGACAGCCGCTGCTGGGCAAACCTGCCAGCGCCCCCTGGACGGCACTCGGAGCGGTGGCGCTGGGCTGCAACGTGCTCGCCGGGCACCCGGAAATCACCTATTACACGCTGCTGGTGCTGGCGGTCTATGCCGGGCTGCGCCTGCTGTGGGAGTTTTGGCAGCAGCGCGGGGCGGCGGCGGGC